>NZ_CP024903.1:309135-618270 GCF_003330765.1 Burkholderia pyrrocinia | reverse complement strand
CGAACTGCGCACGATCGCTGCTACCACGTGGTCGGAGTACAAGGAATTCTTCGAGCGCGACGCGGCGCTCGAGCGGCGCTTCCAGATCATCAAGGTCGACGAGCCCGACGACGAAGCGGCCTGCCTGATGCTGCGGGGCCTGAAGAGCCGCTATGCGCAGTACCACAACGTGCACATCCGTGACGAAGCGCTCGCCGCCGCCGTCAGGCTGTCGCGCCGCTATATTCCCGCACGGCAACTGCCGGACAAGGCGGTCGACCTGATCGACACGGCCGCTGCACGCGTTCGCATGGGGTTGGAATCGCCACCGGCGGAACTGCAGCGTGCGCGCGCCGCAGTCTCCGCACTCGAACTGGAACAGGCGATGCTCGACGCGGACGCGCAGGCCGGCATCGACAATGTCGCGACCCGGCGCGCAGCGCTGGAAAACACGTTGACCGACGCGCGCAGCGTCCTGACAAACCTGCAGGCACGCTATGTCAGCGAACTCGAACTGGTCCAGCTCGTCCGCCGGCATCGCGCCGCAATCGACGAAGGCACGCCGACGCCCGACCGCGCCCCGCTCGACGAGGCCAGACGCGAGCTGGCCGACCGGCAAGGCAAGACGCCGTTGGTCTTCGTGGATGTCGACGCCTCGGCAATCGCGCGCGTGGTCGCGGAATGGACAGGGGTACCGGTCGGCAACCTGATGGAAGACGAACTGCAGCGCCTGCTGACCCTCGAACAGCAACTGGCAACGCGCGTCGTTGCACAAGACGACGCCCTGGCCGCACTCGCGGAGAATCTGCGCACCGCGAAAGCCGGCCTCAAGAACGAACATGCGCCTCTCGGCGTATTCCTGCTCGCGGGAACATCGGGCGTCGGCAAGACCGAAACGGCGCTGGCCCTGGCCGACCTGCTGTTCGGCGGAGAGGCGGCGCTCACGACGATCAATATGTCGGAATATCAGGAATCGCATACGGTCTCGCAATTGAAGGGCTCGCCCCCCGGCTACGTCGGCTACGGCCGCGGCGGCATCCTGACCGAAGCCGTTCGGCAGCGCCCGTACAGTGTCGTGCTGCTCGATGAAGTCGAGAAGGCCCATCGCGACGTGCTCGACACGTTCTATCAGGTATTCGACCGCGGCACGATGCGCGACGGCGAGGGGCGAGAAATCGATTTCCGGAATTGCGTAATCCTGATGACCGCCAATCTCGGCAGTGCCCGGATCGACGAGATCACCGCCGACACTCCGGCAATCTCGCAAGCCGAACTGCTCGACGCCATTCATCCGCAGCTTGTCGCGCACTTCCAGCCCGCCCTGCTCGCGCGCTTCCAGACGCTCATCTACCGGCCGCTCGACGCCGACGCGCTCGCATCGATCGTGAGGCTCAAACTGGCGAAGGTCGCCGACCGCCTGCGTCGGCAGCACGACGTCGTGCTGGCGTGCGACGATTCGCTGATTGACGCGATGGCCGAGCTTTGCCTCGCGCGCGAATCCGGTGCGCGCAACGTCGATGCGTTCCTCAACCAGCGTATCCTGCCCACCATGTCTCGCGAATTGCTCGCGCGCATGGCGGCCGGCACCGCGCCCGCGACGATCGTATTGTCGAGCTCGGCCGAGGGTAACCTGACGATTGATTTCATCGATCGGGATGACATTACGGCCGGCCGGACAGAACCCGCATCCGTTACAGCGTAACGGACAGAGAAAGAATATGCAGGCAGGCCCCTCTCTCTACGACATGCTGCTCGGCCAGATCGCGGGTGAACCGCTCGACGCCTACGATGATCGAACGCTCGAATGCATGAGCGTGCAGCAGAACGTGCAACGCATCCTGAACACGCGCGCCGGCTCGCTCAAGCACCTCCCCGACTACGGCCTGCCGGACCTGACGAACATCTACAAGGCACTGCCCGCGTCAGCCCACATGCTCGAGCAGCAGATGGAAGCAACCCTCTTGAAATACGAGCCGCGCATCCGCTCGATCGACGTCGCCATCCTCGAGAACGACGATCCGGGCGTGCTGGTGAGCTTTGAGATGACGTGCCATCTGAAGAAGGCCGGACTCGTGCGGTTCGGCACGTACTTCGAGCCACCCGGCCGCATGTGGGTAAAACGCAGGACGCGGGAACGCGGTTGATTCGCAAACACCTCGCGAGGGCCGCTCCCGAAGCGACGCGCGGGTGACGCTGGCTTGTGAAGCGTCAAGCGGTTGTTTCTCGACGCGGACGGCCCCAGCCCTCGGCGCCATGTTGCCGAGCTTCCCGACATGTCATGAAATCCGGGAACCATCCATCCACGCCCATCCACAAGACAACGCGAAGTGCGGCAAGGTACCCGCGCTTCTGTAAATTCACACTTAACACTGAAGTTGTCTTTAGACCGTATATCCGAATCAATTTCCTGCCTATGATGGCTTCACGTTACTGCACTGCCATCCACCACAGGAGTTACCGATCATGCAGAAAGTCAACTTCAAGAACCTGAACGGCCAGGGCGTCACGCTTGCCGCGGCAATCTACTTCCCGGCCGGTTTCGACGAGCGCACCCAGTACCCGACGGTAGTCGTCGCACACCCCGGCGGCGGCGTGAAGGAACAGACGGCCGGACTGTATGCGAAGAAGCTGGCCGAGCACGGTCTCGTCGCGATCGCGTTCGACGCGTCGTATCAGGGCGAAAGCACGGGCGAACCGCGCCAGCTCGAAAATCCGTATATCCGCACCGAAGACGTCAGCGCGGTGGTGGACTACCTGACCACGCTGCCGTATGTCGATGCCGACCGGATCGGCGCGATGGGGATCTGCGCGGGCAGCGGCTATGCGGCCAACGCGGCCATCAACGATCGCCGCATCAAGGCGCTCGGCACCGTGAGCGCGGTCAACATCGGTTCGATGTTCCGCAACGGCTGGGAAAACACCGTCAAGGATACCGATGCGATCCCGTACGTCGCGCACGGTTCGCAGGCGCGCACCAGCGATGCGTCCGGCGCGCAACCGGCCACGCTGCCGCTCGCGCCGATGCGCAAGGAAGACGCGCCGAACAAGGAACTGGAAGAAGCGTGGGAGTACTACCATACGCCGCGCTGCGAGCACCCGAACGCGCCCGGCTTCATGACCGCCCGCAGCCTCAACCAGATCATCACGTACGACGCATATAACAAGGCGGAGGCGTTCCTCACCCAGCCGCTGCAGATCGTGGCCGGCAGCGTCGCGGGCAGCAAGTGGATGAGCGACGATCTGTTCGCACGCGCCGCCAGCGCCGACAAGCGCTTCCACGTGGTCGAAGGCGCGAACCACATGTCGCTGTATGACGTCCCGCAGTACGTCGACGAAGCCGTCTCCGTGCTGGCGCCGTTCTTCCGCACCACGCTGTAAGACTGCACACGTCCGGCGGATACAGTGCCGCACCTGCCGACAAACGATGGACAACGAACGGATCGCCTCCCAGGGAGCGATTCGTTCGCGTCGTTGCAACAGCTTCCTCGATGCCAGCCTAACGCCTGTTAGTATGACGACATGATTCACTCTGCCCGATCACACCAGGACATGGCCAAGCGACAGAAATCGAACTCCGCGAATGCGTGCGAGACCCGCGACACGCTGATCCGGTTCGCCGCCCGCACGTTCGGGACTCAGGGCTATTCGGCCACGACCATGCGCAACATCGCCGATCTGGCCGGCATCGAGGCGGCCAGCATCTACTACCATTTCGCGTCGAAGGAAGAACTGGTCGAGGCGGTGATGGAGCAAGGCGCCGAACGCATCGTCCATCACCTGAACGAGCGCCTCGATGCGCTCGGCCCCGGCGCGACGGCTGAACAGCGTTTCCGGGCCGCCGTACTGGGACAGATGCTGGGCCTCGTGATGCATGGCGATTTCGCCGTTGCGCACAGCCGGCTGCTGGGCCAGTTGCCCGACACGATTCGCGAGCGGCAGGTCATCCGGCGCGAGCATCACCAGACGCTCTGGAACGGGCTGCTGGAAGACTTGCGGGCCGCGGGCAAGCTGCGCGAAGACGTGGACATCCACCTCGCGCGGGTCCACATCCTGGGCGGCATCAATTCCATCCAGTCCTGGTTCAATCCCCGGAAAGGCTCGCTGGAGCGGATCGCCGACCAGCTTTGCACCATGTTTTTCTCCGGCGTGAGCCCGCCGTCCCCATAACCACCACCCCATCCGCACGCACCGCACGCCTTACGCCGACTGCGAACCCGAAGCCGGCGCGCCCTCCCGCTTCCCGATTCCGTCTCCCTCGGTATAAACCCCAATGACGGTCCCGGCATTTGAGTATCAAACTAACTACCAGTTGTTAGGTAAAGCCTAACGATAAAACAGGTGCCCCCATCAACAGGCCGAGACAGTCATGACGACGCAGATGAAACCGATCCGTTCCTTCCTTTTCGTTCCGGGCAACAAGCCGACCTGGATCGAGAAGTCCGTCCAATCGAAAGCCGATGCGCTGATCCTCGATCTCGAAGACAGCGTGCCGCCGGCCCAGAAAGCCGAGGCCCGCGAGATCGTCAAGTCCAAGCTCGCGTGGCTCGCCGAGCAGAAGCAGCGAATCTGGGTGCGCATCAACCGCAGCGCGCACCTGTACGACTTCGACGACATCCTGGCCATCGTGAACCCGGTGGTCGAGGGCATCGTGATTTCCAAGCCTTGCGGCCCGGAAGACATCCACACCGTTTCGTCGATGCTGGCCGAAGCCGAGTACCGCGCCGGCGTCGAGGTCGGTCACACCAAGGTGATCCCGCTGCTGGAAACCGCCCGCTCGCTGCAACTCGCGTATGAAATCGCACAGCACGAGCGCGTGCCGGCGATCGTCGGCGCGACGGCCAAGAACGCGGACGTGGCGCGCGCACTCAAGACCGTCTGGTCGCTCGAAGGCCGCGAAACCCAATTCCTGAAGTCGCGCATCGTGATGGCCGCGCGCGCAGCCGGCAAGCTGCCGATCGGCGGCGTCTGGCAGCAGGTGCACGACCTCGACGGTCTCAAGGTCTCGTCCGCGAACGACCGCCAGCTCGGCATGAGCGGCGAACTGGTGCTGCATCCGTCGAACGTCGAGATCGTCAACCGGACCTACAGCCCCACCGAAGAGGAAGTGGCGTTCTACCAGGGCATGATCGACGCACTGGACAAGGCCCAGGCGGAAGGCCGCGCATCGTGCATCTATGACGGCGAGCACATCGACATCGCCCACGCGAAAACGGCCCGCGAAATCATCGCGCTCGCGCAGTCGTTCAACGACTGATCGCCCCCGAACACTCCAGGAGACAGAAAATGGCAGGCCTTTACTTCGAAGAACTCAAGCCCGGCATGGTGATCGAACATGCAATCCGCCGCACGGTGACCGAGACCGACAACATCCTGTTCTCGGCCATGACCTACAACTGCGCGCCGCTGCATATCGACGCGGAATACAGCAAGAACACGATGTACGGCCAGCGCCTCGTGAACAGCATGTTCCTGCTTGCGCTGGTGGCCGGCATCACCGTGTACGAGACCACGCTCGGCACGACGCTGGGCAACCTCGGCTTCGGCGAGATCGCTTTCCCGAAGCCCACCTTCCATGGCGACACGATCCGCGTCGAGACCGAGATCCTCGAATCGCGCCAGTCGAAAAGCCGCCCGGATTCAGGCATCGTCACCTTCAAGCACGTGGCGAAGAACCAGCGCGACGAGATCGTGTGCACCGCCGTACGCACCGGCCTGATGATGCTGCGCCCCGCCGACAAGGCTTGATGCCCCCTGCAGGAGATCACGAAATGGACTACCAACTCAGTGCCGACCAGCAGGCGATCGTCGATGCGGCGCAGAAAATCTGCGCGGATTTTCCGCTCGAATACTGGCGCAACAAGGACAAGAACCACGAATTCCCGCACGAGTTCTTCAACGCGGTCGCGAGCGGCGGATGGCTCGGCATCTGCATGCCGGAGGACGTGGGCGGTGCGAACCTGGGCGTGACGGAAGCAGCGCTGTTCATGCGCGCGGTGGCCGAATGCGGCGGCCAGGCGGCCGCGTCGACCATCCACATGAACATCTTCGGCTTGGCGCCGGTCGTGCATTTCGGCACGGAAGCGCAGAAGCAGGCATGGCTGCCGCCGTTCTCGCGCGGCGAGCACAAGGCGTGTTTCGCGGTCACCGAGCCGGATACCGGCCTCGACACCACGAAGCTCAAGGTCGTGGCGAAGAAGCAGCCCGACGGCAATTACCTGATCTCGGGCAAGAAGGTCTTCATCTCGACCGCGCAGGTTGCCGATCACATGCTGATCCTCGCGCGCACCACGCCGATCGAGCAGGTCAAGAAGCACAGCGAAGGGCTGAGCCTGTTCTACACGAAGCTCGACCGCAAGTATGTCGACATCCGCGAGATCGACAAGCTCGGCCGCGCGGCGGTCGACACCAACGAACTCTTCATCGACGATCTGCCGGTGTCGAAGGACGAGCTGATCGGCGAGGAAGGCAAGGGCCTGAGCTATATCTTCCACGGCATGAACGCCGAGCGCGTGCTGGTGGCCGTCGAGCAGGTCGGCATCGGCCGCGCGGTGCTCAACCTCGCGACGCAATACGCGAAGGAGCGCGTCGTGTTCGGCCGCCCGATCGGCCAGAACCAGGGCGTGCAGCATCCGCTGGCGCGCAACTGGGCGGAGCTGGAAGCCGCGAACCACATGATCTTCGCGGCGGCGGACCTGTACGACCGGGGGCTTCCGTGCGGGTCGGAGGCGAATGCGGCGAAGCTGCTGGCGTCCGAGGCGTGCATGAATGCGTGCCAGACCTCGATCCTCACGCACGGCGGCTTCGGCTACGCGAAGGAGTATCACGTCGAGCGGTTCATGCGCGAAGCGTGGATCGGCTACATTGCCCCTGTCACCCCGCAACTCATCCTGTCGAACATTGCAGAGCGCAAGCTCGGGTTGCCGAAATCGTACTGACCCCGGCAATCCGCCGACGTTTCCCGTGCGGGAAACGTCGGCCATCGAACAGGCATAAAGAACTGTCTGCGAGCCGTGCCCGGCGCATGCGGGCCGCGCACCGGCAGCACAGCAGTTTCAGGAGACAAGCATGTCAGCTGCAAGACCGTTGGAAGGTATCCGAGTGCTCGACCTGACCGTGGCCCTGGCCGGCCCCTACGGATCGCTGTTGCTGGGTGGCATGGGCGCCGAGGTCATTCGCGTCGAATCGCCCGGCGGAGGTGACATCGCGCGCAACAATCCCCCTTATGTCGGCAAGAACGGCGTCCACTTCGGCGTCAAGGGCGATGACGAGGTGTCGCTGACCGTCCTCAATCGCGCGCGCAACAAGAAAAGCATCACGCTCGACCTGAAGTCCGAACCGGGCAAGGCGCTGTTCATGGAGCTGGTCAAAGAGTCCGACGTCATCATCGAAAACGCCAGCGAGGGCGTCACGGCGCGCCTGGGCGTGGACTATGAGAGCGTGCGCGAGGTCAATCCGAAGATCGTCTATGCGTCGATCAAGGCGTTCGGCGAGCCGAGCCCGTACAAGAACCTGAAAGGCATGGACATCATCGTCCAGGCGCTGTCGGGAATCATGGACGTGACCGGTTTCGCCGACGGCCCGCCGACCCGCTCGGGCCTGCCGATCGCCGACCTGATCGCGCCGCTGTACGCCGTCAACGGCATCCTCGCCGCGCTGATTCATCGCGGCCGCACCGGCGTCGGCCAGTGCGTGCAGGTGTCGATGCTCGATTGCCTCGCGTCGCTGGTGGCAGAGGAGCATTTCGACGTGTTCCTCAAGCACGGCTACGCGAAGCGCTCGGGCAACTTCCAGGATCGCCTGGTGCCGTTCGGCGTCTACGGCACGCGCGACGGCTACGTGGCGATGGTGGCCTTTCAGCCCGACTGGTTCCAGAACCTGATGGAAGCCGTGGGCCGGCCCGAGATCGCCACGGATCCGCGCTACGCGACGCGCGGCCCGCGCATGAAGCATGCGGCCGAGATCAACGCGATCATCGAGGAATGGACCCGCCAGCACAGCACCGAGGAAGTCATCGCCGAACTGCAGGTCAAGCGCGGCGTGCCGGCCGCCGCCGTCCGCTCGCCGCTCGACGTGCTCAAGGATCCGGTGCTGCAGGCACGCGGTGCCGTGGTGAAACTGGAGCACCCGGGGCTGGCCGACGTCGACGCAATGGGCATGGGCCTGCCGATCAAGCTGTCGCAGACGCCTGTGCAGTTCGACCAGCCCGCGCAGGAGCTCGGCGCCGCCAACGACGAGATCTACCGGGGGCTGCTCAAGCTGCCCGAGGATCGCCTGCAACAACTGCGCGACCAGGGAGTGATCTGACCATGTCCGCTGCACCCTCCCGTCGCGGCCCGCTTGCGGGCATCCGGATCGTCGAGATCGCGGGCATCGGCCCCGGGCCGCTGGCCGCCATGTTCCTGGCCGATCTGGGCGCGACCGTCATCCGCGTGGACCGCAAGGAGCCTTCGGGGCTCGGTGCGCCGCGCCCCGTGGAATTCGATCTGGGCCTGCGCAATCGCAAGTCCGTCCGCGTCGACCTGAAAGATCCCGCCGCCGTCGAGATGGTGCTGGAACTGATGGCGCAGGCCGACGGGCTGATCGAGGGCTTTCGCCCCGGCGTGATGGAGCGCCTGGGCCTCGGCCCCGAACCGTGCCTGGCGCGCAACCCGCGCCTCGTCTATGGCCGCGTGACCGGATGGGGGCAGGACGGCCCGCTGTCGCAGGTGGCCGGACACGACCTGAACTACATTTCCGTCACCGGCGCGCTGCATGCGATGGGCCGCGCCGGGCAGGCTCCGACGCCGCCGCTCAACGTGCTCGGCGACTACGCGGGCGGCTCGCTGTACCTGGCCTTCGGGCTGCTCGCGGGCATCCTCGAAGCACGGGGTTCCGGCCAGGGCCAGGTGGTGGACGCCGCGATGGTGGACGGCGTGGCCTCCATCATGACGGTGACGATGGGCCTGCATGCGGCCGGCATGCTCGACAAGGCGCGCGGCACGAACCTGCTCGACACCGGCGCGCCGTTCTACGAGGTCTATGCGTGCGCCGACGGCAAGTACGTCAGCGTCGGCCCCATCGAGGGCAAGTTCTACCGGCTGCTGCTCGAACAGCTCGGGTTGCAGGACCATCCGCTGCTGCAGACGCAGATGGACCGCGCGCAATGGCCCGAAGCCAAGCAGATCCTGGCCGAAAAATTCCGGGAACGCACGCGCGACGAATGGGCGCAATTGCTCGGCCACCTCGATGTATGCGTGGCGCCCGTGCTCGACTTCGACGAAGCGCCGAGCCATCCGCACGTGAAGGCGCGCGGCACGTTCGTCGATCTGGACGGCGTGACGCATCCGGCGCCCGGCCCGCGCTTTTCGCGCACGCCCGCGGCACGGCCGGAGCCGCCCGCGGCACCGACGACCGACAACGCGATCGCCGCGCTGCAGGACTGGCTGCCCGACGCGCGCATCGACGCCTTGCGTGCGCAGGGCACGTTCATCTGACGCGGGCGCACATGACCGCCGATATCGTCGCGCGCCGCACGGCGGCCGCCAGCGCATTCGCCGGCGTGTGCCCCTCCACGGTTTTCTGCTCGCGACCCGCACGCCCCGAAGCGCACGGGCCGGGCAACAGGCAAGGACTCTACTGACATGACTTCGCACATTCCCGAACTCGCGGCGCTGGACCGGCTGACGAGTGGCCGCTCCACTTGCCGCGCCTACCAGCACAAGGCGCTGGACCTCGAATTGATCCGCGACATCGTCGGCATGGCGGGCCGCTCGGCTTCGTGGTGCAACGTACAGCCGTGGCAACTGGTCATCACCGAAACCCCGGAGAGCACGGAGCGCTTTCGCCAGGCGCTGATCCAGCGGGTCGACGAGCATCCGGAAAACGAATCGGACCTGCCCTTCCCGCCGAGCTACGACGGCATTTACCGCGAACGCCGGCGCGGCGCGGGCATTGCGCTGTACTCGGCACTGGGGATCGGCCCGAAGGATGCCGAGCGCAGCGCCGAGCAGGCATTCCGCAACTTCCGCATGTTCGACGCGCCGCACGTGGCGATCATCACGGTGCCCGCGGAACTGGGCCCGTATGCGCTCGTGGACGCGGGCGGTTTCGTCTCGTCGTTCCTGATCGCGGCCTATGCGCACGGCGTGGCCACCACCCCGCAGGGCGCGCTGGCCCGCCATGCCCGCTTCGTTCGCGAGTATTTCGGCATTCACGATACCCAGCACATGATCTGCGGCATCTCGTTCGGTTACGCGGAAGACGCGCACCCGGTCAACCGGTTCCGCACCACGCGTGCCGGCGTGGACGACCTGGTGCGCTTTGCCTGAGCACGATGCGAGCCGCACGGCCGCCGCCGTGCGCGCATCGCATCCCGGGACAAGGAGAATCGAGCATGGCCGCACGCATTCATGAGTTGCTGGATCGCTGGCTGTCCGAGGCGCCAGAACGCCCGTTCATCCATCTCCCCGACCGCAGCCTGAGCTACGCGGACATCGGCGCGCTGGCCGATGCGCTCGAACGCGAGTTGCATGCCGACGGTGTGCGCCCCGGCGACCGCGTGCTGGTAGTGGCCGAGAACTGCCCCGAACATGCGGCGCTGCTGATCGCATGCAGTCGCGTCGGCGCATGGTCGTGCGGCGTCAATGCGCGCATGGCGCCGGGCGAGGTCGATGCGTTCGCCGACAAGGCCGACGCGCGCGTGCTGTATTTCACGTCGGACGTGTCGGCTGCGGCCGGCGCGCATGCCGGGCGGCATGGCGCCCGACCGTCCTGCGTGAGCGGCCTGACGCGCAGCGCCGTGCGCGCGGCGGCACGGGTCGAACCCGAACCGCTGGCCAGCGACGTGGCGGCCATCATCTTCACGTCGGGCACCACGGGCGCTCCCAAGGGCGTGATGATGACCCATCGCGGCGTGCTGCATTTCGCGCGCGTGTCGGCCGAATCGCGCGCGCTGGGCCCCGACGACCGGGTCTACGCGTATGCGCCCATGACGCATATCTTCGGCCTGGGCACGGTGCTGCTGGCGTCGCTGCACGCCGGCGCGGCACTGGAAATGCGGCCCCAGTTCGAGCCGGCGGAACTGTTCGACGCGCTTGCGCACCGGCGCGTGAGCCAGGTACAGGGGCCGCCGATGCTGTTCTCCCGTTTGCTCCGGCATTGCGCGGAACACCACATCGTCCGCCCCGACGCGCCATGCCTGCGCTATCTCTACGCCGGCGCCGGGCCGCTCGACATGGCGCTCAAGCAGCGGGTCGAGGCGATGTTCGGCCAGACGCTGCATCACGGCTACGGTCTATCGGAATACGCGGGCTCGCTGCACGCGACCCGCCTCGGCGAAACACGCGGCGACAGCAGCGCGGGCTACGCGTTCCCGGGCGCCGAGTTGCGCATCGTCGATCCGGCCAGCGGCCGGACGCTGCCCGCCGGCGAGCGCGGTGAAATCTGGCTGCGCGGCACGGGCCTGATGCCCGGCTATTTTCGCGACCCGCAGGCCACGGCCGACGTGATGCGCGATGGCGACTGGTATGCATCGGGGGACCTGGGCGAACTGCACGACGACGGTGCGCTGTTTATCGTCGGGCGGCTCAAGGAGATGATCATCCGCTCCGGGTTCAACGTTTATCCGGGCGAAGTGGAACAGGCACTCAACCGCTTTCCGGGCATCCTGAATTCGGCCGTCGTCGGGCAAAAGGAAACGGACGGCAACGAGGCTGTCGTCGCGTTCGTCGAGCTCGATGCCGCTCGGCTGCTGGACGAAAGCGCATTGCGCCGGTATTTGCGCGAACAACTCGCCCCGTACAAGCACCCCGCGCGCATCATCCCCGTCGACAAGCTGCCGTTCAACAGCAACGGCAAGCTGATGCGGCGACAGTTGCTGGAGCGGCTCTAGCGCACGCGGTGCTGCGGCCGTTCACGCACGGCATCGGCAAGCGCGGCGAGCGCGACATCGACGGACCGTCGCGTCCGTTCACGCCAGTCACGGGTGCGGCGCGTTCCCCCTATTCGAAACAAGCCGCTTCTGGCAGCCAGCGCAAGCCCGTCATCAGCGTGAACAAGCCTTAGCCGAGCCAGCGCGCATCGGGCCAGTGGCCCTGTTCGAACGTGGTCTTCACGCAGTCAAGCAGCACGCCGACTACGCAGCGCACCGGCGCGGTGGCCTGCCGGCTGCTGGGCGCCGCCAGCACGATCGTGCGCCGGAGCCCCGGCGAGGCCAGCGGCGCCGCGCTCAGGGCGCCCTGCTCGACCTCCTGCGTCACGGCGACGGCAGGAAGGATCGTCCAGCCATGACCTTGCGCGACCAGTTCCTTCTGCACGCTCAGCGCATTGGTTTCCGCAAACACCCGCAATGTCACGTCCGCCTCGGCCGCGGCGTGCTCGATCGCCGCGCGCAGGCCCTGCGGGGCGGACGGCAGGATGAACGGCTCGTTCGCGACCCGCGACAGCGCGACCGGCCGCTTGCGCGACAGCCCGGCGGACGGCGCGGCCACGGCCCACAGGCTTTCCTCGATCAACGCCTTGACATGCAGCGCGGGGGTTTCCTTCTGCCCGTACAGCAGCGCGGCATCCACATCCCCGGCTTCGAGCCAGTCCTGCAGGTGCCCGGCATAGCCGATCGTGAGCCGCAGGCGGATGTGCGGGTAACGCCGGGCGACCTCGCCCGCCAGCCGCGTGGCCAGCAGATCCGACGTGCTGGCCAGCAGGCCGATGCTCACGATGCCGGCGACCGGCCCGTCGGTGGGCTGGATCTCGGCCTTGGCCCGCGCCACCTCGTTGAGGATGCGCCGCGCATATTCGAGCATGGTCTTGCCCGATGATGTGAGCTGCATCCCGTGACGGCTGCGGTCGAACAGCTCCGTCCCCATGTCCTCCTCGAGCAGGCGCAGCTGGCGCGACACCGCGGGCTGCACGAGATTCAACAGGCTGGAGGCGCGTGTGACGTTGCCGGTCTCGGCCACGGTGACGAAGGCGCGCAGTTGCTTGAGATCCATCGCAGAGTCCTCGATACCGAAAACTGATCCATCGATCAGAAAATTCTATTTTTTAACGGATCCATCAAAACTTATTATGGACCTAACCGATGCCAATGACGAGACAGGATCCATGAGCGCCTCCATTTTTTCCGCCCCTGACCAGTACCAGGAAATCCGCGATGCCGTGCGCGGCCTGTGCAGCCAGTTCCCGGCCGAATACCACCGCAAGATCGACGAGGAGCGCGGTTATCCCGAGGCCTTCGTCACCGCCCTCACCCAGGCCGGCTGGCTGGCCGCGCTGATTCCGCAGGAATACGACGGTCCCGGCCTGTCGATGGCCGAGGCGTCGGTCATCATGGAAGAGATCAACCGCTCCGGCGGTAATTCGGGCGCGTGCCACGGCCAGATGTACGTGATGAACACCATCGTGTTCAGCGGCACCGAAGCGCAGAAGCAGCGCTATCTGCCGCGCATCGCATCGGGCGAACTGCGCGTGCAGTCGATGGGCGTGACCGAGCCCACCACGGGCAGCGACACCACCAAGCTCAAGACCACCGCCGTGAAGAGGGACGGCCGCTGGGTCATCAACGGCCAGAAGGTGTGGATCTCGCGCGTCCAGCACAGCGACCTGCTGATCCTGCTCGCGCGCACCACGCCGCTGGACCAGGTGCAGAAGAAGAGCGACGGCCTGTCGTGCTTCATCGTCGAGCTGGACAAGGCGATCGGCAACGGCCTCACGGTGCGCCCCATCCTCAACATGGTCAACCACGAGACCAACGAGCTGTTCTTCGACAACCTGGAGCTGCCGGAAGACGCGCTGCTCGGCACCGAAGGCAAGGGGCTGAAGGTGATCTTCGACGGCCTGAACGCCGAGCGCACGCTGATCGCGGCCGAGTGCATCGGCGACGGCTACTGGTTCCTGGAAAAGGCGCGCGACTACGCGGTCGAGCGCAAGGTGTTCGGCCGCCCGATCGGGCAGAACCAGGGGATCCAGTTTCCGCTGGCCGAGTCGTTCATCGAGCTGGAAGCGGCGAACCTGATGCGCTGGCGCGCTTGCGAGAAGATCGACGCGCGTCAGAACGCGGGCGTCGAGGCCAACATGGCCAAGTACCTGGCCGCGAAGGCAAGCTGGGAAGCGGCGAACGCATGCCTGCAGACGCACGGCGGGTTCGGCTTTGCCTGCGAATACGACGTGGAGCGCAAGTTCCGCGAAACGCGCCTGTATCAGGTCGCGCCGATCTCCACCAACATGATTCTGGGGCACGTGGCCGAACACGTTCTGCAACTGCCCCGTTCCTACTGATTCCTGAAGGATTTTTTCATGAAGATTATCGTACCCGTCAAGCGCGTGGTCGATGCGAACGTGAAGGTCGGCGTGAAGTCCGATCGATCGGGCGTCGACATCGCGAACGTGAAGATGTCGATGAACCCGTTCGATGAAATTTCTGTTGAAGAAGCCGTGCGCCTGAAGGAAGCGGGCGTGGCGACCGAAGTGATCGCCGTGTCGGTTGGCGTCACGCAGGCGCAGGAAACGCTGCGCACGGCGCTGGCGATCGGCGCGGATCGCGCGATCCTCGTCGAGTCGAACGATAGCGTCGAGCCACTGGCCGTCGCGAAGATCCTGAAGGCGCTGGTCGACAAGGAACAGCCTTCGCTCGTGATCCTCGGCAAGCAGGCGATCGACGACGATTCGAACCAGACCGGCCAGATGCTGGCTGCGCTGGCCGGCCTGCCGCAAGCGACGTTCGCATCGAAGGTGACGGTCGCCGACGGCAAGGCCACGGTCGCGCGTGAAGTGGACGGCGGCGCGGAAACGCTGTCGCTGACGCTGCCGGCGGTGATTACGACCGACCTGCGCCTGAACGAGCCGCGCTACGTGACGCTGCCGAACATCATGAAGGCGAAGAAGAAGCCACTGGAAATCGTGAAGCCGGAAGACCTGGGCGTGGACGTCGCGCCGCGTCTGAAGACGCTGAAGGTGGTCGAGCCGCCGAAGCGCGCAGCCGGCGTGAAGGTGCCGGATGTGAAGACGCTGGTCGAGAAGCTGAAGACCGAAGCCAAGGTGCTGTAAGAGGGAGCGGAAAGAAATGACGATTCTGGTGATTGCAGAACACGACAACGCGTCGATCAAGGCCGCGACACTGAACACGGTGGCGGCGGCAGCGAAGATCGGCGGCGACATTCACGTGCTGGTCGCGGGTCACAACGCGCAAGCGGCGGCTGATGCGGCAGCGAAGATTGCAGGTGTTTCGAAGGTGCTGCTGGCCGATGCGCCGCAGCTCGAAGCAGGCCTCGCGGAAAACGTCGAGGCGACCGCGCTGAACATCGCGAAGGACTACTCGCACATCCTCGCGCCGGCGACGGCGTACGGCAAGAACATCGCGCCGCGCATCGCGGCGAAGCTGGATGTTGCGCAGATCTCGGACATCACGGCGGTGGACAGTGCCGACACGTTCGAGCGCCCGATCTACGCGGGCAACGCGATCGCGACGGTGCAGTCGAGCGACCCGATCAAGGTGATCACGGTGCGCGCGACGGGCTTCGATCCGGTGGCGGCCGTTGGCGGCAGCGCGGCGGTCGAGAAGATCGAAGCGGCAGCGGACGCAGGCAAGTCGCAGTTCGTGAGCCGTGAAGTGACGAAGCTGGACCGTCCGGAACTGACGTCGGCAAGCATCATCGTGTCGGGCGGCCGCGGTCTGGGCAGCGGCGAGAACTACACGAAGGTGCTGGAGCCGCTGGCCGACAAGCTGAACGCCGCACTCGGTGCGTCGCGCGCCGCAGTCGACGCGGGCTATGTGCCGAACGACTATCAGGTCGGCCAGACCGGGAAGATCGTCGCGCCGCAGCTGTATATCGCGGTCGGTATCTCGGGTGCGATCCAGCATCTGGCGGGCATGAAGGATTCGAAGGTGATCGTCGCGATCAACAAGGATCCGGAAGCGCCGATCTTCAGCGTGGCCGACTACGGCCTCGTCGGCGATCTGTTCGCGCTCGTACCGGAACTGGTCAACGAACTCTGACGGGCACGGCTGCAAGCGTGCTGCCACGCAAGCGCTTGCAGCCTGCCTGACGCTTCAATCATCGAGCGCGAGACGACATGATTCCCGAGAACCCCGAATCCTTCGATGCCTGGATCGGTCGCAGCGAAACACACGCGGACCGGATTACCCCCGCGCCCATTCGCCTCCTGCAGGCCACGCTGGACTACGCGGATACCGCCGCGCTGCCGGCAGCGCTGCCGCCGCTATGGCACTGGCTGTACTTCCTGCCCGGCGAGCGTCAGTCCAATATCGGCGTCGACGGTCACCCGCAACGCGGCGGCTTCCTGCCGCCGGTCACGCTGCCGCGCCGCATGTGGGCCGGCGGACGGCTGCAGTTCCTGCGGCCGCTCGCCGTGGATGCGCCCGTGCAACGCCGCTCCACGATCACGAATGTGCAGAGCAAGTCCGGCCGGAGCGGCCAACTGGTGTTCGTGACCGTGCTGCATGAAATCGGCGACGCCCAGGGCGTGGCCATCCGCGAAGAGCAGGACATCGTGTATCGCGACGCGACGCCGCCCGCCGTTGCCGGCGCACCGGCACCGGCCCGGCAGCCGGCACCGGCCGATGAACAGTATTCGCGCGTCGTCACGCCCGATCCGGTGCTGCTGATGCGCTTTTCCGCACTCACCTTCAACGGCCACCGAATCCACTACGACCGCCCCTACGCGATGCAGGAAGAAGGTTATCCGGGCCTGGTCGTGCATGGCCCGCTGATCGCGATGCTGCTGATGGAGGAACTGCGCCGCACGCACCCCGGCAAGACCATTCGCACCCTCGAGTTCAAGGCGGTCAGCCCGTTGTTCGACACCGCGCCGTTCACGGTGAACGGCAAGCTCGAAGGTCACACCGCCCACCTCTGGGCACGCGGCCCGCAAGGCCAACTGGCCATGCAGGCCAGCATCGAACTGGAATAGCGCCCCGACCATGCAAGCTCGAAAAGGCCCCCTGAGCGGGATGACCGTCATCACGCTCGAACACGCGATTGCCGCGCCCTTCTGCACACGCCAGCTCGCCGATCTCGGCGCGCGCGTCATCAAGATCGAACGCCCCGGCGTCGGCGATTTCGCGCGTGCTTACGATCACCGCACACGCGGCCTCGCGTCGCACTTCGTCTGGACCAACCGGTCGAAGGAAAGCCTCACGCTGGACCTGAAACAACCCGCCGCGCAGGACGTGCTCGGCGAACTCGTGGCCCAGGCCGACGTGCTGGTGCAGAACCTCGCACCCGGCGCGGCCGCGCGCATGGGCCTGTCGTTCGAGGCACTGCATGCCAAGTACCCGCGGCTGATCGTCTGCGACATCTCCGGCTACGGCGGCGACGGCCCCTACCGCGACAAGAAAGCCTACGATCTGCTGATCCAGAGCGAAGCGGCATTCCTGTCGATCACCGGCACGCCCGACGAACCCAGCAAGGCCGGCAATTCGATCGCCGACATCGCGGCCGGCATGTATGCGTACACGGGCATTCTCAGCGCGCTCCTGCAGCGCGGCCTCACCGGCGAAGGCTCGCACGTCGAAATATCGATGCTCGAAGCGCTCGGCGAGTGGATGGGCTTCCCGATGTATTACGCGTACGACGGCCAGCAACCGCCGAGCCGCAATGGCGCGGCGCACGCCACCATCTATCCGTACGGCCCGTTCACGGCGGGCGATGGCCGGGTGGTGATGCTGGGCCTGCAAAACGAACGCGAATGGAAGGTGTTCTGCGACGTCGTGCTGCTTGACCCGGCACTCGCCACCGACCCGCGCTTCGACGCCAACGTGCGCCGCTCCGAACATCGCGCCGAACTAAAGAGCGTGATCGAAGCCGCGTTTGCCGGCCTCACCGCGCAGGACGTGATTGCGCGCCTCGACGAAGCGCAAATCGCCAACGCCGCCGTCAACCAGGTGGGCGATCTCTGGACGCACCCTCAACTGCATGCGCGCGAACGGTTTCGCACGATCGATTCGCCCGCCGGCGAGCTGCAGGCGTTGCTGCCGCCCGCTACGGTCGACAGCTTCGAGGTCCGCATGGATCCGGTGCCCGCGCTCGGCGAGCACAGCACGGCCATCCTGAGCGAACTCGGGCGCACCGAAGCCGATATCGAACACTTGCGCGCCGCTGGCGCGATCTGAACCATGACCACGCCCCTCTCTCCCGTGCAACACGCGCGCAGCCTGCTGTTCGTGCCCGCCACCCGGCCCGAGCGCTTCGCCAAGGCGCTGGATTCGGGTGCCGACTGCATCATCGTCGACCTCGAGGACGCGGTCGGCGCGGACAGCAAGGACATCGCGCGCACGCAGCTCGCGCAGCACCTGCCGTACCTGACGTCCGGCCAGTTGTCGCGCACGGTCGTCCGCGTGAACGCCGTCGGCACACCGTGGCACGACGCGGACATCGCGCTGCTGCGCGACTGGACGAAGCAAGGCGTCGTCGTGATGCTGCCCAAGTCCGAAGACGCGAACGCGCTGCGCCGCGTCGCGGAACAGCTCGGCGACGCGGCCCGTGTCGTGGCACTGGTCGAATCGCTGGCCGGGCTCGATGCGGCCGACGCGCTGGCGCGCGACCCGCAGGTCGTGCGCGTCGCGTTCGGCCACCTCGACTTCCAGCTCGACCTCGGCATGCGCGCATCGCCCGAGGAACCCGAACTGGCCTTTGCGCGCAATGCGCTGGTGGCCGCCTCGCGCCGCGCGGGTCTCCCCGCGCCGATCGATGGCGTGACCACCCGCACCGACGACGCCGAGCGCCTCGCGGCCGATGCCCGTCGCGCACGCGCGTTCGGCTTCGGCGGCAAGCTGTGCATCCACCCGGCCCAGGTCGCAGGCGTGAACGCGGCCATGGGTTATTCGGATGACGAACAAGCGTGGGCGCAGCGCGTGATCGACGAAGCCGCGAAGCACGGCGGCACCGCCTTCAGCCTGGACGGCCGCATGGTCGATCTCCCGGTGATCCGCGCGGCCGAGGCGATTGTTGCCAGCATGCGGAAATAAGCGCGATCCGCGACCGGCTCGGGTTGGGCCCGTGACGGCGGCGAACGGCGGACGGCGAAGTATCGATGGCCCGGTATCCGAAGGCCGTTAAAAAAGATGGGCGGTGTCCGCTAACCGGACACCGCCCATTGTCTTGACAGGCAGCCGTCCGGAGCACGTACGGCCCCGGACAATTGCCGCACGCTCAGCGTTCGATGGCCCACATGCCGGTCAGCTCGGCGGCCTTCATCGCCGGGTTCAGCTCGCGCAGCGCGGCCAGCAGCGTCCGGGCCCGTTCAGCGCCCAGCACATCCGTGGTCAGCTCCATGAACTTCGCGTCCTGCTCGTGCTCCGGCATCGGATTCGTATCGGTGCCGATCGGGTCGCCGACGAACACATGCTCGCTGCGGCCGTCCTTGAACGTGACCGTCACGTCGGCCACGAACTTGCCGGGATACTGCTTTTCCAGCGCGGGTTCCTCTGTAATGCGGATGCTGCGCGCGATGTCGATGACGGGCGCCATGTCCACCTTGCCGGCCAGGTAGTCGCGATGAACCAGGTAGCCGTTGCCCTTGCCCAGCAGCGTGAAGGCGGCCTGGATCGGCAGGCTGAACTGCACGTGCTCGATATTCTTCGGCTCGTACGCATTGGTGTTGGCCGTGCCCACGACGACGTTGAAGTGCGGCGTGATCTTCAGGTGGATGTCGGCGATGTCGTCGCGGCGCGCCGCGAACGGCCGCAGCGCGTCGATGTATGCGTGCGTGCAGTAGCACGCGCAGTAGGCCTTCAGCCATACCGTGCCGATCTCGAACGGCCGGTCCACGACGAAGCACCGTTCGGCGGCCTCGCCGGCCGGGCGTTGCAGGAAGGTGCGGAAGAAGCCCTTGTTGCCGCTCAGGAACGCGCGCGGGCCGGTGATGCCGGCGTGGGCCATGTCGGCCGCCGCCATCCCGTTGCGCGTGCCGATGCCCGCATGGATGCGCTTGATGGAGCCACCGGTGGACGTGTACTCGGTCGTGCCCGAGACATGGCTCAGCGCGATCGCCAGCGCGTGCAGCGTCGTCTCGGCATCGAACCCGCGCAGCTTGGCCGCCACGGCCGCCGCACCGAAATTGGACAGCGTGCCGTGCGGGTGATAACCGCGCTGCAGCAGATCGGGCGCGGCCAGCATGCCGATGCGCGCGTAGACCTCATAGCCGGTCACCATCGCGACGATGATCTCTTCGAGCGACGAACCCAGTTCCTCGCCGATCGCGAGCGCCGCCGGAATCACGCAGCTGCCGGGGTGGCTGTAGCTGGGGCCGTGGGCGTCGTCATACTCGAAGCCGTGCCCGTACGAGCCGTTGACGAAGGCGGCATCCGCCGCGCTCATGGTCAGCGCCGATGCGCTCACGCGGCTTCGGCCCGGGCGTTGCTGGGCCGTCGCGTACGCGAGCAGTTGCTCGGACCACGGCAGTTTCGAGATGCCGACCTGCAACGCGATCTGGTCGCGCATCAACCGGTTGATGCCGGCATGCGCGTGGGCGTCGAGATCCTCGTATTTCAGTTCCTGGATGAAGCGCACCACCGCTTGCTCCAGCGGCGGGCAGTTGTCCGGCGCAACGGGCCGGGTCTCGCGGGTGACGGTCATGGCAGTCTCCTTGATGATCAAAAGATGAATGGCCCGGCACGCGCCCGGGCCACGTCGATTCATGCGTGGCGATAGGTGCGGCGCTGCCGCCCCACCGACAGCGCGATGCCTGCGGCAAGCAATGCGACGACCGCCATCAGCATCAGCGCCGCCGTGTAGCTGCCGGTCCGTTCCTTGGTCACGCCGAGCAGGTACGGCCCGGCGAAGCCGCCCAGGTTGCCGACCGCGCCGATCCACGCGATGCTGGCCGCGGCGGCCGCCCCTGACAGCAGATCGGTGTTGATCGCCCAGAACGCGGGCAGCGCGCCGAACACGCCGAAGGCCAGCAGGCAGAAGCAGGCAAGCTTGAGCACCGGCGCATCGATCAGGCCGGCCGCCACCAGCGAAGCGGCGGCGATCAGCGCCGGAATCGCGATGTTCCAGCGCCGCTCTCCCGTCCGGTCGGAGCGACGCGCCCAGAACACCAGGCTCGCCGAGCCGATCACGTAAGGGATCGCCGTGACGAAGCCGGTCTGCACGTTGGTCAGGCCGAAGGATTTGACGATCTGCGGCAGGAAAAAGCCGATGCCGTAGATCGTCAGGAAAAAACCGAACGCCATGGCCGCCAGCATCCACACGCGCCGGTCGCTGAACACCCGCGCCACCGTGATGTCGTGCTCGTCGCGGCGCCGGTTGTCTTCGCTCGTCATGCGCGCGGTCAGCCATTCGCATTCGTCCGCCTGCAGCCAGTGCGCGTCGCGGGGCGAACCCTTCAGGTATCGCAGCGTAACGAAGCCCAGCACGACGGCCGGCGCGGCCTCGATCAGGAACATCCACTGCCAGCCCTGCAGTCCGGCCAGGCCGTCGAGCCCGTGAAGCCCCAGCAGCATGCCCGAGATCGGCGAGCCGATCACGGACGACAGCGGCGCGGCCACCAGCAGATAGCCCATCACGCGCGCGCGGTAGGCCGACGGAAACCACAGCGTGACGCAGTACGCGACACCGGGGAAGAAGCCCGCCTCGGCGAGGCCCAGCAGCAAGCGCACGGCATAGAAGCTCCACGGGCCGACCACGAAAGCCGTCGCGCCCGAGATCAGCCCCCAGGTAATCAGGATGCGGGCGATCCAGATACGGGCGCCCACGCGCACCAGCAGCAGGTTGGACGGCACCTCGAACAGGAAATAGAGCAGAAAGAACAACCCCGAGCCCAGGCCGTACTGCGCGGGCGTGAGGCCGATGGCGTCGTTCATCTGCAGGCTGGCGAAACCGACATTGACCCGGTCCAGGAACGAGATGAAGTAGCACAACATGAAAAACGGGACCAGCCGCCGAAATACCTTGCCCATCGTGACCTGCTCGAGCGAATGCATGGGGTCTCCTGAAACGTTTTTATGCTGCCGGGCGATCACCGCGATCTTCCCGGCACAAGCTTCCAGCTTCCAGCTTCCGGCTTCATCCGGGTATCGATCAGGTCCCAGATGGAACGAGCGGATCGAGCAGCACCTTGGTGACGTCGTCCACTTCGTCGAGGTGCAGGATCTCGTGGATCATCGTGTCGATGGTCTGCCCGGGCAGATCGATCGCGGCATACGGCACGCAGAGCCTGAACTTGGCGATGAAGTCCTCTTCCGTGAACGGGTTGCGGGGATGGCCCTTCACGTAGATGCATTCCTTCGTCAGCTCGCGCCCGTCGCGCAGCTTCACGGCGAGCCGCGCGCCCCAGTCGGACACGTCGGGGTTTTCCTCGGCGGTGATGCGCGTCATCAGCTCGCGCACCTCGGGCCGGTTGCGCGCTTCCGCGCTGTACGACTCGAGGAACACCTTGTCGTCGAACGCGGCGATGGCCACCACGTACGGCAGGCTGAACTGGCACTCCGGCACCGTGACGGGATGCCACTTCTTCTCCTGCGGCTCGCATACCGCGCGCCAGCTCGGCGTGGACGTCGCGATGTGGATGCTCGCGATATCGGCCGCGCCGAACCCGTGTTCCTTCATCAGCGCGCGGATGGCGTCGATCGACGAATGCGAGAAATAGCAGGCGCTATAGCCCTTGGTGATGATGTTCTCCATCTCCCAGTGCTCGCCCAGTTCGTGCAGGATGAAGTCGGGATCGGTCTCCCAGCGCGCCGTGCTCAGGTAGCCCTTGGGCCCGAGCAGCACCTCGTCGCGCGGGCCGGTAATGCCGCGCTGCGCCAGCTGGCAGCAGGTGATCGCGGCCTGGCTCACCAGCCCGTGATGCATGCGCACCATCAACGTGGCCGGCGAATAAATGCCCATGGTGTTCGGTTGCGTCATGGTCCGCGCGATGCCCTGCGCGTTTTCCAGTTGTTCCTGGGTCAGCCCGAGCAGCTTGCCCACCGCGGCCACCGCACCGAAGATGTAGTGGCCGCCGCATTCGTGGTGCTTGATCGCGCGGTTGATGACCTTGTACGCCGTGCCGAGCCGCACCAGGATTTCCTGCCCCACCGCCAGCGCCGCCAGGAATTCCTTGCCCGACACCTTGCCGCACAAACCGGTGGCCGCCAGCAGCGTCGGCACCACGTATTCGGTCACGTGGCCCGCTTCTTCGTGCAGATCGCCGCAATCCATCGCGCGCGGCATCGGGCCCATGACCAGCGCCGCCTCGTGGGCGGGTACGCGGCCGCCATAGAACGGCAGCGGCGTCTGCGGATTGCCGCCGCGCTCCTTCACGAGCGACACGATCGCAGGGATGCCCTCCATCGCCGAGCCGCCGATGGTGACGCCCATCGCGTCGAGCAAGGTCTGTCGGGCATGGCGCACCACGTCGGCCGGCAGGTCGGCGTACTGCGTCTGCAGTGTCATGCGGCACAGGGTGGCCATCGGATCTTCGTTCCCCTGCCGGGCAAATCTCACCATGCTGTCTTCTCCTTTTTGCGGGCTGGCCGCGGTCAGAACAGAAACACGCCCTTGCCGCCCGCCTGCGCGTCGAACAGCCGGTAAGCCTCGTCGGCCTGCTCCAGCTTCCAGTGGTCGGTGAAGAGCTTGTCGACGTCCACGCCGTGCTTCGCGACGAAGTGGATGCAGTCCTTCATCCCGACTTCCGAAAACGTGTAGGACCCGATGATGGTGCGCTGCTTGCCGATCACGTCCTTCATGCCGTCGACGTTGAGGTTGCCGCCCACGGCCACCAGCGCGATGCGGCCCCACGGGCGCGTACAGCGCACGGCCTGCTGCCTGGGCACGTCGCCGCCCGCGCAATCCATCGCACAGGTCACGCCGAGGCCGCCGGTGAGCTTGAGGATCTCCTCGATCGGATCCTGCTGGCTGCCGTCGATGACGTGGGTCGCGCCGAATTCCTTCGCGCGCGCGACGCGGTCGGCCGCGATGTCGACGGCGATGACTTCCACACCCATCGCCGCGGCCAGTTGCACGGCCGATAGGCCGACCGGGCCCAGGCCGAACACGGCAAGCGTGTCGCGCGCGCTGATGTCGAGACGCACGAGCGCGCCCCAGGCCGTCCCCGTGCCGCAGGAAATGGCGGCGCCGGTGGCGAACGACACTTCGTCGGGCAGATGGACCAGCGACGTCACCGGCACCTTCATGTAGTGCGCGTGGCCGCCGTGCTTGATCACCCCGTGGATATCCGCGCCGTGGCTGCACATCTGCGTCCAGCCGGTACGGCAGTGGTCGCAGTGCATGCAGCCTTCGTAGTGGAACACCGCCACGCGGTCACCGACCTTGAACGCGCGCGGATCGACGCCCGCGCCGACCGCGACGATCTGTCCGCACGGCTCATGACCGCCGATGATCGGCGTGTCCTCCGACATGCCGCGCGACGCCAGGTCCTTGAAGCCCAGCGACCGGATCACGTCGGCCGGCTTGTTGCGATAGAAGTGCAGGTCGCTGCCGCACATGCCCGATGCCTTCATCTCGATGACGGCATCGCCGGGGCCGGGCGTCGGGTCCTCGAAATCCAGGATCTCCAGCGTTCGTTCGCCTCTGAAAACTACGCCTTTCATGTCTTGTCTCTCCTGCCTGCAGGCCGATGGGATCGAGCGTTATCGGCTCAGCCCAGATTGATATAGGTGGCCTTCGGGTACAGGAAGCTCTCGACGTGCTCTTTCCCGCTCTTCCATCCATAGCCGCTCATCTTCGTGCCGCCGAAGCCCACGGCCGGATCGATCACGCCGTAGCAGTTGACCCAGACGGTGCCCGAGCGAATGCCCTGCGAGACCTTGTGCGCGGTCGAAAGGCTGCTCGTCCACACGCCGCCGGCCAGGCCGTAGGGCGTGTCGTTCGCGAGCTGCAGCGCCTCCTCCATGGTGTCGAACGGGATCACCGACGCGACGGGGCCGAATATTTCCTCGCGGGCGATGGTCATGTCGTTGCGGACGTCGGCAAATACCGTGGGCTCGACGAAGAATCCGCCGGCCGGGGCGCCGCCCGGGCGCTGGCCGCCGTGCACGAGCCGGGCCTCGTTGCCGCCGACGTCCACGTAATGCATCACGCGATCGAGCTGGCGCCGCGAGATCAGCGGGCCGATCTGGGTATCGGGATCACGGCCGTCGCCGATCCGGAGGGTGCCGGCGAACGCGGCCATGCGCTGCACGAATTCGTCGTGGATCGCGCGCTGCACGAAGATGCGTGTGCCGGCCACGCAGACCTGGCCGGTGTTGGTAAACACGCCCATCGCCGCGCCGGGCACGGCCTTGTCGAGGTCGGCATCGGCGAACACGATGTCGGGCGACTTGCCGCCGAGTTCGAGCTGCAGCCGCTTCAGGTTGCCGGCCGACGCGCGCACGATGGCCTGCGCGGTGCCCACCGAGCCCGTGAAGGCCACGCGATCCACGTCCGGGTGCTCGGCCAGCGCCTGGCCCACGTCCTTGCCGTAGCCGGTCACGACGTTGATCACGCCCTCGGGCACGCCGGCTTCCATCATCAGTTCGGACACGCGCAGCGACGACAGCGACGCATCCTCGGCCGGCTTCAGCACGGCCGTGCAGCCCGTGGCCAGCGCGGGGCCGTAGATCCACCACATTCCCATCAGCGGGCCGTTCCACGGGATGATGCCGCCGACCACGCCCACCGGCATCAACTGCTTGAACGCCGTGAAGCCGGGGGCGATCGACATCGGCGGCGTTTCCACCGCGCCGGCGCCGGTTTGCGACGCGTAGAACTGCAGCAGCTGCGACAGCCATTCCTTGTAGCCGCGCGTGCGCGCGAGCGGCGCGCCCATGTCGAGCGTCTCGATCAGCGCGAGCTCGTCGAAATGGTCGAGGATCACGTCGTGCACGCGCAGCAGCAGCTTGCGCCGCTCATGCGGCGTAAAGCGGCTCCACGGCCCCTCGAACGCACGGCGCGCGGCCGCCACGGCGCGGCCCACGTCCTGCGCGTTGCCCTGCGCGATATGGCACAACACCTCGCCGGTGGCGGGATTGACGGCCTCGATGTGTTCGCCGCCCGCGGGCTCGACCCACTGCCCGCCAATCAGCAGTTTCTTGTTGCCACGCACGAAGTCCGGAATGCCCATGCTCACGGGTGTCTCCTTGGATTTTGTTCTGGATGTTCTGGATGACGAACGTTACATACGGAGCATGATCGACTTGGTCTGCGTGTAGGCCTCGATCGATTCCTGGCCGAATTCGCGCCCCCAGCCCGATTGCTTGTATCCGCCGAACGCCATGGCCGGGTCGGATTCGCCGAAGGTGTTGATCCACAGCCGCCCGGCCTTGAGTGCGCGCACCACCTTGTGCGCCCGCGCGACATCGCGCGTCCACACCGCGGCGGAAAGACCGTAGGAGGTGTCGTTGGCCTGCAGCACCGCATCGTCCTCGTCCTTGAACGGGATCATCGACAGCACCGGGCCGAAGATCTCTTCCTGCGCGATCCGCATGCCGTTGCGCACGTTGTCGAACACCGTCGGCTCCACGAAGTAGCCGGCGCCGCTCCACGGCTGGCCGCCCAGCCGCAACGTGGCGCCGCCCTCCTGACCCACGCCGATGTATGACCTGACGCGCTCGCGCTGCGTCGCTGAAATGAGCGGACCGATCTTCGTATCGGCCGCGAACGGGTCGCCCGCCTTCCAGGTCGCGGCGATCTGCGCGACGCGCTCCGCCACCTGCTCGTGGATGCTTTCCTGCACGAACAGCCGCGTGCCGGCCGAGCACACCTGGCCCGAGTTGCCGCAGAAGGTCTTCACGGCGGTCTGCACGGCCTTTTCGATGTCGGCGTCGGCGAACACCACGTTGGGCGCCTTGCCGCCGAGTTCCAGCGTCACCTTCTTGAGGTTCCCCGTAGCGTCGCGCGCGATCTGCTTGCCGACGGCCGTCGAGCCCGTGAACGCGATCTTGTCCACGCCCGGGTGCTGGGCCAGCGCCGCGCCCGCCGTCGCGCCGAACCCCGGCAGCACATTGATCACGCCCGGCGGCAGGTCCGTTTCCTGGATCAGCTCCGCGAGGCGAATCGAAGTCAGGCAGGCCAGCTCGGCAGGCTTGAGGATCACCGTATTGCCGCAGCACAGCGCGTTGGCGAACTTGATCGCGGCCATCAGGATCGGGACGTTCCACGGGATGATCTGGCCGCAGACGCCGAGCGGCTCCCGCAGCGTATAGATCAGCGTGCTGCCGTCCGACGGAATCGTGGTGCCCAGCACCTTGGAGCACCAGCCCGCGTAGTAACGGACGATGTCCACCGTGGCGGTCACCGCGCCCTGCGCGAACCACAGCGGCATGCCGTTGTCGAGCGATTCGATCGCGGCCAGCTCGTCGATATGGGCCTCGATCTTGTCCGCGATCTTCAGCAGCGCGCGCGTGCGGGCGTGCGGCGACAACGCGGACCACGACGGCGCGTCGAACGCCTTGCGCGCCGCGATCACGGCGGCGTCCACGTCGGCGCTGTCGGCCTCGGCGACCCGGCAAAGCAGCTGTTCGGTCGCGGGGTTGATCGTCTCGAACGTCTTGCCCGATGCCGCGTCGACCCATCGCCCGCCGATCAGCAGGCGCTTCGTGCCCTGCTCGATCCATGCAAGCGCTTTCGCACGCGCGGCTTGCGCGGTGTCGGTTACAGTCGTCATGCGACCTCCATGTGAGTGATGTTGTGCGTCAGGCCAGCGGAACGTCGACGCGTGTCGACAGCACCGCGCTCAGCGGATTGGCGCGTCGCACCTCCGGATTGAAATCGGCGGGCGTGACGCACATGAACAGCGTGCGTCCGTCCTCGCCGCCCAGCGCGCATGCATAGCAGTTGCGGTCGCCGGTCTGGATCTCCTCGAGAATCCTGCCGCCGGCCGCCACGCGCAACGCACGCGTCTTCGTGAAATCGGCGACCCAGATCGCGCCCTCGGCGTCGACCTGCGAGATGCCGTCCGGCGCCACCACGATCTCGGCCATCGACCGGATCACGTCCTCGTCCTGCGGCACCGGGCCGAACTTCGCCCAGTCGCGGCGCGCGGAGAGCGAGCCGTCCGGCTGGATGTCGAACGCCGACATGCGGTTGCCCCAGGATTCGGACACCACCAGCGTGCTCCCGTCGATGATCGTCGCGCCGTTCGCGAAGTGCAGCGGCTCGCTCACCATCGTGACCGTGCCGTCCGGGTCGACGCGGGCCAACCGTCCCGGACGACGCGGCGCGAGCTTCATCACGTCGAAGCCGAGGTTGCCGACCCAGACGCGGCCTTGCGCATCCACCACCATGTCGTTGGGTTCGAATTCCAGGTGCGGTGACAAGTCGGCGTGACGCACCACCGAGCCGTCGTGCTCGCGCCTCAACAGCGCGCGGTCGTGCATCGACACGGCGATCAGGCGCCCGTCGGGCAGCCAGCCGATGCCGGACGGGCATTGGGGAACGTGCATCTCCTCGCAAAGGTTGCTGCCGTCCTCGCGGATCGAGTACACGCATTCGGTATACAGATCGCTGAACCAGAAGCGTCCGTCGTGCCAGCGCGCCGCTTCGGTATGCGTCATGCCGTCGAGAAGCAGGGTGAGCCGTCTCATTTTACCTCTCGTTAGTTAGGTTGAAATAACCGGCCCGATCGAGGTGCGTGCGCTCGACCGGTCACGACTGCGGCAGCCGGGCCGACGGAAAATCGGCCTGGCGCTTGCCGCGCAATGCAGCGACCCCTTCCTTGACGTCCGCGCCCAGGAAACACAGCATCTCCAGCGCGAGCGAGTTGTCGAACACCGGCCCCGCCACGCGCATCCAGTTGTTGAGTGATTTCTTGGTCGCGCGGATCGCGGTCTGGCTGCCGCGCGCCAGATTGGCGGCAATCGCCAGCGACCGGGCGAGCACTTCGGCGCGCGGCGCGCAGAAGCTGACCAGGCCGATTCGTTCGGCCTCCTTGCCATCGACGAAATCCGCCGTCATCAGGTAATACTTGGCCTTGGCCATCCCGCACAGCAGCGGCCAGACGATGGCGGCGTGATCGCCCGCCGATACGCCGAGGCGCGCATGCCCGTCGGTCAGCTTCGCGTCCTCGGCCATCACGCTCACGTCCGCCAGCAGTGCGACGACGAGGCCCGCGCCCACGGCCGTGCCGTTGATGGCGGAGATGATCGGCTTGTCGCACGCGAGCATGTTGTAGACGATGTCGGACGCCTCCTTCATCACGCGCAGCGTGGCCTCCTGGCTGCCCGCCATTTCCTCGACAACGGCGAGATCGCCGCCGGCCGAGAACGCGCGATCGCCGGCGCCGGTCACGACGACCACCTTGACGCCCGGGTCGTCGCCGATCACGCCCCAGACCTTGGTCAACTCCCAGTGCATCCGGTTGTTCGTGGCGTTCATGACCTCCGGACGATTGAGCGTGACAAGCAGGACGCCGTCCGGCTGGCGATCGAACAGGAGGAACTCGAAGTCTTCGTATTTCATGCGTGGCCCAGGGATTTTTGGCGCGGCGGGTGGCGTGTGTCGCGCCCGTCGATGAAGTGAACCTGCGTCGGTTCATGGCACCGGGAAAAGCGCAAGCGACCGGCGAGGCTTCATTCAATCTAACTAACAGTTGTTATTCTATTTTGCTTGCAGGGATTTCCCATCAGGGAATCCCCGCATGCGGCGAGTCGCAACCGTGCGTTCCGGCGCGGGCTTTTCGAAGGGCGGAACGCTTCGCACGCAAACATTGCGCGCGACGGCATCAGGGCCAAACCTGACAGCATTCGTATAACGACATTCGAACGAGGAGCGAGACACGTGAGCCACCCCACCCTCATCCAGCAACTGGCCGATTTCTCGGCTGGCGTCGACATCGATCGCTTGCCCGACATCGTCGTGCAGGAATGCAAGCGCGACATACTCGATTCCCTCGGCGTTGCGCTGGCGGGTATCGATCATCCCAGGGGCCGTATCGGCGTCGAAATGGGCCGCCGCATTGGCGGCAGCGCCGGCGATGCGACCATCATCGGCACGGGCGAGCGTTCGACCGCGTACGGCGCCGCGTTCGCCAACAGCGAACTGCTCAACGCGCTGGACGCCGACTCGGTGCTGCTGCCGGGCCACGTGAGCCCGTACGTGCTGCCCGGCGCCTTTGCCACGGCCGAGACGCACCGGCGCTCGGGCAAGGACCTGATCGCCGCCGTGGCCGTCTCGCACGAGATGTCCTACCGCTTCGGCGCCGCGATGAGCGGCTACCGCGACACCAAGGACGGCAAGTCCGCCAACCCCGCATCGGTGGTGGGCTACAGCAGCACCGTGTTCGGCGCCACCGCATCCGCGGGCAAGCTCAAGCGCCTGTCGGCGGCCCAGCTGGCCAACGCGCTGGGCCTGGCCGCCGCGTCGGCGCCCGTGAATGCCCAGCGCGCGTGGTTCGCGCACGCCCCCACCGCCACCATCAAGTACCAGCTGGCCGGCGGCCTGACCAACATCGCGCTCACGGCCGCCGACCTGGGCGAACTCGGCCATCGCGGCGATTTGCGCATCCTCGATGACGAGGTCAACGGCTACGCGAGCTTCATCGGCACCGACCGCTGGATGCCCGAGGCCATCACCGGCGGCCTGGGCGACGAGTGGCGCTTCCCCGGCTTCCAGATGTTCAAGCCCTATCCGCACTGTCGCGTCATGCACGCACCGCTCGACCTGCTGATCGACATCGTGACCCGGAACGACCTGAAGCCCGACGAGATCGACAGCATCACCTCGTTCGGCGAAGGCTGGGCCTATGTGTTGCCCTGCTTCACCAACCGGGAAATCCTGGAGGTGCACGACGCGCAGTTCTGTTTCTCGCACGGGCTGGCGGTCGCGGCCCATCGCATTGCGCCCGGCCCCCGGTGGCAGGACCCTGCCGTCGTGTTCGATCCGTCCGTGATGGCGCTGATGAACCGGGTCTCGCTGGAAACCCACCCGACCTATTTTCAATCGGTCTCGGCAGACATCTCCAGTCGCCCATCGCGCGTGGAAGTGCGCGCGCGCGGCCAGGTCTTCGCCGGGGAAAAGCTGTTCCCCAAAGGCACGCCGTCGGCGGACCCCGCGACCTACATGACCACGGACGAGCTGGTGAGCAAGTTCCGCGCGTTCGTCGACGGCATACTGCCGGCAGCCACCATCGATCGCGTGGTCGACAGCGTGCTGAACCTCGAACAGGTGGAGGACTTCGGCACTGTGATCCGCCAGTTCGCGCGGTCGTCCGGCCAATAAGCGCAAACAGCGAGCAGCACGACGCCGAGCGCGCGTTGCGCTCCGATTTCTCTATCGGCTTCGGCGGCTTCAAACAATCGGGGGTGGGCCGCGAAGGCGGCGTGGGCGGCCTCGAAGCCTTTCTCGAATCCAGGACCGTGGTACTGGACCAGCCGGCCGACTGAGCGCCGGCGCACGAATAACTGATCACATTCCATCTGGAGGAGCAACCGATGAACACCGAATCCAACCACGCAGCGCCGCACGACTGGATGATCCATTCGCGCATCAAGGGGCTGGTCGCGCTGGTAGTCGGCGCAGGCAGCGGCATGGGCGAGGCCAGCGCGAAAACCTTCGCGGCAAACGGCGGCGCCGTTGCCGTTGCCGACCTGAACGCCGGCAACGCCGAACGCGTCGCCAGCGAAATCACGCGACACGGCGGCCATGCGATCTCGCTCGGCCTCGATGTGTCGAAACAATCGGACATCGACGCAGCCATCGCCAGCACGGTCGAGCGCTTCGGCCGGCTCGACGTCGTGATCAACACGGCCGCGCTGGTCCGTTCCGGAATGCTCGAAAACGTGCCGATCGACGAATGGCGCAGCGGCTTCCAGGTCAACGTGGACGGTGCGTTGATGCTCGCGCGCAGCGCGCTGCCGCACCTGAAGCAGAGCCCGCATGCGGCGATCGTGAACACGGCCTCGCTGGCGGGCGTGCACGGCTATTCGCAGGGCGGCGCCTATGGGCCGAGCAAGGCGGCGCTCATCACACTCAGCCGGCAGATGGCGCACGAGTGGGCGGCATACGGCGTGCGCGTGAATGTCGTGTTGCCGGGCGTCATCGACACGCCGATGGCGCGCGGCTCGGTGCCGCAGGACATCCTCGACCAGCTCGCGACCATGCTGCCAATGAGCCGCGTGGGCCAGCCAGGCGAAGTCGCCGACCTGATCGTGTACCTCGCGTCGCCCGCCGCCGGCTACATCACGGCCCAGTCGATCGCATGCGACGGCGGCATGTCGCACATGATGTTCGCGAAACCGATGGGCAAGTAAACGCCCTTCACGAACCGTGCGCCGCTTGCGACGAGGGTCCGCCCGGATCCTCGTCGCAAGCGCTCGCCCGTACCGCTCGCCCGTACCGCTCGCCCGTACCGCTCGCCCATACCGCTCGCCCGTACCGCTCGACGCGAACGATCGGGCAGCGGGCATCGTTCGTTCGATATCCGGCAAGCAGGCCGCGCATCGCGGCAGATCGTTTCGCACCTTCCGCTTGCCATCCCCCACGACATGCTCCCCGACAGCGCGGATCCGCACGCGCGTCCAGTCTTCCATGCGACCGCGAACGGCATGAATTCGACCGCGATGCCTGCGATGAAATATTCGGCAACAGGCAGGCGACCGGATTCCCGGCTCGCGATCTGCCCGCGGCCGATCCGCCTGAAAAATTCGTTCCACCGGGCAAAACGCCATTCAGCACGCACATCCCGTCGATATCGCGTAAATGCGCCCGCCATTGCCTGCATTGACGCGCATCGACGCAATTTATTACGCATAACAGACAATATCTCAAGCATCGCGATCAATTGAATGGATTGAAGTACGGAACGCTGAAATTCAGTCAATCGATCAGCGCTGACAAGCACGAATTCGCCTCGGGTTATACCCAATGGAGATTCAATTCCGCGCGCTTCAATCTACCGAACGTTAGATTGTTTTCGAGCAGAAATCCGATCGGCGCCGGATCGGAAAGCGTCACGCATCTCGCCGCAGAACCAAAGCAGTCCAGCATGACCCGTTCCTTAACTTCTCCATAAATTCGGATACCGAAATGAATGTAAGCCGATCACCAGGGTTGGGCACGAAGAAGACGATACTCGCGCTTGGCATCGCGCTGCTGCCCGTATGGTCATGGGCACAAAGCAGCGTCACGCTTTACGGCACGCTGGACGTCGGCGTCCTGTTCACCAACAAGACACTCAATTCCACGACCGGCGCAAACGGCGGCAAGCAATTCAGCCTCATCAACGGCGGACTGGAGCCGTCAAATTTCGGCCTGCTCGGGCAGGAAGACCTGGGCGGCGGGCTGAAGGCGAGCTTCAAGCTGGAAAGCGGCGTCAGCGTCGTCAACGGCGGGTTCGACAACAGCAACGGCAATTTCTTCGGCCGGCAGGCATGGCTGGCCCTCGACGGCAACTTCGGTCAACTGAAGGCCGGCGTGCAGTACTCGCCGTTCGTGCTGGCGATCTACGAGGCCGATCCGCGCAACGCCGGCCAGTTCGGCACGGCGTTCTCCGTGTATGCCGACCACACGTTCGTGGGCACCTTCAATCCGAATGCGATCACTTATACGAGCCCGAAGTTCGCCGGGTTTTCCACGAGCATGATGTATGCGTTCGGCGGGATCGCGGGCGACTATCGGGCGGGGCAGCAGTATTCGGTCAGCGCCCGCTACGAGTTTCGCGGGCTGGTCGTGAATGCCGCGATGTACGACTCGACTTCGGGAAAAGGCACGGCCGCACTGACGACCTTCCAGCAGCCGTTCTCGGGGCGCATGATCGGGTTCGGCTACAACTTCGGCCCGGTCACGGTCAAAGGCTCGTTCACCAGCTTCAAGGTTCCGACGACGGTCGCCGGCGGCGTCCTGAACGGCGGCGGCAACAATGTGTGGAATATCGGGTTCGATTACTACCCGCTTCCGCAGTTCGATATCAACGCGGGCGCGTGGTACATCCGCGATCCGCACGACTCGGACAATCACACGCTCCTCGGTGCGCTGACGACGCGCTATTTCCTGTCGAAGGCGACCTCCCTGTATGTGCAGGTCGGCGCGGTGAACAACCACGGCCGGGAAAAATTCGGGCTGTCGATCGACAATGCGCTGTTCGGCGTGCCGGGCACGACGGTCGGCGCGATCGTCGGCATCAACAAGCGGTTCTAGTTGTCTCCGGCGGGGGCGCAATGCGGCGCGCTCCCGCTCTTTTCCATCGACCGTCGCATGGCCGGCGCGGCCGTGTCCCATTCGGTCGGAGTACGGAACATCCGGCCCGCCGCCATTGACTCGATTGCAAACCGCCGCGAACGTATGCGGGTACGTGTCGATTTCTGTTCGGCATGCATGGCATGTCGGCAGCGCAGCGCCGAAAGCCGATCGGACGACGATCACGGATGGCGGGTGCCCTGGCTGCGGCTCGGCGACGAGCGGCCCCGCAACGCGAATGCCAGCGGATATGAAGAATGTGACGACCACGGGAACGCGTGCGACCGGCACGGAACACACATGGAAGAGCGCCGACGGGATCCGGCTCGCGGGCCGTTCGTGGGGCGACCCCGACAGCGCGCCGGTCGTCCTGCTGCACGGCAGCGGGCAGACGCGCCATGCGTGGAGCGGCATGGGCCGCTCGCTCGGCGCGGCGGGCTTTTATGCCGTCGCCTTCGACGCGCGCGGCCATGGGGATTCGGACTGGTCGCCGACCGGCAACTATAGCCAGGGAGCGATGATCCGCGACCTCGAGCGCGTCGCCACCATGTTCGATGGCCGGCGGCCGATACTCGTCGGTGCAGGCCTGGGCGGCGGGACGAGCCTGCTCGCCGTCGGCGAAGGCTATCTCGACGCCGCAGCGCTCGTGCTCGTCAACATCGCGCCGTACGTCGAACCGGCGGGTGTCTCGCGCCTGCAGTCGTTCATGCGGCAGCCGCCGGACGGTTTCGGATCGCCGGACGAGGCGGCCGACGCGATCCGCAGCTATCGCTCGCATCCGGCGCATGTGCTCACGCAGGAAAGCCTGACCCGCAGCCTGCGCTACGACGACGGGAAATATCACTGGCATTGGGATCCGCATTTTCTCGCATGGCCGCGAGACCTGACGCGCCGTCATGCGCGCTTTGCGGCCAGCGCACGCCGCTTGAAGGTGCCGACGCTGCTGGTACGCGGGGAAGATTCGGAGATCGTCAGCAAGGCAGGCGCGCGCGAGTTCCTGAGCCTGTGCCCGCACGCGGAATATGCGGACGTACGGGATGCCGGCCACATGGTCGCGGGGGAACACAACGACCTGTTCGGCCATACCGTGCTTCGCTTTCTCGAGCAGCGAATCCCGCGCGACGCGGCCCTGCGGCATCGCGCGGTTGCCTGATCCGGTTGGTCGCGCCGTGCCGCGCGCGCGGCCGGCCGGCCGACCGACCGGCGGCCTGGTGTCAGGACGATGCGACCAGTTCCGCCTTGCGACTGCCACGCCGGGTTTTCGCCGTGGGCTTCGCGCCTGCCGCGGGTTTCACGCCTTCGAAGAACATCGTGCTGAGCTGGTCCGCGACCTTGTCCAGCGCGCCCTTCTTCGGGTCGAACCAGGTCTGGACGGAATTGATGCAACCGAGGACGAACACGCGGCAGAGCGCGATGTCGACGTCCTCGCGCAGCAACCCTTCGGTGCGCAAGTCGTCGAACACCGCGGTCCACAGCTGCTGATGCCGCGCGCGCCGCTTGATCTGGCGCTCCCGCACCTTGTCCGGCAGCTGGGTCAGCAGCCGGCCGTGCGCCAGCGCGTAGTCGCCGAACTTGATCAGCGCGCTCATCTGCCCGACCAGCGCCGCCTTGAAGCGCGCCTCGGCCGTCGCATCGGGCGGCAGCGCGTCGAAATGCTCCTTGATGTGCTGCACGATGCTGTCCGCGCCGTGCTCCATCACGACGTCGACCAGTTCTTCCTTCGACGAGAAGTGATAGTAGATGCTGGCCGCCTCGATCCCGGCCTGGTCCGCGATGGAGCGCATCGTCGTCGCGGCATAGCCCTGCGTCGCAAAAGAGCGCGCGGCAAGCCGCAGCAGGGTTTCCCGGGTATCCGCGCTGGGATTTACATTTCGCTTTCGCACGTTCGTGTATCAGCTGTCCGCTGTTATCAAGATGAAGTGAAGAAATCCGAATGCCGCATGAGCGGCGCTCGCGCCACGCGGCGTGGCGCAGGACGCCGCGCGAGTGATCGTCCCGTTGCCGTCCGGTTCGCCGATGGCGGCCGGCGGCATGCTCCGTCTCCCCGGGTACTGCCTGATCCTCTCGAATGCCGCCATGCGGCACAAAACTAATGTTTGACAGGGTAGCGTATTTTCATGGCGCGATCCAGCCAGCCAAAACACGGCCGGCCAGCTCGCCGCCCGTGGCTCGCCGGCCGCGGGATTGCCTGAATCTCTCGTCCACGGATCGACATCGCGAAGCCACCCGCAGGATGCCCTTGAAGCACGCATCGTCCGCATGATCACTGTACGGAACGCCGGGGCCGCCCGCGTTGACACGCGTGCGCCCAGCGGCGAAGTTTGAAGTTGCGGCGGACCACACGATCGATCCGCCCTCCTCCGTCAGCCAATCATCGCCCAGCCATGCCTCCATCCACCCATTCCGTCGAACGCGCCCCGACAAAACCGGGCAGCCGGCTTCCCGGCACACCCGAACCCATGCACCTGTGGCGCACCACAGACGGCGTGCGGCTCGCCGGCGACACGTGGGGGCACCGGGACGCCCCGCTCGTGGTGCTGCTCCATGGCGGCGGCCAGACACGTCATGCGTGGGGCGGCACGGGTGCAATGCTGGGCAGCGCCGGATACTTCGCCGTCGCCTACGACGCACGCGGGCACGGGGACTCGGACTGGAGCCCCGACGGCGACTACAGCCAGGATGCGTTCGTCAGGGATTTGCGCCACGTCGTCGACGCGCTGGGCGGGCATCGCCCGGTGCTCATCGGCGCATCGCTGGGCGGCGGCACCGGCCTCGTCGCGATCGGCGAACGCCGGATCGATGCACGCGCGCTGATCCTGGTCGACATCGTGCCGTACACCGAGCCGGCCGGCGTCGCGCGCATCAGGACGTTCATGCAGCAGAACCCCGACGGATTCGGCTCGCTCGACGAGGTCGCCGACGCGATCGGCCGCTATCGCTCGAGCCGGGCGCGTCCGGGCAATCACGCCGGCCTGTCGAAGAATGTCCGGCTCGGCGACGACGGCCGCTACCACTGGCATTGGGACCCGCGGTTCCTCTCGGGGACGATCGACCCGCTCACCCGTCATGCGCGCTTCTCGGCCTGCGCGCGCAACCTCGCACTCCCGACGCTGCTGGTGCGCGGCGGCAGTTCCGACGTGGTCAGCGAGGCGGGCGTTCGCGAATTTCTCGAACTCTGTCCGCACGCGGAATATGTGAATGTCGCCGCGGCGGGGCACATGGTCGCCGGTGATCGCAACGACGTGTTCGGCAAGGCTGCCGAGCAGTTTCTCGCGCGCCACGTCGATCCGGCGTAACCGCGGCACTCGGGCGCTCGAACGCCCGCGCATGCGGATCGGTCAGCCGGCTCAGATCGGCGGCGTCTCCGGCGAAGTCGAGAAATGATGCTGGCGGATCTTCCATTCGCCCTGTTGCAACGCGATCACGAGCGTCGTGCGCAAGCGCGAGCGGGATGTGTTGCCGTCACCGAGCAGGAAAGCGAATTCACCGTAGCCCTGGGCGAGAAAGCAGTCGTCGCCGAACCGGATGAAGTGCTGCTCCACCAGCTCCAGCGTGGCCGACCGGATCACGCCGTCGTACGACGCGAAGTACGCGCGAATCGCGTCGTGCCCGGCCGAGTGGCCCGGCCGGCCGCCAAAGAACAGCGCATTCGCCGTGTATACGCCGGTCAGCGCGTCGGGATTCCAGTCGCGCGCCGCCGCGTTCCATGCGGCTTGCACGATCGCCAGCGCGGGGCCGAGCGCGTCGCTCGTTCCAACCATGGTGTCTTCTCCTTTGTGGGGCGCCGGAAAGCGCCGTTGCCGGTTGCGTTGCGCGTGATGCCTCCCATCCGTCACCGCCGCGCATCCACACGACGAACGTTAAGGATAACTGCACGAATCAAACCACCTGCATCACGTCCGCCGTCGCCACGCGCGTGGAACGGAACCGGTTCGCCGGATGCGCGCTGTCGGCGTAACCAAACCCGATGCCGCAGACGAAGTTCCGCTCGTCGCCAATGCCGAAATAACGCCGAATGAAACGGGCATGATGGGCAAGCGCCGCCTGTGGCGTCGTCGACACGCCGTGCGCACGCGCCGCCAGCAGGAACGACGCGACGAACGCGCCGCAGTCGAGCGCCGCGTACGGCCCCAGCTCGGCCGGTATCGTCAGCAACGCGACATGCGGTGCACCGAACAACCGGAAATTCTCGGCAACCTGCCGCTCGCGCGCGACCCGGTCGCTGCGCTCGATGCCCAGCGCCGCATAGAGTGCATATCCGACCTCCCTGCGCCGCTCGCCGTACACACCGCGATATTCGTCCGGGAACGGCAGGTCGGAGTCGATCCCGGGATGCTGCGCGGCATGGGCGACGAGCGCGTCGCGGAAGCACTCGGTCGTGTCGCGAGACGTCACGATCGCGTGCCACGGCTGCACGTTGCACCACGACGCGGCGCGTTTCGCGATGTCGACGATGCGCTCGATCACGTCCGTCGGGACGGCATCCGGCAGATACGCACGGCAGGTGAAACGCTCGGATGAAAGACGCGCGATCGTTTCCACGTCGGCCATCGACCGGACGTCGGAGCCCACGCTCTTCCCCTCGGCTTGCGCTTGCATGAAATGCCTCCATTCGCCGGCACCTGACGGCGCCGGCTGCATCACACCATAACTACCATTAGTTAGCCTGCCGTGCGCCGCTGCGGCATCACGCTGCCCGTCAGGAGGGCTACCCGAACATCAAGGCTCGCAATCGACGTCGCTCAGGATAAAAGACAGCGTCTCCGCCGCCACCTTCAATTCGGGCATCACACGCTGGCGGATCGCCGCCATGTCCGGCTCCAGTTCCACCGCCCCGCAATTCAGCGCCATCAGCGTGCGGGTCCGGCCGACCACGATCGGCAAGGCAATGCCATAGGCGTTGCGCTGATATTCGCCGACCGACATGCACACGCCCGACTGCTTCAGATCCTCGAACGCCGCATCGAGGTTCTCGCGAACCGTGCCCGCGTCGTCTCCCGCCGCCTCGAGCAACTCGGCCATCAACGGCGCGCGCATCAAATCCGGCAGCCCGTACAGATACGCACGCCCGACCGCGGTCGTCGCCATCGGCAGCAGCGAACCGACGCCCAGGCGCAGCGTCGCGATCCTGGCGCTCGCCCGCCACGCGATGTACACCATGTCGAGCCGATGCGGGACCGCCAGTGCGACCGACAGGTTCAACTTGTCGGCCAGCTTCTGCATCACGGGCGTGACGAGGCGCGTGACGGGATTCGCTTCCAGATACGCATGACCGATGCTCAATGCGCCGGCGCTGAGTTCGAACTGGCGCCCGCCGCCTACCCTGCGCAGGTAGCCGATCGAGATCAGGGTCGTCGTCAGGCGCGATACCGTGGCCTTCGGCAGCCCGGTGCGCCGCACCAGTTCCGCGTTGGACAACGGCGCGCGGGCCGCACGAAACGCGTGGAGCACCTCGAGCCCGCGTTCGACGGTCAGCGTCACGCCCTGTTGCTTGTCGGTCCTGTTCATGTGTGCGTCAGTCGATGACAACCGCCTGCTCCTGCAGATGCCGGGCCGCCGCGACCAGCCGGGGCCCGAGTTCCCGTTCGACCCGCGCCCGCCCGAGCCGCGCGCTGCGCCCGATACAGGCCAGCACGAGCGGCGTGTGATCCTGGACCACCAGCGGCACGGCGAGAATCGTCAGGTCCGGCTCCCATTCGCCGAGCGACATGCAATAGCCGACGTTATGCACCTGCGAAATGCCTTCGCTGATCCGGCGGCGCAGGCCGGGCCAGTCGCGGCCGGTCTTGCGCTCGATGTTGCCGAGCAGGTAGAAGCGTTCGAGTTCCGGCAATGCGGCCAGCAACGCCCAGCCCATCGGCGACGATGCGATGCGCAGGCGCGTGCCCGCGTACAGCTTCAGATCGACCGACGCGGGCTTGCTCGCGCACGTCTCGAGCACGATCACGTCGAGACGGTCGCGTGTGCCAAGCATCACGTAGGTTTCGTTCGCGTTCGCAAACGCCTGCATTTCGAGCCGCGCGAGCAGTTGAACGTTGGAGTGCGCGATCGCGGCGTAGCCGAGCGACAGCACGGGGGCCGCCAGCCGGTACTTGCGGCGCTGCGGCGAATAATGCAGGTAGCCGAGCGCGACGAGCGAGCGCACCATCCGCGACACCGTCGGCGCGGGGATGCCCGTTTCGATCACGAGCTCCTGATTGCCGAGCCACGGCTCATGCGGCGAAAACGCGGCCAGGATCGCCAGGCTCCTCGCCAGCGGAACGACCATCGCCCGCGATGCGTGCGCGCCGTCCGGACGCTCACTGTCTCCGATCGACGCATCGTGCCAACTCGCGTCTTCCTGCCCTGACGGGGGCGGCGCTGCCCGGTTTGCCTGCGGCGACATCGATTGCTCCGTTTGTCTCGATTGGGCTCTGAAGGCGGCCATGAACTGCCTGTCCCGATCGGTCGCGCGGAACGCCACCTGCCGTGGCGGCGTTCGCGACACGCGACCATCCGATGCCTTCATTACACGAGCCAACCCGGAAACGAGTCAATTGTAGCGCCGATATGTTCCGTACTTTGGAATAACAACCAAGGCGAAAATCGGTCGCCGACAGTCCGGCATGGTGCTTTCCCGACAATTTCGAGACGGAACATGTGCGCGACGATCATTCAAAGTACGGAACTCGAAACCGATTCCGTCAGCGCGCGACGGCGCGGCGGCCCGCGCGCCGCCCGCCGTCGCACCGGAACCCGATCGACTCGGGCCAGGCCACGCGGCAGGCCCGCGCGCGTTACGCCGTGCCCTTCAGCTCGATCAGCAGATCCTTGGCCGCGACCCGCTCGCCGGGCTTCACGTGCACGGCCGCGATTTCGCAATCGCGCTCCGCCGCGATGTGGGTTTCCATCTTCATCGCCTCGAGCGCGATCAGCGTCGTGCCGGCCGTCACGCGCTGCCCCGGCTGCACCGCCACCGTCACGACCGAGCCCGGCATCGGCGCGGCCACATGCAGCGGATTGGCCGGATCGGCGCGCTGCAGGCCGTGGCGCTCCTTGCCCGCGTGCACGACCGTCTTCTGCTCGACGAGCGCCGTGCGCGACTGGCCGTTCAACTCGAACTGCACCTTCACCAGGCCGTCCTGCGCATCGGCATGCTGCCCCTGCAACGACACGAGCAGCGTCTTGCCCGGCGAGATGTCGATCGCCACCTCCTCCTGCTGCTGGAGCCCGTACAGGAACGCGGGCGTCGGCACCACCGACGTGTCGCTGTACGTGCGCACGTGCGCGTAATAGTCGACCGTCTGCTTCGGATACATCAGGTACGACGCCAGTTGCCGGTCGTCGAGCGGCTGCTCGCACGCGGCCTCGGCCTTCGTGCGCACCGCGTCGAGATCGACCGGCGGAATCTGGTCGCCCGGGCGATACGGCGCCGGCGGCTCGCTCTTGAGCACCTTGCGCGACAAGTCCGCCGGGAAGCCGTCCGGCGGGAAACCCAGCTCGCCCTTGAACAGCGATACGACCGACTCGGGGAACGCGATGTCCTTGTCCGGGTTGCGCACGTCGTCCACGCGCAGATCGTTCGCGACCATCATCAGCGCCATGTCGCCGACCACCTTCGACGTCGGCGTGACCTTGACGATGTCGCCGAACAGCCGGTTCACGTCCGCATACGCGCGCGACACCTCGGTCCAGCGATGATCGATGCCGAGCGAGCGGGCCTGCTCGCGCAGGTTCGTGTACTGGCCGCCGGGCATCTCGTGACGATAGACGTCGGCCGTGCCCGCGCGAATCTCCGATTCGAACGGCGCGTAGTAGCGGCGCACGCCTTCCCAGTACATCGACGCTTCGTGCAGGCGATCGGGATCGAGCCCCGGATCGCGCGCGCCGCCGGCCAGCGCCGCCGCGATGCTCGACAGGTTCGGCTGCGACGTGAGGCCGCTCATCGCATCGAGTGCGCCGTCCACCGCGTCGCAACCCGCGTCGATCGCCGCGAGCACCGACGCGGCGGCAATGCCGCTCGTGTCGTGCGTATGGAAATGCACCGGCAGCCCGGTTTCCTCCTTGAGCGCCTTCACCAGCGTCGCGACCGCCTGCGGGCGGCAGATGCCGGCCATGTCCTTGATGCCGAGCACGTGCACGCCGGCCTGCTGCAGCTCGCGTGCGATGCCGACGTAATACTTGAGGTCGTACTTCGCACGCGACGTGTCGAACAGGTCGCCGGTGTAGCAGATCGCGCCTTCGCACAGCATCCCGCTCTCGCCCACCGCGTCGATCGCCACCCGCATGTTGCGCACCCAGTTCAGCGAATCGAACACGCGGAACACGTCGACGCCCGCGCTCGCGGCCTGCTTCACGAAGAAGCGGACGACGTTGTCCGCGTAGTTCGTGTAGCCGACCGCGTTCGAGCCGCGCAGCAGCATCTGGAACAGGATGTTCGGCACGCGTTCGCGCAGCAACGCGAGCCGCTCCCACGGATCTTCCTTCAGGAAGCGCAGCGCGACGTCGAAGGTCGCGCCGCCCCAGCATTCGAGCGAGAACAGTTGCGACAGCTCGCGCGCGTAGAACGGTGCGATCGGCAGCATGTCGGCCGTGCGCATGCGCGTCGCGAAAAGCGACTGGTGCGCATCGCGCATCGTCGTATCGGTCAGCAGCACCTGCTTCTGGTCGAGCATCCAGCGCGCGAACTTCTCCGGCCCGAGTTCGCGCAGCCGGTCGCGCGTGCCGGCCGGAATCGCCGTCGCCGTGTCGATCTTCGGCAGAACCGGCTTCGGCAGCGGCAACGCCGGCAGCGTGCGGCCATTCATCTCGCCGTTGCCGTTCACGTTCAGTTCGCCGAGATAGCGCAGCAGCTTCGTAGCGCGATCGCCGCGCTTCGCGAATTCGAGCAGTTCCGGCGTCTTGTCGATAAAACGCGTCGTGACATCGCCCGCGATGAAGGCCGGGTGGTTGATCACGTTTTCCAGGAACTGCAGGTTCGACGTGACGCCGCGAATCCGGAACTCGCGCAGCGCGCGATCCATCCGATGAATCGATTCGGCCGCCGTCGGCGCCCATGTCGTCACCTTGACGAGCAGCGAGTCGTAGTACGGCGTGATCACCGCGCCGCCATATGCGGTGCCCGCGTCGAGCCGCACGCCGAAGCCCGCCGCGCTGCGGTACGCGGTAAGCCGCCCGTAATCGGGCAGGAAATCGTTCTCCGGGTCCTCGGTCGTGATCCGGCATTGCAGCGCATGGCCGTTCAACGGAATCGCCTGCTGCGCGGGCACGCCGGCCGCGCGCTCGGCGATCGCACCGTCGCCCGCCGCGACATCCTCCGCGAGGCCGATCCGGCCGCCTTCCGTGATGCGGATCTGCGCCTTCACGATGTCGATCCCGGTGATCAGTTCGGTCACCGTATGTTCGACCTGAATGCGCGGGTTCACCTCGATGAAATAGAACTGCCCGGTGTCGGCATCCATCAGGAACTCGACGGTGCCCGCATGCGTATAGCCGACCGCGCGCATCAGGCGCAGCGCCGATTCGCACAGCGCCTGCCGGCCCGCCGGATCGAGATACGGCGCCGGCGCGCGCTCGACCACCTTCTGGTTGCGCCGCTGCACCGTGCAATCGCGTTCGTACAGGTGCACGACCGTGCCGTGCAGGTCGCCGAGCACCTGCACCTCGACGTGCCGCGCATTGCGCACGAGTTTCTCGACGTACACCTCGTCGTTGCCGAATGCGGCCAGTGCCTCGCGGCGCGCGACAGGCAGCAGGGTCTCGAGATCCTGAGCGCTTTCCAGTACGCGCATCCCGCGCCCGCCGCCGCCCCAGCTCGCCTTGAGCATCAGCGGATAGCCGACTTCCGCGGCCAGGCGCTTGCATTCGTCGAGATCGTCCGGCAGCGGCGCGGTGGCCGGCATCACCGGCACGCCGGCAGCGATCGCCGCGTTGCGCGCGGCCACCTTGTTGCCGAGCGTGCGCATCACGTCGGGCGACGGGCCGATCCAGTGAATGCCCGCGTCGATCACGGCTTGCGCGAAATCGGGGTTCTCGGACAGGAAGCCGTAGCCGGGGTGAATCGCGTCGACCTTCGCTTGCCGCGCGACGCGCAGGATGTCGTCGATGTCGAGATACGCGGCGAGCGGTTTCTTGCCCTCGCCGATCAGGTAGCTCTCGTCCGCCTTGAAGCGATGCAGCGCGAGCCGGTCTTCCTTCGAATAGATCGCCACCGTGCGGATGTTCAGCTCGGCGGCGGCGCGCATCACGCGAATCGAGATTTCCGAGCGGTTCGCGATCAGGATGGACTGGATGGGAGTAGGCATCACGGCGGCCATGAATCGTTAAGGGTTGAATGAAATCTGTCGACGCGATTCATCCGCCGCCCGATCGAACCGCCGGGGGCGCATGAACGCCGCATCGGTCGTTCGCCATTGCATCGGGACCGGATCCGGCCATCTGCATTCTCGTCACATCGCCTGAAGGCCGCAATCGGCTTCACGACGGCAAATGGTATTCAGACGACCGGCCGAAGGGTTGAGGGTACGACCGGCTCGCCGGTCATCCACCGGCGCACAACCGGGCGGACGACCGCGAGCCGCGGGCCGCGTCAGTCGCGGTGCGTGAAGAGCGGCGCGAGATCCATCCAGTCGTAATGGGCACTGCTTCCCGCCCAGGCCCAGTTCGCGTGGTCGCGCCGGATGCCGTTCGAGCCGGGGCTCACCGGCGAAGGTTCGACGTCGATCGTCTGGTCGCACGACACGCGATGCCCGCCATGTGGCTGCGCTTCGGCACTTTTACTGAAACCGGTCATTGCATCGCCTCCCCGGCGGGTTATTGCGCGTCGCGGATCATGTTGCGGGCGATCACGATCTGCTGGATCTGGGTCGTGCCCTCATAGATGCGGAACAGGCGCACATCGCGGTAGAAGCGTTCGATCCCGTACTCGGACATATAGCCCGCGCCGCCGAAAATCTGTACCGCGCGGTCGGCCACGCGGCCGCACATCTCGGATGCGAACAGCTTCGCGCACGACGCTTCGGTGCTGACCGGCAGTTTGTCGTCGCGCCGGCGCGCGGCATCCACCACCATGCAGCGGGCCGCATAGATTTCGGCCTTGCTGTCGGCCAGCATCGCCTGTACGAGCTGGAAGTCGGCAATCGGCTTGCCGAACTGCTTGCGCTCCATCGCATACGCCAGCGCCATCGACAGCATGCGTTCGGCCACGGCCACGCAAACCGCCGCGATGTGGATGCGGCCCTTGTCCAGCACCTTCATCGCGGTCTTGAACCCTTGCCCTTCCTTCCCGCCGATCAGGTTCGCAGCCGGCACGCGCGCGTTCTCGAAGATCACGTCGCAGGTATGCGCGCCTTTCTGGCCCATTTTCCTGTCGCGCTTGCCGAAGCTGATGCCGGGCGTCCTGGCGTCGACGATAAAGGCCGAGATGCCGCCCGAACCCTTGTCCTCGGGATTGGTGCGGGCCATCAGCGTGAAGATGCCCGCCTGCGGCGCGTTCGTGATGAAGCGTTTGGTGCCGTTGACCACGTAGTCGTCGCCGTCCCTGACGGCCGTGGTGCGCAGCGAGGCAGCGTCGGAGCCGGCTTCCGGCTCGGTCAGCGCGAACGAGGCGATCAATTCGCCGGTCGCGAGGCGCGGCAGGTACTTCTCCTGTTGCTCGGGTGTGCCGTCGAACAGGATGCCCTGCGAACCGATGCCCACCGTGGTGCCCAACAGCGAGCGGAATACCGGCGAAGCGCGGCACAGCTCGAACACCGCCAGCACCTCTTCCTCCATCGTCAGCTCCAGGCCGCCGAAGCGCTCCGGAATGGTGAGGCCGAACAGGCCCATCGCCTTCATGTCGGCGACGATGTCCTCGGGAATCTCGTCGGTTTCGGCAACCCGTTCCTCGTTGGGCACGAGCCGCTCGCGCACGAATCGGGCGATGGAATCGAGCAGGCCGTTGAGCGTTTCTTGATCGCGAATCATGTCGGTACGCCTGAAAAATGTGGAGAAAACGACGAAATGCTGCGCCGGCGGCCAGCGCGAAACAATCGCTTTGCCGAAAACGTTCCGGAGGATGAAATCGCGCCGACAAGGCGGGCATTGGGGCCAGCGACCTCGGTGGCCCGGGCATCCATCAAGGTACGGAACAATGTCCGTCCATCCGTTGACCGGCAAACGGAGCGGTTCCATCTTGTGAACTCGAATCCACTGCAGTCACGTTCGCCATGCCGCTCCAGCCCGATTACCTGCTGTCCCGCCCGTTCCCGCTCATCGAGCATGCGTACTCGTTGCGCGATACCCAGCTCTACGCGCTCGGCCTGGGCCTCGGATCCGATCCGCTCGACGCGGGGCAATTGCGTTACGTCTACGAAGGCAAGGACGGCCAGTCGCTACGCGCACTGCCGACCATGGCGAACGTGCTCGCGTACCCGGGTTTCTGGGCGCGCGAAGCGGACACCGGCATCACCTGGCAAAAAATCCTGCACGCTGAGCAGGAAATCCGGATTCACGCGCCGTTGCCAGCCAGCGGCCGCGTCCACGGCACGACGCGCATCACCGGCCTGTGGGACAAAGGAGAAAACAAGGGCGCGTTCCTCCAGCAGACGCGCGACATCACCGATGCCGACACGGGCCGCCTGCTCGCCACCGTGGTGCAACTGAGCCTATTGCGCGGCGACGGCGGCTTTGGCGAAGGCGGCAGCACCGGCGCGCTGCCGACGCCCCATGCGATGCCGGACGGCGCGCCCGATCACGTATGCGAGCTGAGCACGCCCGCACAACTGGCGCTGATCTACCGCCTGAGCGGCGACCTGAATCCGTTGCACGCCGATCCCGCGGTGGCCGCCTCGGCGGGTTTTCCGCGCCCCATCCTGCACGGCATGGCGCTGATGGGCGTGGCCGCGCACGCGGTGCTGCGCACGGTGCTGGCCTACGACGACACGCGCTTCGCGGGCATGCGCGTGCGCTTCACCGCGCCGGCCTGGCCCGGCGACACGCTGCACACCGAGATGTGGGTGCGCGGCGACACGGTTTCACTGCGCGTCACGGCCGTGGAGCGCAACGTGGTGGTTTTGACTAACGCGCGGGTCGACCTGCGCTGAAACGCAATTCTTCAGGAGACACACATGGATCTGGGTTTGACCGGCAAGGTCGCCATCGTTACCGGCTCGGCGCGCGGCCTGGGCGCCGCCACGGCGCGCCGTCTCGCGCAGGAAGGCGCGAGCGTCGTCGTCACCGACATCAATGCCGAACTGGCGCAGGCCACGGCGAAGGCACTGCAGGACGAAGGCCTGGCCGCGCACTGCGTCGTGGGCGACATCACGAAGGCCGCCGACGTGCAGCGCCTCGTCGATGAAACGGTCGCGCATTTCGGCGGCGTGCACATCCTCGTGAACAACGCCGGCGCGCCGCGCGACAAGTACCTGGTGAAGATGAGCGAGGACGACTGGGATTTCGTGATGACCGTGATGCTCAAGGGCGCGTTCCTCGCCGCCCGCGCGGTGATGCCGCACTTCATCGAACAGGGCTGGGGCCGGCTGATCAACATCAGCTCGCGCGCGCACCTGGGTAACCCGACGCAGGCCAACTACTCGGCCGCCAAGGCCGGCCTGATCGGCATGGCCAAGGCGTTGTCGATGGAGGAAGGCCGCTACGGGATCACCGCGAACTGCGTCGCGCCGGGCTTCATGGAAACGGAAATGGTACAGGCGCTGCCGACCTACGAAACGATCAAGGAGCGCGCGGTAGCCGCGCAGCCGATCAAGCGCGTCGGGCGGCCGGACGACATCGCCGACGCGGTAGCGTTCCTCGCCAGCGAGCGCGCCGGCTTCATCAGCGGCGAAGTGCTGCACGTCACGGGTGGACGCTACGGCTGATCGCGCGACGACAGAGACAGGACGATAGCGGCCAGCGCGTGACAGACGAGCGATGGCGGCGGAACATTCATGACATTCAAGAGGCATTCGAAATGAAACGAGCAGCCATCGTCTCCCCGCTGCGCACCCCGGTGGGCGCATTCGGCGGAACGTTGAAGGGCGTTCCCGTCGAGGAACTCGGCGCCACCGTCGCACGCGCCGTCGTGGCGCGCACCGGGCTCGATCCCGCGCGCATCGACGACGTCGTGTTCGCGCAAAGCTATGCGAGCGGCGAGACGCCGTGCACCGGGCGCTGGGTGGCGCTGCAGGCAGGCTTCCCGATCGAAGTGGCCGGCATGCAGCTGGACCGGCGCTGCGGCGGCGGCGTCCAGGCGCTGGCCACGGCGGCGATGATGGTGCAGACCGGCGCGGCCGACGTAGTGATGGCCGGCGGCGTCGAAAGCATGAGCAACGTCGAGTTCTACACGACCGACATGCGCTGGGGCAAGCGCGCGGGCTCGGTCACGATGCACGACCGGCTCGACCGCGGCCGCGAGCGCTCGCAGCCGGAGAGCCGGTTCGGCCGCATCAGCGGCATGATCGAAACCGCCGAGACGCTGGCGCGCGAGTACGGCATCACGCGCGACGCGTCCGACCGCTTTGCCGCGCGCAGCCACCAGCGCGCCGCCGCCGCGCAGCAGGCCGGGCATTTCGATGCCGAGATCGTTCCCGTCGCCGTGCCGCAGCGCAAGGGCGACGCGCTGATCGTCGCGCAGGACGAAGGCGTGCGCGGCGAAACAACGCTTGAGAGCCTGGCCAAACTGCGAACGATCATGAAGGATGGCGTGGTCACGGCCGGCAATGCGTGCCAGCAGAACGACGCGGCCGCCGCGTGCCTGATCGTGGCCGAGGACAAGCTCGACGAGCTGGGCCTCACGCCGATGGGCTGGCTGGTCGGCTGGGCCGCCGCCGGCTGCGACCCGGCGCGCATGGGCATCGGTCCGGTGCCCGCCGTGCAGAAGCTGCTGGCGCGCACCGGTTTGACGTTCGACCAGCTGGACCTGATCGAACTCAACGAAGCCTTCGCGTGCCAGGCGCTGGCCTGCGTGAAGGGCTGGGGCAGTTCCATGGACGCGATGGAAGACAGGCTCAACGTGAACGGCTCGGGCATCTCGCTGGGCCACCCCGTGGGCGCGACAGGCGTGCGCATCATGAGCACGCTGCTGCACGAAATGCAGCGCCGCAAGGCCCGCTATGGCCTCGAGACAATGTGCATCGGCGGCGGCCAGGGCATCGCGATGATCTTAGAACGCGCATAAGGCAGGAGACCGAACAATGAGCAACCCCGAATCCGGCAACGCGTGGCAACCCGGCCCGCGCGAGCTGCAGAACGCAGGCATCGTGAAGCTGATGCGCGCGCTCGACGTGCCGTCGTATGACGAACTGATGCGCGTGTCGATCGCGGAGCCCGAGCGCTACTGGAACGTCGTGATGCGCGAATGCGCGATCGCATGGGACGAGCCGCCCACTGGCCATGTCGACCTGTCGCGCGGCCCGCAGTTTCCGAGCTGGTTCCCCGGCGGCCGGCTCAACTGGGTCAACACCATCTATGCATGGGCGCGCCACCCCGCCACGTCGCAGCAAAAGGCCGTGGTGGCCGAACGCGAGGACGGCGGCGTGAGCTCGCTGACCTATGCGGAGCTGGCGCAGCGCGTCGGCGATTTCGCCGCGGGGCTCGCACAGCGCGGCGTCAGACAGGGCGACCGCATCGGTCTGCTGATGGAAAACGGCGTCGAGGCGACCATCTCGCTGCTGGCCATCGTGCATCTCGGCGCGCTGGTCGTGCCGCTGTTCAGTGGCTTCGGCGTCGACGCCATCGTGGCCCGCCTGTCGGCCGCCGAGGCGCGCATGGTGATCGCGTCCACCGGCTTCTCGCGCCGCACCAAGCGCGTGGACGTGCAAGGCGCGCTGCGCGACGCGTGGCGCCAGTTGCCGCAACTCGAACACGTGATCTGGAAGCGCGGCGACAGCGACACCACGCAGGATGCGCGCGACCTCGACTGGCGGGAAACGGCGAGCGCCGCACCGGGCCGCGGAACCGCACCCGTGTCCGTCACGCCCGATACGCCGTTCATGGTGATCTACACGTCGGGCACCACCGGCAAACCCAAGGGCGTGGTGCACACGCACGGCAGCTTCCCGATCAAGATCGCGCACGACTCGCTGATCCACTTCGACGTGCATCCCGGCGACGTCTATTGCTGGCCCGCCGACATGGGCTGGATCGCCGGCACGCTGGTGCTGGGCTGCGCGCTGCTGCGCGGCGCGACGCTGGTGTGCTACGACGGCGCACCCGATTACCCTGACTGGTCGCGCATGTCGCGCGTGGTGGAACGCCACCACGTCACGCACTTCGGCTCCGCGCCCACGCTGATCCGCGGGATGGCCAGCCACGAAGCACTCGCCCTCGCGGGCGACCGCTCCACCGTCCGGCTGCTGATCACCGCAGGCGAAGGCATCGCGCCCGAGCATTTCAACTGGTTCCTGCAGCGCTTCGGCGACGGCACGGCGCCCGTCATCAACTACACGGGCGGCACCGAGGCGTCGGGTGCGCTGCTCGCGAGCGTGCCGATCCGCCCGATTCCGCCGAGCGGCTTCAACACCGTGTCGCCGGGCGTGGCCGCGGACGTGGTGAACGCCGACGGCCAGAGCGTGACCGGCGAAATCGGCGAGCTGGCGATCCGCGCGCCGTTCGTCGGCATGACGCAATCGTTCTGGCGCGACGACGAACGCTATCTGGAAACCTACTGGCAGACCATTCCGGGCATCTGGGTGCACGGCGACCTCGCGCTGCGCACGTCCGACGGCAACTACTTCATGATGGGCCGCTCCGACGACACGCTGAAGGTTGCCGGCAAGCGCCTGGGGCCGGCCGAGGTCGAGGAAGTCGTGCTGGAGCTGCCCGACGTGTCCGAGGCAGCCGCGATCGGCGTGGCCGATCCCGACAAGGGGCAGAAGCTCGTCGTGTTCGTCGTGCCGAAGCCCGACGCGAGCGTCGCGGCCGCCGATCTGGAGGCCATCGTATCGGGTCACGTCGACAAGCGCCTCGGGCGCCCGTTCCGGCCCGGCCACGTGCATGTGGTCGCGCAACTGCCGAAGACGCGCAGCTCCAAGATCATGCGGCGCGTGATCCGCAGCGTGTACTGCGGACAACCGCCGGGCGACCTGTCGTCGCTGGACAATCCCGCCGCGCTCGATGAAGTGCGCGCGGCCGCGACCTCCGCCTGACCCAACCGTAAACGAAACATGAAAGTACTCGAAGGCATCAAGGTCCTCGATTTCGGCCGCTTCATCGCCGGGCCGTTCTGCTCGGCACTGCTGGCCGACTATGGCGCCGACGTCATCCGCATCGACCGCGTCGGCGGCGGCGAGGACCGCTTCATCGTGCCCGTGACCGAACACGGCGAAGGCGCACTGTACCTGCAGGTGAACCGCAACAAGCGCTCGATGACGCTCGATCTCGACAGCCCCGACGGGCGCGATATCGTGCGCAAGCTGGTTGTCGATGCCGACATCGTGATCGCCAACATGCCGCCCCGCACGCTCAAGAGCCTCGGCCTGGACTACGACAGCCTGTGCGAGATCAAGCCCGACATCATCCTCGTCGCGTCCAATGCGTTCGGCAACAGCGAGGCCGTGCGCGACCGCGTGGGCTTCGATGGCGTCGGCCAGGCCCTGAGCGGCGCAGTGCACATCGCGGGCACGCCCGACCGGCCGCAGAAGGCCATGGTGCCGGTGGTGGACTTCGCCACGGCGTTTTCCTGCGCGCTCGGCGTGATGCTGGCGCTCTATGAGCGCCAGCGCAGCGGCATGGGCCAGGAAGTCAGCGCGTCGCTGCTGTGCACCGGCCTCAACATGGCCAGCGGCGCGCTGATCGAAGAGGCGCTGCTCGGCCTGGATCGCCAGGCCACGCTGAACCGCGCGTCCGGCTACGCGCCGTCCGACATCTTCAAGGCGACGGACGGCTGGTTCATCACCCAGGTGATCGGCCAGCCGATGTTCAAGCGCTGGACGCAGCTCGTGGGCCGGCCGGAACTGCTCGACGATCCGCGTTTCGCCGACGATACGCTGCGCGGCGAGCACGGCGCGTTCCTGAGCGATCTCATGAGCGAATGGTGCGCGGATAAAACGCTGGCCGACGCGCTGGCCGAACTGGAACAGGCGCGCATCCCGGCCAGCCCTGTCAACTCGCCGCGCCAGGCGCTGGAGGACGAGACCATCAAGGCGGCCGACGTGATCCACTGGATGGACTATCCGGGCGCGCCGAAGAAGGTGCCGATCTTCGCGACGCCGGTTTCGCTGTCGCGCACGCCGCCGGAAATCCATACGCGGCCGCCGCTGACCGGCGAGCATACGGATGAAATCCTCGCGGGCATAGGACTGGATGCGCGCGCGGTCGCCGACTTGCGATCGCGAAAAATCGTCTGATCTGACCCACCCCGCATCGCCGCTCGCACCGCCGTCGCATCGACGGTCGGTGCGCTTCCCCGCTTCGCCCGCGTCGCACGTGAATCGGCCCGCGCCCATCCGCGCGCCTGCCCCCGCCCCCTGGCGAGAACGCGCGGCGCCCGCCCTCGCCGCTTTCCGCTTTCCGCTTTCCGCTTTCCGCTCCTCGCTCCTCGCTCCTCGCATCGACGCGCCGCATGTCGTCGCACGGCGGACACCGGCCTATCGCCGATGTCCGGCAAGACAAATTTCAACTATATTCGTCAGTCACACTTGACAATCGAATCATGGACCCGTCCCAACTCCCTTCCCTCGCGTGGTTCGTGCACATCGCCCACCATCTCAGCTTCACCAAGGCCGCCGCCGAAATGGGCGTGTCGCGCGCCGCGCTGTCGCAGAACCTGAAGGCGCTCGAACGGCAGTTGAACGTGAAGCTCCTGTACCGGACCACGCGCGACATGTCGCTGACCGAGGACGGCCAACGCCTGTACGACACGCTGCGGCCGGCATTCGGCTCGATCGAGCTGGCGATCCGCGACCTGCACGAAGTCCGGCACGAGCCGTCCGGGCTGCTGCGCATCAACACGTCCCGGGTGGCCGCGCGCAAGCTGGTCGAGCCGCACCTGGGCGAATTCATGGCGCGCTACCCGTTGTTGCGGGTGGAACTCGTGATGGACGACGGGCTGTCGAACATCATCGCCGACGGCTATGACGCGGGCATCCGGCTGGGCGAGAGTCTCGCCGAGCACATGGTGGCCGTGCCGATCACGCCGATGCTCGAAATGGCCGTGGTCGGCTCGCCGGACTATTTCGCGCGCCACGGCAAGCCCGCCACGCCCGCCGATCTGATCGGGCACAACTGCCTGTGCTATCGCCACACGACGAGCGGCGCGATCTATCGCTGGGAGTTCACGTCATCCGAGATCGAGGGGCACGCGTTCGAAGTCGAACCGCAGGGCAGCGTGGTCACGAACGACGACGACGGCATGATTCGCGCGGCGCTGCAGGGGATCGGCCTGATCCAGCACCAGGACATCGCGCTGCGCGAACATCTGGACGCCGGCGCGCTGGTGCGCGTGCTCGAGCCGTGGTGCAAGCCGTTTCCCGGTTACTACCTGTACACGCCGTCGCGCGAGCAAATGGCCGCGAAGGTGCGCGCGCTGATGGATTTCCTCATCGAGAAACGCGAACATCTGGCCGTCGACATGGCCAGGCGCGCGCCCGATCCCGCCGCATCGAAACCCCGCAAGCCACGCACCACGCGAGCGCGAGCGTGAACCCAAGCGGCCGTCTGTCGCGATGCGCCGCGGCTCAGCCTTTGCCGCGAGCCGCGAAATCGTGCACGGATGCCACCAGCGACGGCGATTCGATGCGGTAGCGGTACTGCATCCACCGCTCCATCGACAGCCCGTCGCTCAGCGGCATCTCCAGCGCGCGGCGGGCCATGTGCTTCATGGCCGCCAGTGCATCGGCGTCGATCCGCGCGATCTCGCCGGCGAGCTGCATCGTCGCGGCGTCGAGTTCGTCGCCGCTCACCGCCAGCGACGCGAGCCCCATCCGCTCCGCGTCGCGTCCCGTCATGCGCCGCCCCGTGACAAGGTAGTACATCGCGCGCGCGAGCCCGATCTTGCGCGGCAGCCGCTGCGAGCCGCCGCCGCTCGGCAGCAGGTTGCGCTGCAGATGCGCGTCGCCGAGTTCCGCGTCCGCGTCGACCACCACGATGTCGGAGGCCAGCACCAGTTCGAACCCGCCCGCCACCGCATAGCCGTTGACCGACGCAATCACGATCTGTCGCGACGTCTCCATCAGCGAAAACGTGTCCTGCATCAGGTCCTGGTGCCGCATGTGCGCCGCGGGATCCGCGAGTACGCCGCTCGCGAGCCATTTCAGGTCATTGCCCGCGCAGAAGGCACGGCCGCTGCCGCGAATCACGATCACGCGGATATCGCGGCCCGGATCGGCGGCCGTTCGCACCGCTTCGTTCAGTGCCGCGAGCGTCGCGCCGTCGAGCGCATTCATCCGCTCGGCGCGATTCAGCGTGACGACGCGGATGCCGGGCGTCGAGTCGTCTGTCACGAGCGAGTTCGTCATGGTGTCTCCTTGTCCGGATGATTCGATCTGCGCCGGCTGACGCAATGCAAGCACGCCGCCGGCACGCAACCGTCCTTCCGGAAAGTGTTGTCGGTCAGGACCGGAATCCCGACGCACGTTTTCCCGTGCCTGCATTAAAGGCCCGTCCGGCCGATATCCGCAATGCGGCGCGCGCGTTGTTCCGATGGTTGGAAACGCACGCGATGTCCGTCACGCGTGTCTTCGAACGAAATCGCGGCCACCTCTTCCGAAGTACGAAACAGAGCGCGGTAAAAACCGTGGGAACGATGTGCTGTGTGGTGGAATCGACGATCGGTGCGCGGGCAGTCGCCACGCCCTTCAGCAAGCCCCCCAGCGCCCCCTCCAAGGAAGAACGCCATGCCATTGCTGCACACCATTCGCTCCCGGATCGGCCATGCAGACGTCATGCAGATCGTCGAGATGGACATCAGCGCGATTCTGGGAACGCTACTGCCCGAGGCCACGCCCGACGTGATGAAGTCGATCCCGTGGATGAAGCCGCCGCACGTGGACGACGTTCACGGCATGTGCGCCGTCAGCCAGTGTTTCATCGTCATGACCGGCAAACGCGTGCTGGTGGTCGACACCTGCGTCGGCAACGACAAGAACACCGCCGGCTTCGACGCGTTCGCCGATCTTCAACTGGAATTTCTCGCCACGCTGGAGCAGGCCGGAATCGATCGCCATGCTGTCACCGACGTGCTGTGCACGCACCTGCATTTCGATCATGTGGGCTGGAACACCTACAAGAAGGACGGCCGGTGGTTGCCTACCTTTCCCAACGCGAAATACCACTTCGGCAAGGCGGAATACGAGTTCGCGCAACAGGGCGACCCGAACGACGCCATGTACGAGGCGCAGGACATGTCGTTCCACGAGTCTATCCAGCCCGTCGTCGATGCAGGGCTCGCGAACTTCATCGACCGGGACACCGACCTGGGTGACGGCATCTCGGTGTTCTCCGCGCCCGGGCATACGATCGGCCATATCGCCATCGAGGTCGATGCGGGCACCGAGCGATTCATCATCGGCGGCGACGCGATGCATCACCCAGTACAGATCGCGAAGCCCGACATCGCGCAAATACTGGACTACGACAACGCGCAGTCGTCAGCCACGCGGCACACGCTGCTCTCGCGTCTCGACGGCAGCGCGACGCTGTTCACCTGCACGCATTTCTGTTCGCCGTCGTTCGGGTTGATCAGCAAGGATCCGGAAGGCGACTACGTGTTCACCGGGGTGCAGAAATAACCCCCTTACCTCTTTGAATCCATGCTCAGTCTTGTCTCCCAGCGCGACGCGCTGAATGTCCGCCCGGGCCGCCTCTTCATCGACGGCCAGTGGCTGGACTGGCCCGATGCGCGTTTCGACCAGCTCAATCCCTGCACGAACGAGGTCATGACCAGCTTCGCCGAGGCCGGCGCGCGCGGCGTGGCGCTGGCCGTGGCCGCGGCACGCAAGGCGTTCGACGAAGGCCCGTGGCCGCGCATGCGCGCGCAGGACCGCAAGCGCCTGTTGCAGCCGATTGTCGAGCGGCTGTACGCGGCCGAAGAGGAAATCGCCCGGCTGCAGACGCTGGACAACGGCATTCCCTACACCTTCAGCCGCAACTCGCGCGTGTCGGCGAAGGCGGCCGCCGACATCTTCGACCATTTCCTCGGCTGGATCGACAAGATCAACGGCGACACGCTGCCGATCTTTTCCGGCGCGTCGAACATGCAGTACATGACCTTCCGCGACCCCGTGGGCGTCGTCGCGGCGATCCTGCCGTACAACGGCCCGGTGATGACGTTCGCGATGAAAGTGGCGCCGGCGCTGGCCTGCGGCTGCACCGTGGTCGTCAAGCCGTCGGAACTCACCAACCTGGCCGTGAGCCGGCTCGCGCAGATCCTCGCCGACAGCGATTTGCCGCCCGGCGTGTTCAACCTCGTGACCGGCGCGACCGAAACGGGCACGGCCCTCACGTCGCACCCCGGCGTCGACAAGGTGACCTTCACCGGCAGCCCGCTCGTCGGCGAAAAGATCACGGTGGCCAGCGCGCCGACCATGAAGCGCCTGTCGCTGGAACTGGGCGGCAAGAGCGCGGCCCTGGTCTTTCCCGACACGCGCAGCGTGCCGGCCACCGCGCAGGCGCTCATGGGGCTCTGTTCCACTTTCCTGTCGGGACAGGTCTGCACCACGCCTTCACGTGCAGTGGTGCACCGTTCGATCATGGAAGAGTTCCTGCACCACGCTCAGGAACAACTCGGAAAAATCCGGTTCGGCGATCCGTTCGACGCCGCCACCACGTCCGCGCCGATGATTTCCAGGCGGCACCAGGCGCGCGTGCTCGAATACGTGGAAAGCGGCCGGCAGCAAGGTGCCACGCTGCTGGCCGGCGGCCGCCTTCCGGGCGACGCGTTCGGCAACGGCAACTGGGTCGAGCCCGCGCTCTTCGCGAACGTGCGCAACGACATGAAGATTGCCCAGGAGGAAATCTTCGGCCCCGTGCTGTCGGTGATTCCGTTCGACACCGAGGAGGAAGCCGTCCGGATCGCCAACGACAGCGAGTATGGCCTCGCGGGCGCCGTCTACACCACGGACGTAAGCCGTGCGTTCCGCGTGGCGCGCGCAGTGAAGAGCGGCTCGATCGGCGTCAACGGCTTCGCCAGCATCCCGAACGCACCGTTCGGCGGCATCAAGCGCTCGGGCGTGGGTCGCGAAGGCGGCTGGTCGACGATCGAGGCGTTCACCGAACTGAAGACCGTCAATTTCAATCTGGATGCCTGAACAATGAGCGAAACCTTCGACTATGTGGTCGTCGGCGCGGGCAGCGGCGGCAGCGTGGTGGCCGCGCGACTCGCCGAAGCCGGCCATACCGTGTGCGTGCTGGAAGCCGGCCCGCCCGACACCAACCCGTTCATCCACATTCCCGCGGGCTACATCAAGAACCTGTTCAACGACAGGCTGGTGTGGCGCTTTCGCAGTGGCCCGATTGCCGGCACGGACGGGCGCACCATCGAGCTGACCCAGGGCAAGGTCGTGGGCGGCTCGGGGTCGATCAACGGCATGGTCTACAACCGCGGGCAGCATGCCGATTTCGACGGCTGGGCCGCGCTCGGCAATCCGGGCTGGGGCTACGACGACGTGCTGCCTTTCTTCAAGAAGGCCGAAACGCGCATCGGGCCCGGCGACGATCGCTACCGGGGCCGCAACGGGCCGCTGATCGTGACCGATCCGGTCATGCCCGCGCCGTTGTGCGACCTGTTCGTCGAAGCCGTCAAGAGCCTCGGCTATCCCTATGTGGCCGACTCCAACGCCGAAGCGCAGGACGGTGTCGGCCCGTGGCATTTCATGATCGACACGCGCAGCCGCGCGCCGCAGCGCAGGAGCGCCGCGAAGGCCTACCTGCATCCGGCGATCAAGAAGGGGCGCGTGGTGCTGCGCACCGACAGCCCCGCCACCCGCGTGCTGCTGGACGGTCACCGCGCCGTGGGCGTGCGTTATCGGTCCGGCGGCGCCGGCGCGCCCGAGCGCGAGGTGCGGGCCAACCGCGAGGTCATCGTCGCGGCGGGGGCGCTGAACACCCCGCGCCTGCTGCAGATCTCCGGCATCGGCGACCGCGACCATCTGAGCGCCATCGGCGTGGCAACGCGGGTCGACCTGCCCGGCGTGGGCGCCAACCTGGTCGATCACTTCAACCTGCGCGTGGCCGTCAAGGTGAAGGACGTCGCCACCATCAACGAGCGCGGGCGCGGCCTGCCGCTGGTCAGGGAGATCGCCCGGTACTTCTTCGGCCGGCCCAGCATCCTGAGCATGGGGCCGGTGCCGATGCGCTTCTTCTTCCGCTCCGAACCGTCGCTGTCGCGCCCCGACCTGCAGGTTTCGTTCACGCCCGGCAGCTATCAGGAAGGCCTGCCCGGCCTGCTCGACCACTATCCGGGCATGACGCTGGGCGGCCACAAGCAGCGCCCCGACAGTCGCGGCTGGGTCAAGGCGCGTTCTGCCAACATCGACGAGCTGCCGGATGTGCAGCCCAACTACCTGACCGACGAATCGGACCAGCGCGCGATGGTGGCGGTAGTCAGGATGGCGCGGGCCGTGCTGGAGGCCCGGCCGTTCGCGCCGTACTACGTCGACGCGATGTTTCCCGGCAAGGACGTGCGCACCGATGACGAGATCCTCGCGTTCGCGCGCCAGCGCGGCGGCACCGTCTATCACCACAACGGCACGGCACGCATGGGGCCGGACAGCGACCCGATGGCCGTGGTCGACGCGCGCCTGCGCGTGCGCGGCGTGCAGGGCCTGCGCATCGCCGATGCCTCCGTGATGCCGATGCCGATCTCGGGCGCGACCAATGCGGCCACCATCATGATCGGCGAGAAGGCTGCCGACATGCTGGTGCAGGACGCGAAAGCGACGCCCTGAGCACGCGTTTGAACACAGCTTCATTCCGGCCCGCGGCCGGCAAGCTCGCGCAGTTGCGCGACCTGCTGTTTCCATGGGCCATCGCGATGGCAACCGGCCTCGACTATTTCGACAGTTCGTCGTTTTCGTTCTTCGTGACCCGTATCGCCGGCGGCATCAACGCGTCGCCGGACGAACTCGTGTGGGCCTCGAGCGCGTACGCGACCGCGTCGGTCGTCGGTATCCTGCAGCAGCAATGGTGGGTCGAGCGGATCGGCTATCGGCGCTACATCACGGGCTCGCTGCTGCTGTTCGCCGGCGGCTCGATCATCGCGCTCGTCAGCGAATCGTCGCTCGAACTGGCGTTGGCGCGCGGCTTCCAGGGCTACTTCATCGGCCCGATGATGAGCGCATGCCGAATCCTGCTGCAGGTCGGCTTTCCCGCGGAGCGGCGTGCCGGCGGCACCCGGCTGTTCCTGACGATGATCCTGCTCGGCAGCGCGCTGGCGCCGCTCGTCGGCGGCTATCTGGTCAGCGATTTCGGCTGGCGCGCATTGTTCGCCAGCACCGCGTTCGCCGGCGTCGCGCTTGCGGCGCTCGCGCTGTTCGCGCTGCCGCCCGCCGGCAAGGTCGTCCCGGAACAGCGCGGCGACGCGCATCTGTGGCCCTACCTCGCATTCGCGTTCGCGCAAGGCGCGCTGCAGATCGCGATGCAGCAGGTGCGGTTCGAGCGCTATACCGCGAGCCCGGCCTTGATGCTGCTCACGGCATCCGCGCTGCTCTGCCTCGGCTGGTTCGGCTGGCACCAGTGGCATCATCCGAAACCGCTGATGCGGCTGCATGCGTTGCGCGAGCGCACCTACCGGACCGGCATCGCGCTCTATGTCGTCTACTACTACGTGAGCAACGCGCTCGGCTATCTGGTGTCGCGACTCCTCGAAGGCGGGCTCGCGTACCCGGTCGAGAATGCCGGCAGGCTGGTCGGATACACGTCGCTCGTGTCGCTGGTCGCCGCCTTCGCCTATTTCCGCTATTCGGCCCGCATCGTGCACAAGAAATGGCTGATCGTTCCGGGGCTCATGCTCGCCGTCGCGATCAGCGCGTGGATGGCCAGCATGCCGCCGGATGTCAGCATGGCGTGGCTCGCCGTTCCGCTCGTCCTGCGGGGCCTGCTCCTGCTGCTCATCGCGCTGCCGAACGCGGGCATCACGTTCCGGATCTTCGCGATCGACGAATATCACAACGGCTATCGCCTGAAGAACATCGTCAAGCAGCTGACCTTCTCGTTCTCGACCGCGACGATGATCATCCTCGACCAGCACCGGCGCGCACTGCACGAGACGCGGTTGACCGAGTTCACCAGCCCGTACGACCCGCGGTTCCAGGACACGTTCGCCGCGCTCACCCGCGCGTTCGAGACGCTCGGCCAGACCGCCGACAATGCGCGGGCGCTCGCGCTGGCTGAAATCAGCCGCATGATCACGCAACAGGCGGCGTTCCTCAGCACCCTCGACGGGTTCTGGTTCATCGCGGGCGTCGCGACGCTCGGCTGCCTTTTCGCGGCGTGGCAGAAGCAGATCGACTGAAGCGGCCGCGATCGACGCCACCGTTCGGCGGCGGCCGATCGCGGGTACCGACGCTAGGCGATCGCGTCCTTCACGGTGGACGCCGACGACCACCTGACCACCTGCTCGAGCCCGTGGCGGCACAGGATCTCGCTTTCGTTGAAATAGACGAACGGCTTCGCGCCCGTCTCCATCCCGGCCTGCATCGACTCGATGTTGCCGAGATCCTCGAGCATTCCGTCGGAGATGTGCGACGTGAAGTGCTCGAGCTGCAGGCGCTCCCGCACGCTCTTCGGCTTCTTGTTGTAGAAACGCGCCTCCCAGATCGTCGAGTTGGCCGATGTCGGCCAGAACTCGTGCGTCCAGAACTGGTTTGCCGAGATCTGCAGGTGCCAGTTCGGGAAGAACCAGTTCACGTCCTGCGACCAGTCCGAATGCCGCTCCGGATTCACGCCCCGGTGTTCGGTGAGCGGATTGGCCTGCGCGACGTTGCGCGTGCCCGTCACCGTCTCGCCGGCCGAGAACAGCCAGCGCATGACCTTCGCCTCTTCAGGCACCTGGACGCTCTGGTTCAACCACAGCGAGAACGAACGATGGGCGCCGCGCAGGTTCGCGCCCAGCGGCCGCCCGAACGGATTTTCCTTGCCCGTGTAGATCGGCCCGAACGTCCTCGGGTGAATCGACGCGATGTGATACACCTCGCTGAAGTTCTCGGCCACGGCCTTCCAGTTCGCCTTGAACTCGCCGCGCAGCACGATCGCGTTGTCGGCGTTCGGATAGTCGATCCCGGACAGCGCATCGGCCATCGGCCCGAGGAATTCCGCGAGGCTGACCTCCGGCTCCGGCGCCAGGTTGATGAAGATCCAGCCATCCCACACGTCGAGCGCCACCGGCGTCAGCCCGCATTTCTTCCGGTCGAGATGGAAGAAGCCGGCCTCGTCGGGCACGTTGGCCAGTTCACCCGCGTTGTTGTAGCCCCAGCTGTGATAGCGGCAGACAAAGCGCTTCGCATTACCGCTCGGCCGGTGCTCGACGATGTTCGCGCGATGCGCGCAGACGTTGTGAAACGCGCGGACCTTGCCGTCCTCCGAACGCGCGACGATTACGGACGCCTTCGCGACCGCGAGGTCCTTCACGAAGAAATCGCCCGGCTTCGGGATCCGCTCGACGCGGCCCACCATCAGCCATGCGCGACGGAAGATCCGCTCGCGCTCTGTTTCGTACTGCTCCGGATCCGTGTACAGCGTGGTCGGCATCGGGTTCGTCGACAGGCCGACGGATTCCGTCAGGCTCGGTTTGAGTTCGCCAGGGTGGTTCATGCCAGCTCCTGAAAGGGATGGGGGACGGCAAGGTTCGGAATCGAATCGACGCGGCGCGATCAGCCGTGCGGCTGGAAGCCGGTCGTGATCTTCAAAGCGTGGGCGGGCGGCGCATGCCGGATGCCCGATGCCTGGTGCATCTCGACGGCGATTGCGGCATGGCACATCGCGAGCAGCAGACGAAACAGGTTCTGCGCGGGCACCGGCATGTCGTCGTGCGGAAACTGCTCGAGGTAGACGGTCGCCTCCTCCGCGCGCCCGGACATCGCTTCGTAGAACGTCACGATCTCCGGGTACGGCGTGGCCGCGCGATTGATCCAGCGTTCATGTGACGTCGCCGCATTCCAGCGCTCGAGAAACGGTTCGAGCGCTTCGAAACCATCCGGCAAGCGGCGCGAATCGCGTAGTACATCGTCAGTCATCGTGCTCCTCCAGTTCAGGATCGCAGCGCCTTCGTCCGGGATGGACGGCGGCGCATGCGTCATGTCACAGCGTGAAACATGACCTCGCGACATCGACGCCGGGCCGTTCGTGCGGCCTCTATTCCGGCGTCGATCGGGAAGGCCGTGGAATGTGTGTTCCACCGGTCACGTCCCGTATTCCGTGCTTCGAAATTCAGCCAGGCCGGCAAGCGGATACGGCATCTTCCGCATGCTCCGTTTATCTAACTAACGATAGATTTATAAGAAAAATACGATCGCTCCATCCGGTCAAACCCGGACGTTGATAGCGATTCCGGAATGGATCGCGTCGCGCTCGTGCATCCGCGCGCGAACGCGCCGGCGGGGCCCGTTCGAAGCCTTTATCGCGTGTCAAACGCATGACCGGGTGTCATGTCCCGGCTCCCGATTCACGGAAGCAACGCTTAATGGATAACACCCATGGCATGGCGTTCTTCGTCGCCTCAAACTACCTAACGATAGTTTGGTTATCGAGTGTGTGCCGGGTCGGCGGCACGCCGGCAGATGACCAATGCGTACCGGTTGCGATACTGCCCGGATGACGATGCGCGCGCGCCGCTTCGCAGGTTGCGTCTTTCACGTTCACCCCACACGTCACATCAATCAAACGATCGTATCGGAGTAAAAGATGAGGAATGCCATGAATGAAGTCCCGCCCGTCGGCGGCCTGGACGATGCGCTAGCAGGACGATCCTCGTCGAGGGTCGTCCATGACAGCCTCCGGTCCTGGTACATCCTGATGATCATCACGCTGGCGTATTCGCTCGCGTATATCGACCGCCAACTGCTCAACCTGCTCGTTGACCCGATCCGGCATTCGCTCGGCATTTCCGACACGCAGCTCAGCCTCGTCCAGGGCATCGCGTTCATTTCCGCCTACCTCATCGCATCGCCGCTGTTCGGCCGGCTCGTCGACGTGGCCAATCGGCGCAACATCCTGCTGGTCGGCATCTGCCTGTGGTGCGTCTTCACGGCCCTGTGCGGCAAGGCCACCACGTTCCAGGGGCTGTTCCTCGCGCGCTTCGGCGTCGGGGCCAGCGAAGCGTGCGTGTTTCCGATCGCGTTGTCGATGATCGCCGACTGCTTTTCGGCGAAGCAGATGCCGCGCGCGATGAGCGTGTTCATTCTCGGCCCGATGCTCGGCGGCGGGCTCTCGCTCGTCGCCGGCGGCCTCGTCATCTCGTTCGCCCGCAACGTCCGCCTGCAGTTCCCGATGCTCGCAGGGTTCGAGACCTGGCAACTGGCATTCGTGCTGATCGGGCTGCCGGGCATCCTGTTCGCGTTGCTGGTATGGCTGACCGTGCGCGAGCCGATGCGCAGCAAGGTCATCAGCGGCAGTGCGGACGACCGCCAGTTCTCGACCCGCGAATCCTTCGAGTTCCTGTGGGCGCGACGCGGGTTCTACGCCCGCATCCTGTTCGGCGTCGGCATGCTCGCGATCGTCGTGCTCGGCATGCCCGCATGGATGCCGACGTACCTGATCCGTTCGCACGGCATGCCTGCGGCGCTCGTCGGGTTCCGCTTCGGCGCGCTGGTGGTCAGCTTCGGGATTCTCGGCGCGCTGGCGGGGCCCTGGGTCGTGCGTCGGTTCGAACGACGCGGCTACGAGGATGCGCCGTTGCGCACCGCCGCATTCGCGATGATCCCGATGCTGCTCTGCTGCGCGAGCATCCCGTTCGCGCCCGGCGCGACGGGTACCCTGGCCGCGGCCGCCGGCACCGTCTTTTTCTTCACGCTGCCGACCGGGTGCATGGCCGCGGCGCTACAACTCGTGGCGCCCAGCCGCATGCGCGGCACCGTCGGCGCGCTCTACTCGTTCTTCGCGCAGCTGCTCGGTTTCGGGCTCGGTCCGACGCTGATCGCGCTCGTCACCGATCGGGGCTTCGGCAATCCGAAGATGGTCGGCCACTCGATCGGCATCATCTGCACGATCGCGGCCGCGCTCGCCGCGTGGTTACTGTTCACCGCGTTGCCCCACTATCGCCGGTTGCTTGCGGAGGAGCGCGGCGTGCAAGCGGGTTGACGTTGGGTGATTCGATATCGGGAGACCGAACTCAAGCGGTCGGGCAGGCAGGCGGCGATACGCGTGCCCGACACGGCGGTGGATGCGGATGGCCATGCAACGCAGCGCCGGCCTCGTCGATGGTCGACTGATTCGCGTCGTACGTCACAGCACCGGCAACACCGCGCGAATATGCTCGGCGAACGCCGCCGTCAGATGCGACGGCCGCTTGCGATCGAATTTCAACGTAATGCCCACAGCCGGCAACGGCGGCAATCGCGGATCGCCGTTGACGATCGCCAGGTCGGCCGGCACCGCCGTCTGCGTCATCACCGCGAACGCCTGCCCCGAGCGCACTAGCGCAATCAGCCCCGCGAGACTGCTGCTCGCATACGCGACGCGATAATCGCGGCCGGCGCGTTTCAACGCGTCGCAGGCCGCGATGTGATCGAGCGTATCGCGATCGGAAAGCGCGAGCGGCAACGGATCGAAATGCGCCGGCTCCAACCCCGGATAGCCGATCCAGACCAGTTGCTCGCGGCGAATGATGTCGTCGCTCGACCCGTCGTCCGGCAATGAAATCATCGCGAGATCGACCGCGCGCTTCTCGAGCTGTTCAAGCAGACGCGGCGTCGGCCCGCATACGATTTCGACGATCGCCTGCGGATGCTGGCTCGAAAACTGCCGCAGCAGCGCCGGCAGAAACACCTCCGCGTAATCGTCCGGGCACCCGAACCGGATGGTCCCCGACAGCCCCGTGCCGCACAGGTCGGCCATCGCTTCATCGTGCAGCCGCAGGATGCGCTGCGCATGCACGAGCAGCCGCTCGCCCGGGTGGGTCAGCACCACGCCGCGGCCGGTACGCTGGAACAGCGGCTGGTCGACGATCTCTTCGAGCCGCTTCATCTGCTGGCTGAGCGCAGACTGGGTCCGGCCGACACGCGCGGCCGCGCGGCTGAGGGCGCGCACCTCGGCGATCACGACAAACGAACGCAGCAGGTCGATTTCGAGCGAAAGTCCCAAGGTATTAGCTCCTTTTCTACCTTGCATAAGAACTATTCGTTTCCATCAAACCAGACGCGCGCCTAGACTGCAAGCGATCCCTGCCCTTTGCCCGGAGAAGCCCGATGTCCCTGAACGACGACCCGACCTTCTGGCACAACGCCAGGCAGCACCTGGTCCGCTACGGCGGCACGTTCGAGCCGCTGATCATCGAGCACGCGAAAGGCAGCTTCGTCTACGACGCGGACGGCCACGCGATCCTCGATTTCACGTCCGGGCAGATGAGCGCGGTGCTCGGGCACAGCCATCCGGAGATCGTCTCCGTCATCAACGAATACGCGGGCAAGCTCGACCACCTGTTCAGCGGGATGCTGTCGCGGCCGGTCGTCGACCTAGCAACGCGCCTCGCCGACATCACGCCCGACGGGCTCGACCGCGCGTTGCTGCTCAGCACCGGCGCGGAATCGAACGAAGCGGCGATCCGGATGGCGAAGCTCGTTACCGGCAAGTACGAGATCGTCGGCTTCGCGCAGTCGTGGCACGGGATGACCGGCGCGGCGGCATCGGCCACGTACAGCGCCGGCCGCAAGGGCGTCGGCCCGGCCGCCGTCGGCTCGTTCGCGATTCCCGCGCCGTTCACGTACCGGCCGCGCTTCGAGCGCAACGGCGCATACGACTATCTCGCCGAACTCGACTACGCGTTCGACCTGATCGATCGCCAGTCGAGCGGCAACCTCGCCGCGTTCATCGCGGAGCCGATCCTCAGTTCGGGCGGGATCATCGAACTGCCGGAAGGCTATATGGCGGCGCTCAAGCGCAAGTGCGAGGAACGCGGGATGCTGCTGATCCTCGACGAGGCGCAGACCGGCGTCGGGCGCACCGGCACGATGTTCGCGTGCCAGCATGACGGCGTGACACCCGACATCCTCACCTTGTCGAAAACGCTCGGCGCCGGGCTGCCGCTCGCGGCCATGGTGACGTCCGCGCAGATCGAGGAACGCGCGCACGAACTCGGCTACCTGTTCTATACGACGCACGTGTCCGACCCGCTGCCGGCGGCGGTCGGCTTGCGCGTGCTGGACGTGGTGCAGCGCGACGGGCTCGTCGCACGGGCCAACGCGATGGGCGACCGGCTCAGGCGCGGGCTGCTCGATTTGATGGAGCGGTTCGACTGCATCGGCGACGTGCGCGGACGCGGGCTGCTGCTCGGCGTCGAAATCGTCAAGGATCGCCGCACGAAGGAGCCGGCGGACGGGCTCGGCGCGAAGATCACGCGCGAGTGCATGAACCTCGGGCTCAGCATGAACATCGTGCAGTTGCCCGGCATGGGCGGCGTGTTCCGGATCGCGCCGCCACTGACCGTCAGTGACGAAGAAATCGACCTCGGCCTGTCGCTGCTCGAACAAGCGATCGCACGCGCGCTGTAACGGCACGCTGCAACGCCCTTCCCCGCGTCACGCACTCCGTCGCGCCGGTTCGACCAACCGGCGTGACGAATCCGCGGTATGGCTTCCCGATCGATCAGCGCGCTTCGGCCGCCCACGCTTCGGCATCGGCGCCGGCCAGGATGCGCAGCGGGCTCGACGGATCGGTCGCCGCGCGCCACACGGCGTCGGCGACGTCCTGCACATGGGTAATCGGCGCGGACGCATCGAGCATGCGCGCGAAGGCCTTCTCGACAAATTCCGCATACGCGTCGTGCTCGAAGCCGTGCATGTTCGCGCGCGCGTTGTCGGCGAAACGCGTGTCGGGCGCGCGGCCCGGCAACACAAGATGCGCGCGCACGCCGAACGGTTCGAGTTCGGCCGCCATCGATTCGGTGTACGCATTGACCGCCGCCTTGCTGGCCCGGTACGCGCTGAGCAGCGGCAGCGCCTTCAGCGTGACGCTCGACGTGACGTTCACGACCACGCCGGCCCCGCGCTGCCGAAACTGCGGCAACACCGCCTGCGTGAGCGCAATCGTGCCGATCGTGTTGGTCTCGAACAGCGCGCGCACCGTGTCGAGCGGCGCAAGCTCGGCCGGCGCGGCGGCGCCGACGCCCGCGTTGTTGACGAGCACGTCGATCGGGCCGGCCGCGTCGATCGCGGCGCGGATGCTGTCCTGATTCGTCACGTCGAGCGCCAGCACGCGCAGGCGCTCCGACGGCGGCAGCACGTCCTCGCGCGGCGTGCGCATCGTCGCGACGACCTGCCAGTCGCGCGCCAGGAAATGGCGGGCGATCTCGAGGCCGAAGCCGGAGGAACAGCCGGTGATCAATACGGTCTTCATGCGAACTCCTGTGATGTGTTGGGCATGTGTTCGTACGATAGATGGCTGGATCCGTATTCGCTACAATTGAAAATCCGCTTTTCTTTTGCGAGAGTCCGGCGATGATCGACCCGTTGACCGAAGTCGTGACCCTGCTGCAACCGGGTGCACGGCATTCCAAGTCCGTCCGCGGCGCGAGCCCCTGGAGCATCAACCGCATGGTCGCCGGCGAGCCGTTCTATTGCGCGATCCTCGATGGCGGGTGCCGGATCGCGATCGACGGACACGTGCCGATCGAACTGCTGCCCGGCGATTTCATGCTGATTCCGGCGGCGTACGGCGTCGCGATGTCCAGCCTCGAACCGCCGCCGCCCGGTGTCGAATCCGCGCCGCCAGTCGTGCTCGACAACGGCGAATACCGGATCGGCGATCCCGGCAATCCGGTCGACATGCGGATGATGGCCGGCAACTGCAGCTTCGGTTCGCCCGACGCGGCGTTGCTGGTGTCGCTGCTGCCGCAATTCGTGCACGTGCGCGGCGAACCGCGGCTGACCACGCTCGTGCAACTGGTGCGCGACGAATCGCGCGCGCAGCGGCCCGCGCGCGAGATCGTGCTGTCGCGCCTGCTGGAAGTGCTGCTGATCGAGGCGTTGCGGTTCACGGCCGGCACGAACGCATCGCCCGGCCTCGTGCGCGGGCTCGCCGACAGCCGCCTCGCAGCCGCGATCCGCCGGATGCACGAACGCCCCGCGCACCCGTGGACGATCGTCGAGCTGGCGAAGGAAGCGGCGCTGTCGCGCTCGACCTTCTTCGAACGCTTCAGCCGCGCGGTCGGCGTCGCGCCGATGGAATACCTGCTCACATGGCGCATGGCGCTCGCGAAGGACCTGCTCCGCCGCAACGAAGGCCGCATCGCCGAGATCGCGGGGCGCGTCGGCTACAGCTCCGCGAGCACTTTCAGCGTCGCGTTCACGCGGCATGTCGGGCGGCCGCCCGCGCAATATGCGCGCGACGAACAGGCGGTGGTGAACGAAGCATGAAGTGCGCACGCAACCGGCGCCACGCGACCTGCATACACTATCGGTCACGCAACGACGACGCGCGAGGCATGCGATGACGACAGCGACAAAGGACATCGGCGCGGCCGACCACTGGCTCGTTGCGCGGCGCGATGCGGAAACCGGCATCGAAAGCCTGCATGCGCATTTCAACGGCCATGCATACGATGCGCACGATCACGACGACATGCTGGTCGGCTTCACCGAACAGGGCGTGCAACGTTTCCAGTGCCACCGGTCGCTGCATACGAGCGTGCCGGGCCGCGCGATCCTGATCGAACCGGGCGCGATGCACGACGGTCATGCGCCCGAAGCGGGCGGCTTCACCTACGGGATGCTGTACCTGCCGCAGGCGTGGGTCGAGCGCGCCGCGCGCCGCCTGGACCTGCCGGGCCTGGGCGGCGTCGAGGCCGCGTTCGGTCATACGCTCGTCGACGACCGCGGCCTCGTCGACGCGGTCCGGCACGCGTTTCTGGCAATCCACGGCAACGAAGGCAGGCTGGCGCGCGACCAGACGCTCGACCGCCTGCTGACGCGGCTCGGCGGCGAACTGCGCGGCCCGCTCGCGCTGGAAAGCGGTGTCGTGCCGCCCGCGATCGCGCGCGTGCGCGATCTGCTGCATGCACAGATGGACGGCAATATCGGGCTCGACGAGTTGGCCAGCGTCGCCGGGATCGACCGGTTCCGGCTGACGCGGCTGTTCCAGCGCGCGTTCGGCACGTCGCCGCACGCGTACCTGGTGCGCTTGCGGCTGCGCGCCGCGCGCCGGCTGCTAGCGGCCGGCCGCACGCCCGCGCAGGCAGCCGCGGACGTCGGTTTCGCCGACCAGAGCCATCTGGGCCGCTGGTTCCGCCGCGCGTACCGGATCACGCCGGCCGCGTACCGGCAACTGTGCACAAACGTTCCAGACTGATCGCGCGCGGCATCCGATCATGCGTGCTTCAACGAGGAGCAAGCATGTTCGATACCAAAGTGGCGCTGATCGTGCGCGACGATCTCGCAGCGTGGCAGAAACTCAATGTCGTCGCGTTTCTCGCGACAGGTGTCGCGGCCGGCGCGCCCGACGCGCTCGGCGAGCCTTACGAGGATGCGACCGGGCGTCGCTACGGCCGCATGTTCGGCCAGCCGATGCTGGTGTTCGCGGCCGATTTGAACGGCCTGCAGGCCGCGCACCGGCAGGCGCTGTCGCGCGAACTCACGATCGTGCCTTACGTGCGCGCGATGTTTTCGACCGGGCATGATGCAGCCAACCGCGAAGTGTTTCGCGCCGAAGATGCGGCGAATCTGGATCTGGTCGGCCTGGCGCTGCACGGGCCGAAGAAGGCCGTGGACAAGGCGGTGAAGGGGCTGGCGTTGCATACGTGAACATTTGAGCCTCGCAAGGGAGATGCAGTGACCATCCGATCCTACTTCGCGTCGTGAAAGATAACGCCGAGCGTACGCCGCTCGCCACGGCGCAATCGGCTCACGCCGTGTCGGAGCGAGGCTCGATAGAAGCCACGCGACGACTTTACTGGCCGATGGTTCACTGCAAGCACGACTGCGTCGCCTTGCCGAAGCGGCACAACTTCGGCCCGGCCCGGCTTCTTCGGATCGCTTTCGGTCAACAAGAGCTCACCGCCGTCGAAATCTCGCCCCGGCTCGTCGAGCAGGAAGATCGCCTGCAACGGAAACACGAACTCGCCATATAAATCCTGGTGCAGACAGCAATAATCGTTTTCTCGATACCGCAGAAGCAGGGGTGTCGGCCGGGTCTGCCCTGCGTTACGACACACCGCATGGAATGCAGAGAGCGTCGCAGGAAACCGGACGTCGATCCGCATCAAGCCGTGCCAGCGGTTCGCAATGGGCGCCAGATATGAATAAAGTGATTCACGGAGTCGATCGACGATATCGGGCAGCGGTCGTGCGAAATACTTGTATTCGCCTCGACCGAATGCGTACCGCTCCATCACGATGCGGCTCCGAAAGCGCTCTTCCTGCGGGAAGTAGCCCGCTACCTCGTTGCAGAGGGGCTGCGGGAGCAAATTGGGAAGTACCGCATACCCGTCGCGCGTCAGGTCTCGCTCGAATGCCACCCAATCGATCGCTGCGATCTGCGCGTTGACCGAGGTATCTACTGATCCTTCGACGCCGTCCCCGCGATCGGCGTCGAGCAACAGCGTTGCCTGTCTGGTCATCATCGCGGTTCCTTGATATGCGATTTATTCGAATGCGACGTCGCGGCAGCCTTCCATGCGCCATACTTTTCCGGCAGGCAGACTGCGCACGGACGATAGCCGGCCGCGACAGCGGTCTCTTCATCTTGAAAGAACACACGGTATTTGACATATCCACCGCGCGCGATCGCCTGCAGCGCAGACCGACAGTCGAAGCGACCGTAGATACGATTGCGTCGGTGCCCGCCAAGAGCGCCTGGTACAACGCTGTCGTACGGCTTGCCGTCTCGCCCGACAAGTTTGAAATGCCTGGATTGCGTCATGGCCCCTGCCTTCCGCCCCGCTACGGGGCGTTGTGAAATGACAGTTCAACGCCAAGCCGCTCACCGTCGCGAACGCGACTGATTGCATGCTTGAGATTGACGCGGTAGTAGCCCTTGCTTCCCTTGAATGGGCGCTGTGCGGTACTGATGATCGCGGCATCTCCTAGCCTGAGCGGTAAAACCATCGGGCGCGATTGCATGCGCGGCCGTTGCTCGGTGAGAACAAACTCTCCACCCGTGAAGTCCTCACCTGATTCACTCAGCAGCACGACGACCTGCATCGGAAAGACATGCTCGCCCTCGCTGCTCTGATGCAAGGCCAAATAGTCGCCGGCACCGAGACGACTCAGATTCGACAGAGGCTTGCTTTGCCCATCGTCGATGTTGCGTTGCAGGAAAGCGTTCAGATCCGCCGGATATCGATACGGAACCCCCAGTGTCTCGTTCCAGCGATTGGCTATAGGTGCAAGATCCCGATACAGCGCCGCACGCCAGGACGCCAGCGGCTCCGGCAGCTGCACACCGAAGCGATAAATTTCACCGCGTCCGAGTTCGAGTGAATCGAGCGACACTCGCCGACCTACACCGTCCTCCCTGATCCGGCGTGCAAGTTCACGGGCCTCATCGAGGTCGAACGCGCCGGGTAGCAGTGCGTATCCCTCGACATCGAGCTGAGCGCCAATGCTGGTCCAGTCTGGTGCGTCGCAGCTGATGGAGATGTCGGTCATGTTGGAAGTCACGTTTGATTTTGAGTAAGGAACGCTCAGGACTTGGCTTCGCGTCGCAGAAGTTCGCGCTTGCGATCGACACCCCATCGGTAACCCGAGATATCGCCGTCCTGTCGTACGACGCGATGGCAAGGTATAGCGACCGCGATAGGGTTCGCGCCGCATGCCTGTGCGACGGCACGCGTCGCCTTCGGCGCGCCGATACGCTGAGCGATCTCGGCATAGCTCACGGTAGTTCCTGGGGGAACGTCGCGCAGCGCCTGCCACACACGCTCCTGAAAGGCCGTGCCGCGAACGTCTAGTGGCAAGTTCAGGCCGATGGACGGGGCCTCGACGAATCCGACGACTTGCGCGATCAGCGTCTCGAAATCAGCATCTCCACCGACGAACTGTGCTTTCGGAAACTGGTCCTGAAGGTTCCGTACGAGCGCGTCGGGATCGTCGCCAAGCAAGATCGAACAGATCCCTCGCTCGCTTTGGGCGACGAGGATCGCACCCAGCGTGCATTGCCCGACCGCGAACCGAATAACCGTACCGATACCGCCCGCCCGATAGTCACGCGCACGCATGCCCAGGAGCTGATCGGAGTGTTCATAGAAGCGGCTGTTCGAGTTGAAGCCCGCGTCGTAGATCGCGTTCGTCACCGACGCCTCGGGTCCGTTCAGTTTCGCGCGCAGCTTGCGAGCCCGTGAGGCCGACGCATAGGCCTTGGGCGTCAGTCCAGTCTCCGCCTTGAACAGACGATGAATATGGAACGGGCTCATGCCCACGTGCGCAGCCAGTTCCTCGAGCTTCGGCGGCGTTTCAGCTTCATCGATCAGCCTGCAAACCTTCGCCACGGCGTCGATACGTGCAACCTCCGCGCTGGACCGATCGCTGCTGGCCCGGAGACTCGGCCGATATCCTGCCGTTTCGGCCTCCGATGCCGTCGCAAAAAACACCACGTTGCTGCGCTTGGGTAGGCGAGCCGACGAGCTCGGCCGACAATAGACACCGGTTGTTTTCACCGCATACACAAAACATTCGTCAGCACGACGATCTCGTGTACGCACTGCTTCCCAGCGTTCGTCATCCGTCGTGTAAGCGTCCGTCGTTGAAATAGTCGATTCCATTGCAGTAGCCGGGAAAATTTGATCACGATCCAAGGATAGGCACGAAATCAATCGCAAGAACTCCGATTCTTGCGAACCAATTTTATCGGGCGGGCAACCGCCACAAATACCAGGCGGCGACCGTTCTCCATGGACGCAGCGCCTCCCCGACCACGTTCATTTCGCGTGGCGTCGGCGTCTTTTGCAGACCCTTCAGGCGCCGGTAGCCTTCGCGCACGCCAAAATCATTCACGGGCAGGATGTCCAGACGGGCCATGGTGTAGATCAGGAACATCTCGACAGTCCACTTCCCGACACCTCGCAACGTGATCAAGCGGTCGACGATTTCGTCATCGGAAAGGTCCAGCGCCTCACTTCGGGTTGGCACCACGCCGTCGATCGTTGCTTGAGCGATGCCGCGAATGGTTTCCAGTTTTGTGGCGGAGAATCCGCAGGCGCGTTGCTTCGCCGGATCGGTGTCGAGCAGTTGTTCGGGCATCGGAAAGGCACCATCGGGGTAAAGCGCCAGCAGTCGGGCCAGAATCGCATCTCCTGCCTTCGCATGGAGTTGCTGATATGCGATCGCACGCACCAGCGCCTCGTAGGGCTCGCGAGCAGGTTTCGGTTCATGCCGGCATGGGCCGACCTCGGCGATATGACGAGCCCAGTCGGCATCGATTTCCGACAGGCATTGCGCGGCTTCTTGATAGACCTTCGATGAAGGCGAGGAGATTGTCATTTCGGCGTTCGTTACTTACCAGGTTCGGTTGCGGTGGGGCCTGCCTGCAGGTGCGGAGATGCCCTCATTACGTCCGGGCGACCGGCGCTTCAGGCGAAGCTTCCGGTGCGCCGCGGAAAATATGCGTCGGCGACGATCGACAATTCGGCAATCGGAGCTTCGATCCGATTCAGAAAGAAATGCACGATCGCATGGGGCACCCGTAGCGCGAGAGACGCAAGTGCCACAGTCCTGCCCCCTTGTTGTTGGGAGTTCGACTCAATCATCTGCAGCGCGTCACGCCATCTTCGCCAAAGAGATAGGCTTCGCCGGTGGCCATCTGCAACTCTGTGTCGCCATCGTCGTTGATTCGCCAGCATGCCATTCCAGCGTCGACGAGCGACTGACAATGCGATTCGACTTCAAGTCGCAAGGTCTGCTCGTCAACACCAGACGTTCTCGCAAAATCGAATCGCGAGTCCCTTTTACTCATTGGCATGACAACCTCCGTGTGCCCCTTCTACAAACGCGTCAGCGGCCCGCAAATCGAGGGAGGCACGATCGGGGCGCTTATCTACAGCGTTCCGCATCTGCATTGCAGGTTGGTTCCGTGCGACCCTGGCGTCAGCCCGCTTTCCGAAAGGTGAAATTGATTCGCTGGCTTCCGAGTGCAACGTGAGGTCGATCCTTCAGCGGCATGACGCCATGGAAGCGCATGCGATCCACGCCTCCCCAAACGACCACGTCGCCGTGATGAAGAGGAACCTTGGTGGTCGCGTCTGATCGCGTATCGCCGCCGAACAAGAAGTTTGCAGACATTCCGAGAGAGACGGATACGATCGGTTCGCCAAAATCGCGTTCGTTTCGATCCTGATGCAACGAAAGCCTTGATCCAGGCAGGTATCGGTTGATCAAGCAAGCGTCCGGCTCGAAATCCTCGAAACCGGCAAACGCTGCGGCGTCGGTCGCCAGCTTGGCGAACACCACCGGCATAGCCGGCCAGGGCCGCCCCGTCTTCGGGTCCGTCGCGGTGTAGCGATAACCCTTTCTATCGGTTGTCCAGCCCAGAACGCCGCAGTTGGTCAACGCGACGGACATCGTGAAGCCCCCTGGCGTGATCATGTGTCGAAATGGGGCAGTGGCTTCGATATTGGCAATCGCTTTGACAAGCGCATCCGCATCGGAGGCTGCGAATCCGCGGAGCACAAACGCGCGGGCGCCAATGGCCTCGCGTCCGGCCGGTGCGACGTACTCCAGATTTTCAAACAGTGACATTGAACGACTTTCCATCGGCGTGCCCTTGTTCCCCGGCCCGACGCTCATCGAGCACACTCTTCGGCCAGCAGGTCGCGCTTCCGCTCGACACCCCACCGATAGCCGGAGATACTTCCATCCTGCCGAACGACACGATGACAGGGAATCGCAATCGCGAGCACATTCGCGGCGCAGGCGCCAGCCACGGCGCGTACCGCGTCGGGTACGCCGAGCTGCTTCGCGACATCGGAGTAGCTGCGTGTCTCTCCGGCCGGAATCTCGCACAACGCCTGCCACACTCGCTGTTGGAACAATGTGCCGCCAATATCCAGAGGAACCACCCCATCCGCCGCATCGTTCTCGATGAAGGCAATGACTTGCGTCAGCTCCCGGACCATCGCATGCTGAGCGGAGTTCAACTCGATCGTGGGGAAAGCCGTCTCGAGCTGACTCAGAAGATGCTGCTCGTTCTCGCCGAGAAAAATTGCACAGATCCCGTGGTGACTTTTGCCGACCAGAACGGTATCGCGGTCGGTTCGACCGAATGCATACTGAATCGGACCCTCGACCTGAAGCCCCGGGGCGCGGAAGTTGTATTTGAACCTGGAGATCGAATGGGTTTTCATGGCGCTAATCCAGACTTGGAAACGAATGCTTTGAATTTACATGTGACAGCGGCGAGTTGAACTCCATTTCTTGCGATAGAACTCGCGTACCGCGATGCGATTCACCAACCCGGAAATCGTGCAATCAACCTGATCCAAATCGCCAGACAGCCAGCGTCGCGCATGTAGCGCAACGCCTCGTTCGCCCGCCACGTGCACGGTACTCGTCGCAACCAAATAGAATCTGCTCCGGATCGGTACATCCACACGATCGTCGCCGCCATCATTTGCTGTTCCGGTGCCATCGCACGAAAAGTGGCTCGCCACTCGGCCATTTCTCCCGGGTGATGTTGCCCGGCGCGCTCGTCGTAGGCGGCCGGGCAGATACCCCGATGGAACGCCCCCTGGCTGCTGGAACAGAACAGCCGCGACAGTCTCAGCTCGCTGATCGCCTGCTTCAAGACGGTGAGAAAGTGCGCCGGTGTTCTCATCGCTTGCACGTATGTTCCGCCGGCCAACGCCTCCAATGACAGCGCTTCATGGTCGTCGAGGTCCAGCGATACGGCAACGAGCCGATCCAGTCGAACTTCATTCATCGGCGTCGAGATCCGCGCCTGTTCGTGCAGCACTTGCAGAACCGGATCCGTGCCGCTGACAGCCCCTTTGCAGTCGGCCATGAATTGAGAATCGATATTCACCATGTCTTGTTACGCTCTTGTCATACGAGTAGCCACTGCAACCAACTAGCGAATCTGATAGGGATGCGCGGCTCAACATTCATGCCACGCGTTATTGAAGCGCGCGGCGGATTCGGAACGACTGCGGGTCTATATCGAAACCGTGATCGCCTGCCAGCCGATTGATGTTTTCAATCGTGTCGCGCAAGCCGGTGCTTGTCGTGGTGGAGAGCCGGGGCAAATAGAACACGTCAACCCCAAATTTCTCAAATCGAAACTTCAAGGTTTGCGTCGCCAGTGGACTTGACGAGTCATGGCCGATAAACAGGCGTCTAAAGTGCAGATCGCGCCAAACGTCAAAACTGTCGGCTCCCGTGTCCGCGGCGACTCGATCAACAAAGCGAACACTGCGCACGATCTCGATTCGTTCAGCAAACGGAATCACCGGCTTGATGCCTCTGGTTTGACGAGCGGATTTATCTGTCGCCACACCGACGATCAGGCAGTCACAACGGTCGCGTGCGTAGCTGAGCACGTTGAGATGGCCAACGTGAAACAGATCGAATACGTCTGCGAGATACCCGACTATTTTCATTTCATCCTCACCGGACTCGAGACGATCATTCGAGCGCATCTGCCCGTGCCCTTCAGCCCCGTACGTACGACTGTCGCCACTCGCACGGCTCCCTGCTTCATACAAGACGATAGCTATCGGAGGACGGTTTTTCGATCCGTTTCTTGCCTTCTAATTTTCGCGAACCGGCATTGATGCAGTGGTGACGATTCGTTGAATTGCACCACAAGAAACGAGTAGAAATGCCTAGGCTGGATCGCTATTGTTCGTTCCGAGCGGAGCAACTCCGTCTCTCTTTCAACCAGGATCATCAAGGAGTCGAACATGTCGAAGGAAGACGACAACAAGGCAATCGTCGGTCGCTGGTTCACGAATTTCTGGGGCGAGAAATGCGACCTCAGCATCGTCGACGAGATCGCTGCGCCGGACATGCTGCTGAAGTATTCACTGCATGAACCGCGTCGCGGCCGCGAGGACATCAAGGCATTCATGACCGACTTCCGTGCGGCCTTCCAGGATCTCAACTTCTGGGGCGTCACGGATCTGATCGCCGAGGGCGACTATGTGGTCGGGCAGTGGGAAGGTGGCGGCACGCATACCGGCCCGGCTTTCAGCGACTTCCTGATCGGTTCCCTGCCCGCAGCGACCGGCCGCCGGATGCACTTCACCGGAACGACGGTTCTTCGCCTGAAGGATGGTTTGATCGTCGAAGAACTCGGCCTCGACGACGGCGTGACGGCGCTAACGCAACTCGAGCTGATCAAGAAAGCGTAAGCGAGCGCACGGTCCGAACCAGAACGGATCGCCAATCGGAACAAGGAAGCGAACACGGATCGGTCCAGGCCGGTCCGTTTTTTTCTTCTGACGCGCCACACGTCGCCCATTTTGCCGCCGACACTCTAAGCAACGGACCGGTTCATTCGGGAGAGTTGCAGTGGGTACTCTGTTGGATCAGCGATGGGCCAGCACGTTGACGAGCTTGCCGAACGGATCGCGCACGTAAAACCGCCGCACGCCCCACGGCTCGTCGGCCGGGCCGTATTCGATCGAAATGCCGGCTGCATGAACGCGTGCGAGCGCTTCGTCGAGATCGTCGATTTCGATCGACAGGTCGGGCGTCGGCGTGCCCGACCCGCCCTGCGATGCAAAGCTGATCTGCACATCCATCTGCTCGGCATTGCCGTAGGTCGCGATCCAGCCGTGATCCATCAGCAGGTCGAGACCGAAGATCTGCTGATAGAAACGCTTCGCGTCGTCGACCGACTGCGTGTCGATATTGGCGACGATCCGTTTGACCTTCATCGGTTTCCTCCGCAGCGCGAAGATGTAGCCGATTTGACTACGATCGAAGCCAAATCGGCTACAGATTTCCTGCAAAACGGGCATTGCACCTGTCGTACCGAAGCATCCCGGAAGGATGCCGCAAGCCGCCGGCCCATTGCAGGCCGGCGGCTTCCCCCCATCAACCGCCCAGATAAGCCTGCTTGATCCGGTCGTTCGCGAGCAGGTTCGCCCCCGTATCGGCGAGCACCACGCGCCCCGTTTCGAGCACATAGCCGCGATCGGCCACACCCAGCGCCTTGTTCGCGTTCTGCTCGACCAGGAACACCGTGACGCCTTCTTCACGAATCGTCCGGATGATGTCGAAGATCTGCGCGATCACGAGCGGCGCGAGGCCGAGCGTCGGCTCGTCGAGCAGCAACAAACGCGGCTTGCTCATCAGCGCGCGGCCGATCGCCAGCATCTGCTGCTCGCCGCCCGACATCGTGCCGGCACGCTGCGTCGCACGTTCCTTCAAGCGCGGAAACAGCTTGAACACATGCTCGATGCCATCATCGATCTCATGACGGCTCGCAAAAAACCCGCCCATCTTCAGGTTCTCGAGCACCGTCAAACTCGGGAACACGCGCCGCCCTTCCGGCGAGATCGCCATCCCCTGCCGCATGATCTGGTGCGTCGACATCGCTGTGATGTCCTTGCCCTCGAACATCACGCGGCCCGACGATGCGCGCGGCGTGCCGCACACGGTCATCATCAGCGTCGTCTTGCCGGCGCCGTTGCTGCCGATCAGCGTGACGATCTCGCCCTTCTTCACCTCGATCGACACGCCCGCGAGCGCCTCGACCGCGCCGTAGTGCGTATGGACCTGTTCCAGCTTCAGCATCACTCTTCCCCCAGATACGCCTTGATCACGCGCGGGTCGTTGCGGACCGCTTCCGGCGTGCCGATCACGATCGGCCGGCCGTGCTCCATCACGAGGATGCGGTCGGACACGCCCATCACGAGGCTCATGTCGTGTTCGATCAGCAGCACCGATACGCCGAACTCGCGGCGCAGCTTGTCGATCAGGTGCTGCAGCTCGATCTTCTCCTGCGGGTTGAGGCCGGCCGCCGGCTCGTCGAGCATCAGCAGGCGCGGCTCGGTGATCATGCAGCGCGCGATCTCCAGACGCCGCTGGTGCCCGTACGACAGCGTGCCGGCCTGCCGGTTGGCGACCGACTTCAGCCCCATCCGTTCGAGCCACACGGCCGCGCGCTCGAGCGCTTCCTTCTCGGCGCGGCGATACGCGGGCGTCGAAAACAGGCCGGGCAGCAGCCCCGCCTTCACCTTGCGGTGCTGCGCGACGAGCAGGTTCTCGACGACGGTCAGCGACTTGAACAGGCGGATGTTCTGGAACGTCCGCACGAGGCCCTTCACCGCGATCTTGTGGCTTGGCAACCCCGCGATCGGGTGGCCGTCGAGCACGACGTTGCCGCCGGTCGGCTTGTAGAAGCCGCCGACGCAGTTGAACACCGTGGTCTTGCCCGCGCCATTCGGCCCGATGATCGCGAACACCTCGTCGCGGCGCACGTCGAAATCGATGCCGTCCACCGCGAGCAACCCGCCGAAGCGCATCTGCAGCCCGGCGACCTTCAACAGTTCTGCATTCGCGCTCATTGGGGCAGCTCCACGTGGGGACGGCTCGCGGGCAGCAGGCCCTGCGGACGCCACATCATCATCAACACCATCACGAGACCGAAGATCAGCATCCGGTACTCGGCGAAGCCGCGCGCGACTTCCGGCAGCACGGTCAGCAGGATCGCCGCGAGGATCACGCCGAGCTGCGAGCCCATCCCGCCGAGCACGACAATCGCGAGGATCAGCGCCGATTCGATGAAGGTGAACGATTCAGGATTCACGAGGCCCTGGCGCGCCGCGAAGAACGCGCCGCCGATGCCCGCGAACGATGCGCCGAGCGTGAACGCCGACAGCTTGATGCGCGTCGGGTTCAGGCCGAGCGAACGGCACGCGATCTCGTCGTCGCGCAGCGCTTCCCACGCGCGGCCCATCGGCATGCGGATCAGGCGGCTCGTCACGAACAGCGTGAAGCCGACCAGCAGCAGCGCGATCAGGTACAGGAAGATCACCATGTGCTCGCCGCTGTATTCCAGCCCGATCAGTTCATGGAAGGTCTTCGCGCCTTCGACGCTTGCCGAGCGCGCCATCTCGAAGCCGAACACCGTCGGCTTCGAAATGCCCGAGATGCCGTCCGGGCCGCCGGTGAGGCTGGTCAGGTTGTTCGCGAGCAGGCGGATGATTTCGCCGAAGCCGAGCGTGACGATCGCGAGATAGTCGCCGCGCAGCCGCAGCACCGGGAAGCCGAGCAGGAAGCCGAACGTCGCCGCCGCGATCGCCGCGAGCGGCAGGCACTCCCAGAACGACAGCCCGAAGTACTGGTGGAGCATCGCGTACGTATAGCCGCCGACCGCGTAAAACCCGACATAGCCGAGATCGAGCAGCCCCGCGAACCCGACCACGATGTTCAGCCCGAGGCCGAGGATCACGTAGATCAGCGCGAGCGTCGCGACGTCCACCGCGCCGCGCGAGCCGAAAAACGGCCACACCAGCCCGACCGCGAGCAGCACCCACACCACCACGCGCTGCTGCTGCGCGCCCATCGCGGGCAGCGCCGGCAGCTTCACCGCCGATTTCGCGCGCACGAGCCACGGCTTGAACAACTGGAACAGGAACACGGCCGCGACCGCGATCCACACGGGCCGCCAGTGCGGCGTGAGCACGACCTGGTAGCCATCGAGCTTCAGCTGCAGCCCGAGCACCGGAATCGTGAGGATCGCCGTCAGGATCGCGGCGGCCATGGCATTTTTCAACGCCTGGCCGATCGATGCGTCGGCGGCCGGGCGGCGAACGGAAATGACTTGACTCATCTGCGTCTCCCTCAAACCTTTTCGATGTCCGACTTGCCGAGCAGGCCGGTCGGGCGGAAGAGCAGGATCAGCACGAGCAGGCCGAACGCGACGACGTCCTTGTACTCGGCCGGCATGTAGCCTGCGGCGAAGGTTTCTGCGAGGCCGAGCAGCACGCCGCCGAGCATCGCGCCCGGGATGCTGCCGATCCCGCCGAGCACCGCGGCGGTAAACGCCTTGATGCCCGCGACGAAGCCGATATACGGATTCAGCTTGCCGATCGTCAGCCCGATCAGCACGCCGCCGACGGCGGCCAGCATCGCGCCGAGCACGAACGTGAACGAGATCACGCGGTTCGTGTCGATGCCGAGCAGGTTCGCCATCTTCATGTCCTCGGCGCACGCGCGGCACGCACGGCCCATCCGCGAATGCGAGATGAACAGCGTGAGCGCGATCATTAGCACGACCGTCACGCAGACGATCATCAGGCGCGAATACGGGATGGTCACGTCGAAGTCGCCGCCGAGATGGATGTCGAACGCACCGGAGATCAGCACCGGCACGGACACGTCGCGCGCGCCCTGGCCGATCTGCACGTAGTTCTGCAGGAAGATCGACATGCCGATCGCGGAGATCAGCGGCACCAGGCGCGGTCCGCCGCGCAGCGGCCGATACGCGACGCGCTCGACCGCGAAGCCGTACAGGCCCGTGACGATCACCGACACGATCAGTGCGGCGCCGAGCACGAGCGGCAGCGGATAGCCGGCGGAGATGCCGATGGCAGTGAGGGTAACGAGGCCCACGTACGCGCCGATCATGTAGATCTCGCCGTGGGCGAAGTTGATCATGCCGATGATGCCGTAGACCATCGAATAGCCGATGGCGATCAGCGCATAGATCGCACCCAGCGTCAGGCCGTTGACCAGCTGCTGGGCGAATTGCGGAAAGAAGTCAGTCATGTGCGGGAAGCTCCCGGTGGCGCCACGCCGCGCGCCATCGCCGGATCACGGCGCGGCCGCGCGCAACGCACGGTGTCGTCTCGGTCCGCCCCTTGGCTTTGGAACGGCCAAATGCGCACGCGCCCCGTCCGGGTTTCGGACAGGGCGGGCACGCGGGCGGGTACTTCGTGTTACTTGGCGGCGGTCTTCGTCGCGTCCTTGTGCCACGTGTACACGACGAACTTGAACGCCTTCAGGTCGCCCTGCGCGTCATACGACACCTTGCCGATCGGCGTGTCGAACGTCGTCTTGTGCATGTACGCGGCGACCTTCGTCGGGTCGGTCGTCTTGGCTCCCGCGATCGAGTCGGCGATGATCTTCACCGCTGCGTACGCCGGCATCTGGAACGCGCCGTTCGGGTCGCGCTTCTTGTCCGCGAACGCCTTCACCAGCGCCGCGTTGGCCGGATCGGCCGAGAAGTCGGCCGGCAGCGTGACGAGCATGCCTTCCGATGCCGGGCCGGCGATTGCCGTCACGTCCTTGTTGCCCACGCCTTCAGGCCCCATGAACGTCGCCTTCACGCCCTGCTCGCGCGCCTGGCGCAGCAGCAGGCCCATTTCCGGGTGATAGCCGCCGAAGTAGACGAAATCGACGCCTTGCGACTTCAGCTTCGTGATGATCGCCGAGTAATCCGAATCGCCGGCATTGATGCCTTCGAACAGCACGACCGGGATCTTTGCCGCTTCGAGATCCTTCTTCACCGACGACGCGATGCCCTGGCCATACGACTGCTTGTCGTGCAGGATCGCGACCTTCTTCGGCTTCACGTTGTTGATGATGTAATGCGCGGCGGCCGGGCCTTGCTGGTCGTCACGGCCGATCGTGCGGAAGACGAAGTGGCGCTTCTTGCCTTCGGTCAGCTGCGGCGCGGTGGCCGACGGCGTGACCATCACGATGCCTTCGTTCTCGTAGATGTCGGACGCGGGGATCGTCGAGCCCGAGCACACGTGGCCGATCACGTACTTGATCTTCTGGCTGACGATCTTGTTCGCGACGGCGACGGCCTGCTTCGGTTCGCATGCGTCGTCCATCATCACGGCTTCGAACTTGTTGCCGCCCGCACCGCCTGCTGCGTTGATCTGCTCGATCGCGGTCAGCGCGCCGGCCTTCACCATGTCGCCATATTGGGCGACCGAACCGCTCATCGGACCAGCGATGGCGATCTTCACGGTTTCCGCTTGCGCGGCGGCGGCGCCGGCGGCGAACAGCACGGCGGCGACGGAAATGGACGTAAGACGGGACAGCGTCATCAGGAGCTCCTCGATGTTGTTAGTCATACGGGCAAAGGCGGCATGACTTGCGCAATCGAACAGCACCCGGGGCGAGGACATGGGACACGCCCGAGACACATAGAAGACGGAACTCCGGCGGAATGTTGCGTAGCGGGGCCCGGCTCTTGCAGTCCCCGAAGGGGACGTCTGGTTCGGAAAGACATCGTGATGCGTCTTGCATTGCGCAAGCGTTTCGCCTGCCCCGCTTGCCAAACTGCTCGATCGGAAGGATGGTCCGACAGCCGTTGGCAAGGCAGCCGAAATTATATGGGCGTTTTTAAATCGTCTGTCAAAAATGCCGAGGGACTGAGGGAAAACACGTAGATTTTTCGGGTGGGGTGGTGGCGACTGGGGCGCAACCTTGGGTATGTGACAACGTTTGCTCGCAGTGCAATCCGGTTGCTATCAGGGTGGTCGCTTTGGCTTCGTTCCTTGTCGGAGTTGGCGTTCAGCGATTGGTGATCGCGCTCGGCGTGCGTCGAGCCCATAAAGGGTCGCATCGTATGATTTAAATCGACTGATGATTGATTCGGCAAGCACCAATGCTGTGCGTCGGATGGCGCGGCCAAAACCTTCGATTTGCCGACGATTTTCGCTACTCCGAAAGGTCACAGTTATACGTATGAAATAATACGGGCTCGTATCTGCAATCCAGCCAGCCTCCGTCGCGATTCGCGTCTGCCGCGTTTCGGGCCACTTCGGCCCCGCCCCGCGCCCAGCCGCCAGCCAGTGATCTGCCGTTTTTGTAACCCTGTCAGTCACCTGCTACGGACCGTCAATGAGTCGTTCTTCCCGCTTCCCTTCCGCCGCCGCACTCGCCTGCGCGCTTTCCGTTTCAGCTTCCGACGCGTGGTGCCGCGATGCCCTCGCCGATCGTTCGGCCGGAACCAACGTGTTTCGCGCGGAACGTCGCGCCGTTGCGCGCGACGATGGGCACGCGGCACGTGCAAGCCACCGCGTGCTGTACGCGGCGCCGGTCGAACGCAGTCCGTTCGATATGCCTGATACGCGGCCGTTGCGTGTGTCGGGCGATGCGCTCGAAGCGCAACCTTCGTCCGGACATGAACCCGATTTCGCATTGCCCGCGAACCGTGTAGCGCTCGGCGCGGGCGGTAGCGACAGCCTCGGTCGCGCGTTGCCCGGATATGAACAGCGCGAGCAGAACTGGAATGAATACCTGCGGGCCAATGGGTCAAGGCCGGCCGGGAGCGGCGGTTCGTATGCGCCGACGCGGCCATACGATGCTGCGCGCGGCGCGCATGGTGCGCCGAATCCGTTCGATCCTTCAGTGCCGCAGCCGGAGACACGCACGTTTTACGATAACGGCGCGGGTACGCATTGCACGGCTACCGGCGGTGCGAAGACATCGCGGTCGTCTTGCAATATCGCCTGGTGATGTGCGGCGGCGTCGGGCAGCTGCGGCTGCGCTACCCGGCGCGCTGCGCGAAGTCGCGCAGCGCGGCCGCATCCTGCGGCGTTGCCTGTTACAACTGCTTGATGATCAGCCTGCCCGGCTCGATCGTGATCTGCACCCTTCGGCCCGGAACAAAACCCGCATCGTTGATCAACCACATTCCGCCGATCTTCATATACGGATAAAACGTCTTCGGCCTGTCATACATCCGTTTCGGTACTCCCCAGGATTCCTGGATCGTTACGAAACGTTCCGTGATCGGGGGACGTGCTTTATCATTCGCCTTAGCCATGGGCAACTCCTTGAAAGTTGGCTGTGGTTAGCGGGTCGTGAGTGTTCCTAGCACTTGCGGCCCGCGCTCGTTTACTGCGGTGTTTTTATGGTTTGGATTCCTCCTGTGTTGGTGGTTCGGTGAAACTGAGGCTTCGGCGTGGGGATCAGAACGTGCGGTGTATCCATTCACGCGCGCGATCATAATCGCGCTGGACGTTACCCATTAGACAGTGTTTGTTGCTTTGGCACACGTTAGCCGTTGGTTATAGTCATACGACTAGATCAATGCGCTCGGCCATTGTGTGCTGATGGCGAACGTCACTCGGTCACTGTAAGCGAATGAACAGAACTTGACGATTCGAAACAATTCGGTTGAATCGGGTAAATCGCGTGGGTTCGTCTCGATACGAATACGACCGACGCCAAGTCTCTGTTGTTGTGTGGTGCACCTGAAATTGCTTGCGGGTCCGGTTTCAGCATCTCAATCAGACCTCTATCGACCCAGAGCCGACTGTCACGCCGTTCCAATCGAACGTCTGAAGTCAAAGCCTATTTTGAGGTATATCAATTCATCAGCCAACCTGACGATTCCAATCTCGCAAAATACTCTCTACCCGATCAACCTCGATCTGCGGCAGTGTCCCCGTATGCATAATTATATTCCTAGACATTTCCAGATCATTAAATCTCGACATGACCCACGCTTGATCGGGAAACAAGTCAGAAAAATCATCCCAGTTCGCGATAATAATCTGGCCTAGATTTCCAAAAAGCGTATATCCAATTAACGCAGTCGATCTGGCTGCATGATATTTATTCGCAGCCTCCCTTTCCTTAAGTTTTTCAACGGCCGCTCGGATCTTTGCTGGCACCGCACAATTCCACCAATCCAAACCCTTGCGCGATAGAAGGCGTTCGGCTATTAGATCTCTAGCTGAATTTTCAATGCAAAAAAAAGCGGTAAAGACCGACGACATTTTTTTTGCATCGTAAACGATGCGCGGACTGAAACCGAATTCTTCGACCGCAATAACCGGAGGTGTAGCGGTGCCGCGAATCGCAATACCTTCACTCGCCAATTGAGCGAGTGAATTCTCTGCGAGCAGCGCATTGAAAACGAATTGCCGCATAGACTATACCCCCAAATTATCGCGAAGACTTTTAAAAATTGCGTTATAAACCGTGATGTCGGTCGTCACCGGTAGATGAATCTGTATATTGTAATGGTATTCGGTTTTGCGATGCGATGCTGGCGCCGCAGGAGGCGCAGCCTCGATTGTTTTTTCTGGCAATGCTGTTGAAGAAGATGAGTTGTTCACATCTTTTACGGTCGGTGCCGGGTCGGGTCTTTCGCTAAAATCAGCCAGCTTAGCAAGAGTCTTGAAGGTCGAATAGTATCGCTTAACAGCCTCTTCGTCCTTTCCAGTAATGCGGCTAATAGCCCCTCTTACCTCCGCCTCGTTTGCTGATTGAATATTCGAATCAATTGCAAACAGGTCGGCGTAAGTTTCACGAATACGCTCCCCCAAAACTCGCTTCCAGTCTGATGGGTCCCGGAGACGGTCGTAATAAGCAGTCGGCACACCATTTTCAGTTAAAAAACCTAGCGACTTTAATACCCTTGGCATTGCTCTATCATTTGATGCAGTAAATCCCCACGTTGCGAGAAGTTCCTGCGACAATTTTTCCGGTTTTGCGGCTGTGCGAATTCGACTGAGAATTGGCTCGATTTTGTTATTGGATACGATGAAAGGATATTGGTCTGGCATTGAGTTCTCCGTCAATGCATAAATGGTTAGGTTTTAATCAAAAAATTTTGCTTCTCCGCAGCATGGCGTCATAGCCACATTTCTGCCAGCCAAAGCGGAAAATTGTGTTGGTCCACATCTAGAATACTCTGTTCTGTGCCACGAGTGGCATCTCGCACGATCAAGGGACCGCTTTTGCCACGCGAAACATCGGTCGCGGAATGGTCGCCGGAGGCCGCTTTTGGCCGAACGCGGCCGGCCGCCACCCTGTCACGCTCGACCGGCGCAGATCGACCCAAAGCAGACTTTTTGCTCGCTCGATAGCGGCCATTGACGTGGCTCGCGCGAGCGCGATTGTTGACGATTCTAACGCTTGCAAAATTCATCAATCGTCATCGGTGGCACGTCTTTCGGCGGCGTCTTGTTTGCCGGCGGTTTAACAGCGGGCGGAAAAACATCGCGACTGGTAGCGACACTCATGGTGGCCCCGTCCGGCTTCAATAGCCGCTACCGACTGCGACGCGAGCCGCGCTATCGTCATCGAGGCAGTCCGCGTACTCGCGTTTATTCGCGACTCTCTTGGACCGGGACATACCACTCTTTTTCGCTTTCCGGCAAAAGCAAGGGAATCGCAAACTGAATGCGACTGACCGCCATCTCTTTCGACGTCTTATCGCCTTTTGCTCCTGCACTAAGCCCCAAAACCTTAATTCCACCTCCAGCCCCGGCGCTGCTGGAGTCTTCCGCGGTAAGGGCTATGTCGAAGTCCACGATTGTCGATTTGAGCCGTGCGCTTTCTGAAAATCGCTCATGTGAAGCGTATTTGTGCCCCCCATCCGAACGTGGAACAACATAGGCTCCATACTCCGAATTCTGAGCCTCGCGAATTCCTGCGATGACTTCAACGAGTGATTCTCTTATAAAATCACGCAGCTTCATGTTGCACTCCAATCACAGTTTTTTCACGCAATCGGCGATCAAAAAATTTAAGGTCGAAGCCTTCGCGAAATAGTCCAGCAAATAATTTCGTTCCCCAGATTTTAGTGATCGCATCCCGATTGCAGCCGCCCACGACAGCCAATCTGACTGCCCATTTTTTAGAAGGTCCGCGCGAATTTCCTTAAACCCGAACCCTTGCTCTGGAATTTCAAGGATTTTCGATCTTGCAATTTTAAATTCCGATGATAGCTCGTAGAGTCTTAGAAGAATATCACCATAAAGTTTGCAGCCCGATAAAAAGTCCTCAGCGATGCAACCAAGCCAAAATAACTGATACTCAAGGAAAAAAGTCTCGATTTTTAGATAATTGAGCATGACCACCGCCAAATCATTTTTTTCCTTAATGGTTCCGCATATCGCGTGAATATGCTTCATCAAATTCGGAAATCTCGCAAGCAATGCGGGAATATGCTCAAGTACACTATCGCTGTAAGAGCGTAAAAATAACAGTATGCGTTCTGCGTCCGATTCATCGAGAGCGTCATCTTTCAGAAGTGCGAGGAGCGCATCGATCTGCTCTTGTGACAGGTTATTCTCGACTTCGTTGTCCACTTCGATAGCCTCCACACCTGAAGCCGTGGGAACGAGTTGAATCTCGTGAACAATTTCGTAAAGTGCATTTTGCAAGTTGGAGAGCGTTTCTTGTACGTCTCCAAGGGGCTTGTCGTAATGCGTCTTCGAAGGGTTAATATTCAATCCACATTGTCCAAGCATATGTTGAATCCGGATAAAATCCTGCTGAATTACTGACGGATCGTTATCAAATATCGTGAAGTCATCCATAAATCTCACGATTAAGGATGATTTAAGAAATTTGCTAAGATCGATGTATTTCAGAAATTCATTCCCAATCATTTTGCAAGGGTAAATTCCATGCGGAAGAAAATCAACGCTACGCCCAGCATTAATTTCTCGCATATATTTACCGAAAGCATTGGCATCCAGGGCGGAGACCTTGCCCATTGCGGAAAACCAATGCGACAAATCATGGTGATAAATACTATTGAAGTAAGATGCAATATCGAATTGGATCTTGTGTTTGTATTGCGCCTCACCTTCTTCCAGCGCCTTTTTATATTCCATATAGGCAATGTGAACAGGAATGTGAGAACCATCCTTGAATCGATAACCAAAACTCCGTCGAATAACGCTAACCTCAGGGCGAAATACTTCACGATTCCTGTATACGAGGTCGTATATAAAATATTCCGCGATAGGGTCTAGCTTCACGGTTCGCCGCAAATGCCCGCGGGGCTTTGTCGCGTACACCCTTTGTTGCGCAAGAAAATTGTCAGCAACCACGTCTTCTTTTAATATTTTTTCATTTATGTATATAGAAATTTCTTTGCCGTGATTTTCCGCCATAAAAATATTTACTTTCAGCGGAAATAATGTGGCAGGAAAATCCGCTTTTAAAAAATCAATTGTTGACATGGCCTTTCGATGCGCTATGAATTTTGGTACATTCGACAATGGCAGCACGCGACCGTCATTTGCGCAAAATTATGCGTAACGGGAGCAGTAAGTGCGCGCCGACCGTCCCATGACTTTACTAGAATCTTCGTGCCCTCGAAACACAACTAGCGCTTTATTTTCTGGGCTGCTTTAGCTTTCTGCTCTGAAAGTATGGCCCCTCCCATTCGCGGGCACTGGCGGCTGTAATCACCGCCTCGGGGCCGATGCACAACTCGGCGGCCGTGCGGCCTTGCTACTTCATCTCGTAGTAATGCGACCGGCTCAGAGCGTAACTATTTCGCGACTGGCGGCTCTTGGCCGAACCCGGTCCCACATCAAGCTTCGGTTAGGGGGCTGAACGCCGCCGCCCCGATCGGCGCCACCCGACCCAAAGGCGGCGGTGGGTTCAGCGCGAAGCGGCCGTTCGAGGCACTCCGCGCACTGTTATAGCGTCTTCGCCATGCATGTGGCCGACGCGGGACAGAGAGACGCAAATTGCGAAGTGGATTGAATCCGGCTCGGCGCTACCGCCCTCTCGAACTTGTGATATCCAATGCTCGCGAAATAGTTGGCTGCGGTCGTCGTCAGCAAGAACAGACGACGCACGCCGTGAGCGATTGCAGCCTGCTCCGCCGCTGCCACAAGTGTGCGACCCAGCCCGTTCCGTCGAGCACCGTCTGCGACGGCTAGTGATCGCAGCAGCGCATCTGTCCCGTATTGCTCAATCGCGACACATCCCATGAGGCTCCCATCCACAAGAGATGCAACATAGAAATGAGGGATTCCCTCGATTGTTACATCCTCGTTTGGCAAATCTTCGCTTTCAAGCAGTGTGCGTATGATGGAATAGTCGGCGGAGTGTGCTCGACGAATAAGATGTGTATTCACAGAAGCCCCTGAATATCAGCGACAGCCAAGAATATAGAGCATCTTCGGCATCAAGGCGGAGGGTTCCTGATATTCCTCGGAATCTTGATTCTGACCGCAATTGTCGACGACCTTCGACGCCAGGTCGAATGCCTCAATCTGGCCGTACCGAGTCATTCCCCCTCACCTATGTGATTCCCGGACATCGTCTCAACTAATATAATACGATAGAGCGCGAATCACACGCTTCACCTCGGAGAAACCACAATCGCCACCCGCCGATTCTGCGCTCGTCCTGCCGGCGTCCGGTTACTCTCCGGATCGAGCTTCCCTTTCCCGACGATCACAATGCGCTTCGCATCCAGCCCTATGTCGGCCAGCTCGATCGCCACAACCTCGGCCCGCCGCCGCGACAACTCGACATCATAGTCACCAGTCGTGTGTGTGTGGCAAGCTCGATTCCGTTTCCACTTTCATGGGTTACCAATATTCAACAACCATTCACGATACTTAAATTTCCAACCATCCGCAACCACTCCCCTCGAAAGGCCAGCGATAAAATCCATTTGCATGCGAATTTCCGATTCCACTGGATTATTAACACCATCCGGAAGCAACCCGAACCCCTCAAGATAATCAATTCTATTTACAACCTGTTCCGCACATCTTGCAAGATCAACAGCAGAATGAGTTCGCGTCCACTCGTAAAGAAAGATAGCGCCGCCAATAGATCAGATGCACCTTGCGCATCTGCATGCGTCACTCATACTGATGTCGTCTATATCCCATTCCTGAATCTTGAAATCCGAAAAATCAGATCCTGATTCATGCCCATCCCAAACACGATTAAATCCTTTGATGATGCGCGCATGAATTTGCAGCGCCGACAAGTCAGAGTAACGAGACAGAAATTCAAATATTGATCTTGTTCCGGTGAGCGCGAAACAACACCATGCAGCAAATCTCAATTGATTCGTCGAATCGAGCTTGACGAGCTCTCTGGCCAAGTTCTCTTTATGTTCGATGACCGTGGTCATTCGATACTCCTATCCGAGCTTCACGACTCGATCTGCTGCATCGCGTCCGCGCCAGTAGCAACCCGCACGGATTGCATTTATAGGGAGTTCACACCTCTCACTCGCATGAAATCACAATCGTTTCAGCTTATACGAGAGAATTTTATCAACAATTTCGTCCAGTGACATGTTTTCGTATTTTTTCTGAAAAATGTAATCCATTGCATATGGATCCATCACTTTCTCATTCAAAATCTCAATATCAGACTCAGCCTCCTCGTCTGAGGTGTAGTTTGATTCTCTCATCCTACCAACCAAAACAATCAATTCATCTCTATTCATCGCTCAACCTCTCAGACAGGATGGACACGAATCATTTCTCAGTAACCCACCCAAGGAGATATCTCAGCGAGTTTCTTCAGCACCTTCATCTCGAAATTTCTCCCACCGAAGGAGCGGGTGAAAAATTGCCGCGCGAAAACCTCTGTGTTGCCAACCAAGCTCATCCTGCCATCCATCGCATTAAGGCTTCGGGTAAACGGGAACCTTTCCTCGATCACGAATTTCAAAAATCCTCACATCGCTTCCACTTCCCTCCACCGACAGCACTCGGTCGGGGAAGCGCCCCTCCGGCCACTTGATTATTATCTCAACAACATTCCCGGAGACATCATATGAATAGATCGACTCCGTATACTCAAGATTTCTTTTTTCGACCTGAAATACCTCTGAAACCCTGCCATTTTCATAACTCACCCGTACAACGCGAGTTACTTGGGAGTCGGGATTTTCTCTAAATGTATTCCCAAAAACATATCGAGTTGTAGAATGTTCTGAGTATTCGTAAAAATCATCGGAACGCATCCAATCCTGATCCCCTGGAGAACCACCCAGCCTCCCGTATGCAATTGCATGTATCACTCGCCCGTGATCGTCGTACGAATAGCAATACCGCCGAGGGCTCGGCTCCGATTTACTTTTCAACATGCGCCCTGGCTTCACCCCTAACATCTCAGTGCGATAGGGCTCAAGAGAAAAAGGCGCACCAACACCGGCCCCCCACCTTTCTAATTTAACCCGCTCTTTCGCCCGCCTTAAGAATTTCGAATAAGTACCATCACTTTCCACTAGCAGACTAACAAGTTCGTTTCTCTTATTTTTTGAAGTCATGGAGTCAACCTCTTGCAGCCTCGTCCTCAAGTTTAGCTGCCACCCTTCGGGGACTCCCAATATTTCGCCCCCTGAGCACTCGTCAATCTTTCCAAAAAATCTCTCAACGAATCCGCTACTCGCGGCCAATCACATCTATCGTCCAAAGGCAAACTTACGAAAATGGATCCCGCAGAATCCATCAACAATAAATCCGAATCCCCATAAAATCGAGCAAAAACAATATCATTGCCCGAAAATTCTCGCCCCCTTATTTTTCTTTGCTTTGCAGTCTCGTCAATTGCCTTCTGAGGCGACAATACCTCAACTCCCCACTGCCCGCACTCATCATCCTTGAACAAATCCGCCCGCTCGGATATTTTCCAAAACTGTATAAGTTCGTGTGCAGAGTCAGGGATGCCTTTGATCATCACATCACTTGCAACTCCACCAGAAAAACAAGACCTCAATAGAAATGGACATTCCTGTCCAAAATGAATTGCCTTTCGTGCGGCAGACCAATCCACCTTCATTTTCTCAATTATCGCATCCAAATTTTTCACTCCGTAGGTCGCGTTGATCGCAACGGAAACGATAGATCTCGTGGTTCTCATGGATCCGCAGACACGCCTCTCTGCTCATTTGGAATTACCCTCCACAGGAGGTCTCATCACCTCAACAGAAAAATATCTTCATACTTAAATATCAAAAAACCACTCAATGAATTCATTGAAATTACTCCACCGGGGCTTAAGATCACCATCTATGAATTTCTCTAGACTACCCCCTAGACCAACATCAAAGACCTCGCCGGCCTCAGCGTTGTAGAAATATCCCCGCTCCCCAGAGAATGAATCCAGCGGGATATATGGATCTGGCACTTTGAGAACCTCGCGAGCAACCTTCAATCCACCGTCATAATCAGAGTTATTTAAAAACCAGCAGACCTGATATATTTCCCCGTTCTTTGACGTAAATGTCGGACCATCCTCGACATGCAAATAGAATTGAGAGAAGTCCGATGAGATATCAAGCCCCATCCCTAAAATAGCATCTCGATAACTCGCCTCAACATCATTAAACCACCACCCTCTATCCTTGCATAAGGATATAATTTTATCTGACAGCATATCCAGCCCCGCGCTGCACAACAAAATCAATCGCCTTTATTGATTGAACGAACTCGACTTAACTCCTCACAAAAATTCAAATACCCTTCCTATTATTTATAAAATCCTCACATTCTCCATGTCGTTCCCACGCACCACCCATTTACGTCCCACGCTTGATAAAAATGCAACCCCACCATCTATTTTCTCGACGAGCACAAATGGTTCAGAATCCAGCGACATCAATGCCCAGTTGAGCACGTCCCCAGTTCTTTTATAAAAGAAACCGCATGACCCATGAGCGGCCACCTCGCCACCAACGTAGGTTGCGCCGGCAATATCGACGGAGAAATTCTGGAATATATTTGTTAGACAATCGCTCTTAATGTGAAGAGCCCCATCTATTTTAGGCTGCCCACTTATTATCTTGTAGCCAAACACGCTCGATTGACCAACAACAATACAATCAACGCAATAAAACTTCTCCGCACACAAGACATCTCGAAGAATATCAATAACCCCCCCCGACTCTCCATCATCCAGGTTTCGCTAGCATTCATCCTATTGCAGCCCCCGAAACCTCGAGTCAAACTTGACCTTGAAGTACCAACAACCTCTTCGTTCTGAATGCCGTCGCGTTTGAATCCACTAGGAGACGCAATGCCAGGCCGCCCAACCACATCGAAAAATACCCGACGAAATAATCTCGAAAGCTCGCCGCAACGCACGCCCCCTACTGCTTTCCTGCAATGCCTGGGCATGTGATACCTCCCACCAAATCACACATTGCGTCGACGCGGCACGATGTTATTAACAAAATCAGAAAACGCCGGTGCTATATCAATGATGTCATCAACATTTTCTTCCGATTCCCATAAAACATATTTTATTTCACCCGTTTCCATATCGATCCAGAAGTCATTATCCCCCGCATCTCCGGCGAACGGAAAATGCTTCCGACAAAAAATATCTCGCTTCTCGGAAAACTTACCCCTCAGCTTGCGAACTTTTTCCGCTGAACGAAGATTAACCTCATCCTCATCGAAGTACCTTTCGCCAATATAGTAAAAACTCTCAATTTCCATAGAATCATAATCGCCACGGGTCAGAGTAAAAAATTTGTCCCGATAGAAATATGCACCGCCGTTAAAATATCCACCATTGCTTTTTACATAAAATTCTACAAAATCATCCATACCATTAAAATCGGCACCGGATAGCACCTCATTCACTATCTCTGCTGATATGGCGGGCCCTTGATCACAAAAATCAAACCCCTCACCCTGAAATAAATTTTCAGCTAACATTGATCGCCCTCAATAGTCAACACCCTCGATTCCCTTCTTTGGTTAGCGCATTGTTTCTCTTAGTCGCCTCATCGATCGCGCCTTGTGTTCCGTATTTCTGGCCGGTCACTTGTTTAAAATCATCCGCGCCTCCGATATGTGGGTGAGAGTGGTAGTTAGGATCAACCAACTGCCCCCTCATCGTATTTGTTTCCGCATCGTAATCTATATGATGATTCATCCATTTGGCCGAGGGTCGCTCATTAAGTCCAGCCGCGTCATATAACGCCTGCTTGTCCAACATGTAACTCCCCGTCGCTTTATACGAATATATCCCCGTCGGGTTATCAGCCTTTACTGTCCCCGGATGTAAAACATCCGACGGGAACTCAATCGGCTCCAGCTCTAAGCCCCAAGGATCGATCCAGCTAATCGGATTAGGCGCATATTGATAGAGATTCGTCCCCCCCAATAATCTGATCGGATCCGGATTGATGAACCGCCCAATATCCGGATCGTAGAACCGAAACGTGTTGTAGTGCAGCCCCGTCTCACGATCCAGATACTGCCCCTGGAAACGCAGGTTCTGTGGTCTTGGTACATGGACAGACGTCGGCGTCGCTTCCTGCACCTGGCCCCATGCCGGCATCGACCGCTGCGGCGCCCGCGCGATCCACTCCTCCTGCACCGCGTTACCCCAGACCTTATAGCGGGCCTGCCAGATCAATTCCCCGTCGGCGTCGGTCAGTTCTTCCGGCATCCCCGACACGTCGTTGTGGAAGTAGTAGACCGCGTCCCTTGCATTGGCGTCATTCGCCGCCACCGCGCCTTGGTCGATCCGCGCAAGCGGCACATAGCTGTTGGACTCGTACAAGTACGTCAGTGCTTCCTCGCCCTGACGGTCGTGATACGTCTCCTGCACCAGCCGCATGCCATCCCACAAGAAATCCGTGCTCGCATATCCGCCATTGAGCTTCCGAATCCGCCGGCCAAACGCGTCGTATTCGAAATTAGTAGTCGACACCCCAAGACGATCCTTCGTCACGACAGACTTCAACTGATGCCAGTCATCGTATTCGAGGTTCAGCTCTTTGGCAGGCCCATGTCCGCTCAGCTTGCGAACAAGCCGCCCATACGCGTCGTACTCGAAGCGCTTGTCCTCGAACATCTTGAGCCGGTTGTGCTCGACATAGCCGCCCGGATGATCGCTAGACACAAGGTTCGCCGCCGCGTCCCAACGGAATACCTCGGACGGCAACCCCGGTCCCGTCGCCTGCTCGATGCGCCCGGTCGAATCGTAGCGATAGCTGGTCGTGCCGTAGCGCTGGTCGCGCTTCTGGATCACATCGCCGGCCGCATCGTACTGCCACTGCTTGGCGAGCAGCGCCTCCGCTGCCGAGCCGCGATGCGCGGCAACTCGCGCACGGCGTCCAACCGCGTCGTATCCGAACTGGCTGGTCAGGCTGCCCTGTGTGCGCAGCACTTCTCGATGCAGGTCGTCTCGTTCGATGTCGGCGATCGCCGCGCCATCGACACGGATCTGGTGCACATGCCCGGAGCCGTAATGCAGCCAGTCGATCGTGCGCTCACCCGAGATCGTGGTGCTGACCCGGTTGCCGAGTTCGTCGTACGTGTGCGCGAGCCAGCCCGTTGGCGTGTACTCCTCGAGCACTTCGCCGCGCGCGTCGTATTTCAGGTTGACGCGATTTTTCAGCGACGGGCCGCGCGCCGTGAGCGTATGCAACTCACCGGACGTGATCCGGCTTGCCTTGTCGTACAGGTATTCGCAACGCTCGCGCCCGGATGCCTTGGCCGTCAACCGCCCGAGCGCGTCGCGCTCGTAGGTGGTTTGGCGTTTCCCCTCTCTAAGCGCGACGCCCAGTCCACGAGCATCGTACTCATACGAGCGGACGTTACCCTCCAGCCCAACCTCCTCGCTCAACAGGTCACGTCGGTCATAGCGAAAGCGATAGGTCTCCCGATTCTCGTTGGTCAGACTCGCCAGCCGGAACGCATCGTCGTACCCGAACCGCACAACACGATCAGCCGCGTCAGTACGCGACAGCAACAATCCACGAGGATTCAACTCATAGCGCGTGCTGCGCTGATTCGCATCGACCACCTCAACAAGCCGCCCGGCCGCATCGTAACGAAACGTCTGCCGGGCACCGTCGGCCGTCCCGATCCCCGTGACCCGCCCCATCGCATCCGCTTCATACACGGTAGCCTGCCCGGCCGCATCGGTCACACGCGCGAGCGCGCCACGTGCGTCATACGCAAACCGCGTGACCTTGCCGGAGCAATCGGTGTACGAAATCAACTGCGCACGGTCATTCCATTCGAGGAACTTGTACCCGCCACGCGCATCGCGGATCGTATGCACCAGCCCGCGCTCATCCCGGTGATACTCGGTCGCGAAGCCTGCCGGATCGCGCGCCATCGTCAGGTTGCCGCGATCGTCGTAGCGGTAGATCCAGCGCGCATTGGCCGGATCGGTTTCGGCGACAGGCAGATCGTAGTGCCCGTTCCACTCGGTGCGTTCAACCTGGCCCAGCGCATCGATACGCTGGGTCTGCCGCCCCCGCTCGTCGTATTCGAAGCGGGTCGTATGCCCGGCCGGATCGGTCGTACTGACCAACTGCCGCATCGCGTTCCACTGCAACTGCCACACGTGGCCTTCGGCATCCGTATGGCTCGTCGGCTGCTGATCCTCGTTCCACGTCCAGTGCGTAACGCGGCCGGTCTGGTCGGTAATCGTCACCGTACGCTGCGCGAGATCCGCGTTGAACGTGTACGCTTCGCCGTCGTCGGTCCAGTGGCGCACGACACGCGCGTCGCGGCCGACACCCTGCCACGCGTAAAAGCATTGCAGGCCGCCGCGCAACGTATGCTGGACCATCAGTCCACGCTCGTATGCGAAGCGTCGCCCGGTGTGGCCGCTGCGATCGGTCACGGCCACCAGTTCGCCCGCATCGCTGTACGCATAACGCACCAGCATGTCGGGTTGCTCACCGTCCACACCACGGGTCAGCTCGATCGTGGCAATGCGTCGAGGGTGCGATCCATCGTAGGCCAGCGTCAGCAGGCGGCCCGCGCTGTCATGCAGCCTGGCGGGCCGCATCACGTCACCGGAGGCTTCCTGCTCCACCTCGATCCAGTTGCCGTTGCGATCCTCGAGGCGCCACAGCTTGAGCCCCTCGCTGTCCGCATCGCTGCGGGCACGGCCGAAATCGCGATACAGCCCGTCGACCGTTTCGACCACGTAGTGGCCGCCGGCGGTGCAGATCAGGTAAATGCCTTCGGGAACGCTGAAATGGCTCTCGCCCGGCGGCACGGCCGGGAATACGATATCGCGGCCCTGTTCGTCCCAATACGTGATCGACGTGACTTCGCCATGTTCGCGCGCGAGCCGCAATTCGACACTGATCGGCACGCTCCAGCCCGGCCCGAACAGGCTGTCGGCACGGTCGTCGTGGCTGCTGTAGAAACGCCGCCACACGATCGGCAGCGGCCCGGGCAATGCGAAGTCGGTGTCGTCCGTGCCATCGAGAATCTTGCCGCCGGTAATGACGTTGACCGGGTGGCCGGCTGACGGCCTCGCCAGACTGCCCAGCCAGGTACCGAAGGCACTGGCCGCGAAATTCATCGCGATACACGGCACCTTGCTCTTCAGAAACTGCCCCCAGCTCATCTTGCCGCGGCCACAGACCGCCAGCGCAATGCCGAGCGCCGCGCCCAACCACCCGAGACGCGTGGCCGACTTGACGTCCCGCACCCGCTGCGTGCCGCCGCCGATGAACACGTTGTCCGAGCCTTCGGCAATCGTGCCGTCGCAAGTCGTCTTGTCGCCGACGCGCGCTGCGGGATGATCGTTGATGTAAACGCTCCCCGAACCGTCGGCGATCATCTGCGGGCCGGAGTGATCCGTGCAGGCGACGGTGTCGAGGTCGCCCGGCCGCGCCGCGCGCGCAGCCGCCTTGTCGTTGACGTAAACGTTCCCCGAGCCGCTCGCGATCTTGCCTTTGATCTCGGGCGGCGCGATCGAGTCGGCCAGCGCCTTGGCGCCGTCGTCGATGGCGTCGTTCATGCCGCTCGCTTCCATCAGCGCGCCCGAGCCGACCGCCACGCCGACGCCGATCGCGATCACGAGCGGCGTCGCCAGGCCGGCGGTGCCGATTTCGAGCGCGGCCAGGCCGACGAACACCAGCCCCTCCATCGCCTCCGCCACCAATCCGCCGATGATGGCGCCGCCGATCACCGAACCGGCCGTGGCGGCGAGCTCACCCCAGAACGACGTGTGCTGGATCGGGTCTTCGAAGCGCGCGGCCGCGAAGTGTTCCGCGCTCACGACGCGTCACCGGGCCCGAGCAGGGTCGGTCGAACCGCGCGCGGCTGAAAACTGGCGAGCATGCGGTCGGCGATCGCCTGCTGTTCGCCGGTCAGCGGTGCCGCACTGGTCAGCGTCATCACGAGCACGCGGCCGGTGTCGTCCGCCGGAAACATCGTTTGCATCTGATGCCAGAGCCGGCCGTCCCGTTCGTGCGTGGAATCGATCTGGATGCCCGCGCGCTCGGCCACCGTGACCGGCCGGCGCGCCTTCTCGGTGAGCATCTTGGCATCGCGCGACGCCACTTCCCATTCTCGCGCGACAAACGCGTCGAGATTCTCCCCGTCGCGCAGCCGCCCACGGGCGATCACGAGGTTGAGGCCGCCGGGGCCGGCGTTCATCACGAGGATGTTGACGGTGCGGTCGAGCGCCGCGTCCGGCAGCTCGAAGGTGCCTTCGTGGATTGCGTAGTGCATGGCTGGTTGGGTGCGTGTTATTTGTTGAGATCGATGCGCTGGCCGTTGACCATCACGCCGTCGTCGGTCATCAGGATCACGGAGCCCTTGTGCTCGAGGCGAATGCCTTCGGGCGCGAGCGAGATCGAGCTGTCCTGCACCTTCAGCAGGATGCCGCGCTCGGCCACGTGGGCCTGCGTGCCGCCGCCCCCATCCTTGGCCGGCGTCGTCACCTCGACCGTGGTCGCGGTCGTACTGCGCTTCTCGGCGATCGTCTCGGTCAGGTTGCCCTGCGGAATCTGCTTTTCTTCGCTACCCGTCGCCACCAGGACGGTACGCATCGGCCCCAGCACCTTGTGCGTCTCGCTGTTCTCGACCACGGTGTTCATGTCCTTCTGGGCGTGCATGAAGAATTCCTGCATGCCGTTCGTGTCGGTCATGCGGATCTCGTTCGAGCCCTGCCCCTTGTGCGTCTGGCTCTTGATCCCCATCGTCTGGCCGGCAGCACCGTGGTACGGGTTGCCTTGCTCGCCGTTGAACACGCGGCCCACGATCACGGGGTTGTCCGGATCGCCCTGATTGAACGCGACGAGCACCTCCTGCTTGATTCGCGGAATCGCGGCCGCCCCCCAGCCGTCGCCCGCCCACGGTTGCGACACGCGCACCCACATCGAGTCGGATCCGTCGTTCTTGCCGCGCCGGTCCCACGGGAAGTGCACCTTCACGGCGCTCCCGTTGGTGTAGATTTCCTCGCCCTTGGGGCCCACCACGATCGCCGATTGCGTGCCATGAATCACCGGCTTCGGCGTGCCGCGCGGCGCGCGGTACGGAATCTTCTTCGGCAGCAACGCGAAGCTGTTGCGGTACGGCAGCTTTGCGCTGTGCTGCGTGTAGTCGTTCACCGCCTCGTGACGCACGTGCAGGATCACGTATTCCTGATTGTTCGCGAGGACCGGGTGATTCGCCACGGCGACGGCGCCAGCGGTGGTCATGCGCCACGCGTAGCCGCCGCCGGTATAGCGATGGGCCTGCACCTCCTCGGCCTCCATCGCAAAACGGGCGTAGCGGTTGCCGTCGTCGCCGTCGTCGTACAGCGACTGGTGCTCGAACCGCTCGGTCGCGTCGAGCCGCGCGTGCTTGAGGTTCTGCGGCCCAGCCTCCACCAGCATCAGCGGCGACGATGGATTCTGGTGATTGAAGTCGCGAAACGTGACCTTGCCGACACCGAAGCGCCGGCCTTCGTGCAACTGGTCGATGCCGCTGTCCTCGCTCGCCTCGGTGGCGGCGAACGGCACGGTTGCCAGCCCGTCGATCGGACGGAACAGCAAATTCGTGTCGCCGATCACAAGCATGTGCTTGTCCTTCTCGTAGCGGTGCGTCCAGACCAGCCCCTCCTGCTCCATCAATCGTGCGCAGAAGTTGTAGTAGCTCTCCTGGTACATCACGACGTACTCGAGCGGCTTCTGACTCGTCCGGATATCGAACACGAAATCGGAAAAGCCGTGCTCCTGGAAAATCTCGGTGAGGATGTCCTGCGCGGTCTTGTTCTGGAAAATCCGGCAGTCCGTCGAGCGCGTCAGGAACCAGAACCACGGCACCGCCGTCAGGTGGTACTGCGTGACATTCCCGGGATTGCCGGCGCGGTCGAACGACGCGACGTAACCGTCGAAGTAACGGTCGTTGTCGCCGGTGCCCGATGCCACGACGCGTTCGAGCGTCGACAAGCGCGCCTGCTGATCGAACCGGATCTTGACCTGCTGGCCGATCAGATCGTCGGGGCGGAGATCGTGGCGATGCGACAGCAGGTCGAGGTGGATTTCCGGCAGCCGGTTCACGTACTCGTCGACGACAGCGGCACTCACCAGCAGCACGTCCGGGCCGAGCGGCGTGTCGAGCGTCACGTAGCGATTGAGCTGGGTCAGGCGCGCGGGGTTGGCGGCGCCGTTGATCGCTTCGGCAACCGCGCCGGGCGTCTTGTCCATCAGCGAGAAGCCGGTCTGCGCGAGCTGCATCGCGCGCTGGACGGTATCGACGTGCCCGGCCAGGCCCGCGAGCGGCCCGAGGCTTCCGGCAACACTCGATGCGACCGGGCCTGCCAGGCCGCCGAGCGCGCTCAAGGAGCCGAGCGCACCGCCGCCCAAACCATTGGGAATACCCCCGTTCGGAGCGAAACTCATTCTTGTTCCTTGCTTAGGATCTCAGGTTCCGTGGGCCGGTTGACCGGCCTGAAGCCCCGATAATGTAGGATAAATTTCGACCGCGCGAAAGATACTCGCAAACGTTTCCGTTCAGGCCCTGAAAATCGCAAAACTAGACCAGCGGCTGGGCGCCCGGACGCGGTTGCCCGCGGTAAAGCGACGCGCCGGTATGCGCTGAAAACAGCACAATCTGCACGAAGCTCGTGACAGGAACATACGGTGCGAAGAACCGATCCATCACGTGCGCGAGTCCGCCCAGACTGAACGCGGCGAACCGCTGTTCATCCACCACCAGTCGCACTTCGAGCCCCTGCACGAACGCCGACGCCGGCTTACCGGGCATCCAGCGCCGAACCCGTGCGCTCGACAACGAGACGAGCGCATCGAAACGCCGCCCGGCGTCGACCGAGCATTCCGCCCAGCGTGTGCAAAGCTGCCTCAGCTGGATCGCACCGCCGTTGTCCAGCCGAATCGTCTGCGGCACGAGCAGCGACAGCAGATTCCACAGCTCGCCGTGGCGGAAGGCCGGCGGCCGGCTCCGGGTGGGCCGGTTCAACAGCGTGATCGTTCCCGCCGGATCACCGGTGCACAAGGCCAGCTCGCGTTCCCGCATCCCGGACAGATCGCCCTGCGTGCAGGAAAGCCGGATCGCCAGTTTGCGCTGCCCGGGATCGGCAGGCCGGCCGTCGCGGTCGATCAGTTCCAGTTCAACGCCGTGAAGCAGGTCTGCGGTCTCGTCCGGGGCCGGCACCTGTCCGGCCGGCGTATCGACGGGTGTCTTCGGTGCCCGTCGGGCGTCATCGCGCAACACCGTCCAGTACAGCCCCGGAAGGGTGCCCATGCCATGCTGCAGCGACCGGAACGGCGTCAGGATCGACGCCCCCGCGCCGGAAGTCTGACGAACGGTGTCGATCGACCAGATGCTCACCTGCGTCGCGTTCTTCTGCGCAAGCGGCTTCACCGGGTAAGACGAGCGACCGGCTTGCGTCTCGATCGGCTCGGCGTCGTCCGGGAAAAGGTTGATCGCGGGCGTACAAAACAACCGTACATGTTCGGCTGTCGCGGCGGCCAGACGTTGGGCACGATGAGAGTCCGGATGCACCCCCGCAATCGCCAGGTGCAGCGCGACGCGACGACTGCCGCCGGCGCACCGCTTGAGGAGCCGCATGTCGAGGTCGACAAAGTCGAAGCGTTCCGGAACGGCGCAGTACGCCATCAGCAGGTGAAACGGCACAAGGGCCTCGTTCGGCGGCATATCGAGCAGCGCGTCGCCCGGCTCGAGGCCGACGGCCGAGAATGCCATGTCCGGAAGACGCTTCCAGCGTCCGGAATCGTCTACCTCGGCGAAACCGCGTACGGCAAGAACCAATAGGGCGTCCGTAAGTGCCGCGACGATCTCGCGCGCGCCGGTGAAGTGCAGACGCAGCCTGTCCGGCACGATCGCGAACGTGGCTTCCGGCGCGGTCAGGTCAAACGTGACGGTCAGCAGCCCGGTCGTTTCGGCGGGTAACACCGCGTCGCGCGGTGCGATCGCCGACGTCGCGTAACGCACCGCCGAGACGGTCAGCGGCACAATCGTGACTTCATCCGTCATCCGAAATACTTCCCGACCGGCCGGTGCGATCAGTTGCTCGCCGCTGGCGATGACACGAGGCCCGGTCGGTTTGCCGGTCCGGTCGCCATGAAATTGCGCAATCGCGCAGGAAGGAAACGGGCGCAGGAACGCGCCGTGCAGCGTCTCGAGAAAGCTGTGCGTAAAAGCGGGCACATCATCCTCGAGGCGGATGTCGTGAGACGACGACATCAATGCGAACGACTGCAACAAACGTTCGACGTGCGGGTCTTCCGAATGCTCGCCGGTGATCGCCAGGCGAGCGGCGATTTTAGGAAAACGCTGCGCAAACGTCTGCATCGAACGGCGCAGCAGCGCCAGCTCGCGTTCGAAGTGCGGAAGCAGATCCTTGGGTTCGATGGCCATACACGTTCCGGTCGGCGCCGCGCTAGCCAAATGCCGACGCGACGTTCAAAAAAACTGACGGAACGATTTTACTCAGGCAAATGAAAGCCCCATCTCGAATTAATTGAGCGGCTTCCAATCGCAAATGACCGCTTCAGCCGATGATCCGTCCCGCACGCGGTGAACATGACGATCCGCTGCTTGTGTTGGGCAGACACCCAGTGTGTCTACGTGACGATGATGGCAAACGAGTGACAACCGAGCGCACCGAAACATTTCCGTATCCATATTTTCCGAGCGGACTGGCGGGCTTGCTTGTCGGCAAGTGACCACGCGCAACCGCTGCCGTGAATACGCGATTTACGTCTTCGCCCCTGCCCATCGCCCCTGAGTCCCTTCACCTCGGCGAAACCACAATCGCCGCCCGCCGATTCTGCGCACGTCCTGCCGGCGTCCGGTTATCCCCCACCGGATCGAGCTTCCCTCTCCCCTCGATCGCAATCCGCTTCGCATCCAGCCCTACGTCGACAAGCTCGATCGCCACGACCTCGGCCCGCCGCCTCGACAACTCGACGTCATAGTCATCCACCCCCTCATTATCCGAGTACCCATAGACCCGCACCCCATTAATCCCCGCCGACCTGAGCGTGCGACCAATCCGCTCGACGATCCGCCGCACATCCGGCTTGAGGTTATAGCGATCGAAGTCGAACAGGATCGGTCCGGCCGAGCCGAACTCGAAACCCTGCTGGGTCTCCTGGAACCCAGCCGACTTGAGCGCCGTGACCTGCGTCTGCGTCAGGCCTCGGTGAAGCGGCGGCGTCTTGCAGCCCCCCAGCAGCATGCACAGAAGCAGCGCGCCCCAGACGCACATCCTCCCAATGCTCACAGGAAACGAGTTTTCCATGATCGACCCCTTCGGTTGCGCCCGCGTTGCGCGCGCTTTTTTCAATCCGCTGCTGCGACCTCGCCCACTGCACGAAACGACAAACCTCAAGCCGACCCGACAACCCCTTCAGCCAACTGCCACGAGCCCGGCCGCGCGCGCTTGGCGCGATACATCGCGACATCCGCCGCGCGCAGCAAGCCGCGCGCGTTCGACGCGTGATCGGGATACAGCGCAACGCCGGCACTCATCATGGTGGCCACCATGAGGCCGTTGGACAGCTCGATCGACGGCGCCATGCCGGACAGTATCTCGTCGGCGATACGGCCAACGCTGTCCGCTTCGCGTACGCCCGCCAGCATCACCGCGAATTCGTCGCCGCCCAGGCGAGCGACCAGATCGCCTTCGCGCACTTGCGTGCGCAACCGTGTCGCGATGTCGATCAGCACCGCGTCTCCGGCGTCGTGGCCAAGGCAATCGTTGATCTCCTTGAAGCGGTCGCAGTCGAGATACAGGATCGCAACCCGCTGGCCCGTCACGTCGGCGTCGCAGAGAGCGAGCGCGAGGCGGGACTCGAACTGCACGCGGTTGGGCAGGCCCGTGAGCGCATCGTGCGTCGCCTTGTATTCGAGCGACGCGTTTTCGTCGCGCAGCGTGTTCTGCCAGTCTTCGAATTCGTCGAGCAACGCGTTGAAGTCGTCGCCGAGCTCGTTCAGTTCGGCAATCGCCACGGGCGCGACCCGCCGCGCGAACGCACGCTCGCGCCGCACGGCATGAGCAACGCCGGCCAGCGCGCGCAACGGCGAAACGATGTTGCGCAGCAGACGCTTCGAGCTGACATACGCACCGAACACGCTGACGGCCAGGCAGCCGAGAATGCCGCCGACGCCGCCAAGCAGGAAGCCGAAGAACTCGTGCCCGCGGCCGCGCACGACGACCTGACCGACGACGATGCCGTCATGCACGACGGGGACGGTCACGGGCCCGGGCAACGCAAGATCGGCGACGGCGCGCTCGAGCCGGGCGATGCCGTTCCCGGCAGGCAACTGCCACGTCGCGAATGGCTGGTCCTTGCTGTCCGTGACCACCACCTGCGCCACGTCCTCGTCGCTGGCGATCAGCGCGATCGCCTCGTTCGCAGCGACGCGGTCGCCGAACACGAGCGCCGCCTCGACCGTATAACCGAGCGAGCGGGCCAGCAGGTTCAGGTTGTTGCCGGCATACGCACGCAACGCGATCACGGCGACGACGATCAACGACACGGCGGCCATCGTGACGGCGACGAACGCCAGGCGCAGGTGCGCGCGGCGCAGCACGCTTTGCAGCGTCGGGCGCGGTATGCGCGGACGGGAAACGGGGAGCAAGGGCCGTGTCATGGCGCCCCCGGCCGTCGCGCGAGATTGAGCACATTCGGGTGCACGCGCACGCCGCTGCGCGCCACGGCGTCGAGATTGATGTCGAACGACACGCGTTCGCCGTCGACATTGAGACAGAACATACCGCCTGCGGTGCAGGACGGATCGTGTTCCGAGATCGTCAGGACCGAATGGCCGGCCACTGCGGCTCTCACCCGCGCTCTCTCATCCTCGCTCAGGGTGCCGAGATAGACGATGTCGCAGGCCATGCCGAGCGCGGGATCGTCGAAGCGGACGCGCTGCACGTCGAGCAGCGTCGAGCCGGCCTGCAGCGTGTCGGTCAGGCCGCGTGCGTAGTCGGGCCGGCCCGTCACGCACAGATGCAGGCGAACGGGCGTCGTCGGCCAGCGCGTGAAGCTGATGATGCCCAGCACGACCTGACGCACCGCCGAGTCGTGTGACGAAATGGCGGGATCGGCGGGGGGCGTGGCGGCGACGATGCGCACGGTGTCGGGTGGATCGTCGGCATCGGCGGGCGCCCCGGCGAGTATGGCGGGTGCGGCGCTCAGAACGCAAACGATTGCGAAAAACGCGTGGCGAAGCGAAGCGGTTCGGCCAAGGCGGCCGGACGCCGTCCGCGCGGCCATTGCCGCCGCGCCCGCTGGCGCCGCTGCAGTCGCAAGACTGGCAGCGGACACGCACACTTTCGCATCCATGATGGGAACATCCGCTGGCGTCGGTCCCGACGCTGCCTACTGCCTCCCTCCATGCGCGTGCAGGCACCGAATTACGCGCATGATTCCTTCATCTTAGGTAGAAAGTCGCGTGGGCAACCAGTGGGATACACCCGGGAGAAATGGCGGAAAGTATGGGGAATGGGTGCTGTTTGTGATGATTTGGGTGAGCGCGGTATCCGTCGTCGGTTCAGTACCGATGCCTCCGGATTGATCAGCGGATTGGATGCGCGGCTGTCTCAAACTTCATATGGTCTTACGTGGCGAGCAGATTGTTTTCCAGCTCATCGGGGCCGCCATGCGGATCAACTGTCGCAGAAAAGAGAGTCAAGCTTCGGGACTGAATAGATAAATTCCCACCGCGACGACCACGAAGATCAGAAAAATGACGAGAAATAGATTTCGCCACCCCTTGCGTGTACTTGGAAGATCACTTGCACTCGCGCCCGCTCCTCCGCTGAGAACTTCGAGAGCGATAACCGCTAGTAGCGCAAAAACCATCGTCGCTTTCGCAAGCGCACCGAAGAACAGTTCACTGAAGCGATAAGGCCACGCTGAACGACGAGGCCCGACCGTCGGACGGCGAAATTCTGGATTCTTTTTAGAAAACATATACTTTTACCCAGGTCCACTTGCATTTTTGTCCGCTGGCTCTTGAGCAACTAGCGTTGTCGACGCGCTAGACTCATGCACCCCGTCCATCCTTACATCCATGATGTACATTTGATCTTCGATCTGCTTCGCCGCATTTCCGCCATGCTGATCCGCCACGCAGCTTGCAAGCGTATTTTTTCCGGATGCAATGCAGGTTGAGTCGATCAGTTATCCGATGTCACAGTCGACGGATTGCTAATCGCCGCACGGCCTTTCCATATGGAGATTGCACCGGCTATGGAAAGACTTGCCACCAACACAGGATGCGGGCCAGGTTGCGCTGCTAGCGACAAGGCTGCGATACCTGCGTTGGCCAGGAATACAGCCAATGCGATTCGCCAAACCAGCGTGCTGCAGCGAGTCAGACAGCGAGCAAGCAGAACATATCCAATCACGAAGAACAGAATGTTGACGACTGCATTCGCGGTTACTGAAATTCGTTGTGCTGACGAGGCCTGTGGTGCCAAGCCCAGAGGTATAGCACCGCTCACAGCCATCAGCACGGCAACCACCTGGAGTATTGCGAAAATGTAAAGTGCAACCTGAGCAACCGCAAAATTATCCTTGGGCTCACTATTGTTCGACCATGCTTTGCTCACTTTTTCCTCCTTCATCATCGCTGCCCGATTCGTAGCTCTGACGCGCCTTCTTGTAGCTGTTGTCGAACGGTTTGATCTTCAACATATGCGCCCTACTTGCATATCCACCAACGGCCACGACCCCAAACCCGAACAGCAGTAGAAAACCTCCAAACGGCGCAGGTGGAACGTACTTGTACGCGACAAACATAATTAGAACGCCACCAGCAAGCAAGCAAGCAAGCAAGCAAGCCAGTCCGCATCCATTGTGAAAAGTTTCCATCCTCGATAAATCTTATTTTCATTTCTTACCAACCCGAAAATCAACTAAGCCAACCCATCGTTTATTCAGGGAAGTCCGCACCGTCTGACCTGCATTACGCTACCAAATATGTTCGCGGTCTCGCGTGTCGCCAGCGCCACCTCTAAAGCACGACCTGACAGATTTCCTGCAATCACACCGACAACACCAGATACAGCATACTTACCTACATCCGGCTAAACGATTTTTGCCAGGTGTCAGCTACGGATTGAGCAAACCGAATTCGTTCGCTATCGCTGCTTTCTCCTGAACCACGAAATTCCGACTATAGCTATTGCCGACAACGCCCCTTTATAAAGACACTTTCCACATCCACCGCACCAATAATAATATGAACATTTACTCGATCAAGGCACTCTGGAGTAAATACACAATATAGATACAAACCGAGTACCCAAATTGCGAAAAGTCCAGTAACGCAAATTAACCATACCCCGACGAATGCAATTATCCACTTCATAATCTCTCTTCATAGAGCCTCACCCACCACCATCGCTCTTCGCCCGCAATTCTTCACCATTGCGAAATGGTCAATTAAATCACCCCGCATTAAAATCAGACTGTCATTATTTTATTACTACCGGATTCGGGGCCACACGACCAACGTAAACGCGACAGCCAAAGAAATTCCCCTCACAAGAAGTCCTTTTACGCTCACAGTTTCAAAGACGCCAACCACACCAAGCTTGGCGTAACAGCCGTCTACAAAAGCACAACTCAGATATGCACCGACGAAGTAGATAACACCCATTCCCGGAATACAAATGAGAAGAAATAAACTCAGCGCACGCAATCCTTGACCGATCATGGCCTGCATCTTCCTCGTCATCTTGTCACTCTCGCGTAACTTCTCGTTAAAGCATCACACCCCGGATTCGATCACTACCATTGACTAATGGTCCGCCACGACACACCTTTCAACCTTAAAACGCCAGCGCTCCCCAAATGATGCAATTTCCATCTCCCGCGGACCTATCTCTACTACTTCCGCATATTTATCCAAGCAAGCGCAACGAATACCAAGGAAATAATCGCAGAAGCCCTAGCCACCTCCTTTACGTCATACCATCCCGGAAAATAATCAATCTCATTAAAAAATGAATACATATACGCCCCACCAACCCAGGCAACCGCACATGTAACCGACCATATAAATAACATACGAATTGCAAGCAAGGCTAATCGCCGGATCACTTCCCGCCCCTCCGATCCAACATATGATTGAACATATTTTGCACACCCTCCTGCATCGTTCCGCCCGAGAATGTTGCACCAATTGCGGCAGCATTATTGGGCACAAAGATGTTGTAGCCACTACCAGACCACACACCGCTACCAGCCCAGTTTGTCGAATTACTGATCGTAGGCTTCATTGCGGAATTGATGGCATCACCGGAGATCTTTCCTGCCCCATAGCCGAGTGAACTAAACAATCCACTGGTTATACCCGCACCGACTACACTGTCATTCTTCCCCTGCAAGATATTGTTAAGCGCCGTCGTCGTCGCCCCACCAATCGTATTCACGAATACGTTCCAACCCAACTTACCATACGAGCCAGCTACGCCCGTCGCAAATGCGCCGGCTACATCAACTGGGTTGACCTCGCCATCCTTGCGGTACTGCGCTCCCGCATTGATCCCCGCACTAATCGCTCCCGTCCCAACCGGCGAAGCCAACGATCCCGAACCCAGCAATCCGCCCGTACTAAAAATCGGCGTACCCGACAGCGCCGCGATCGGAGCACCTACCGCGATTCCCACCGCGCCCGCTGCTGCACCCAGCGTGAGCTTCTCGTATGTGCCTTGGATTCCCTTGTCCCGCCCCGCCGAGTTCGCGATCGCCTGACCATTCGGAATATTCATCCCCACGCCATTCGGGTAGTACTTCGCATACATCTCCACGTTCGCCCTCTGCTCCGGCGTCGTATAGAACATATAGCCTGTACCGCTACCTCCATCTGCCAGCAACAGGCCGCGATCTTCACGCAAAAACTTCGCGGCACGTTCGTTCCATTGTCCCGGCGAACCGTTCTGGACCATCATGTTTGCTTGCATCAACAACTCTTGTTCAGCTTGAGCAACGGTCAACCCGTTTTGCTTTGCATAGCTTTCTTTCCTTCGTTCAATCGATGCCCTTTCATCCGGATGCAGTTGGCGATTAAACCGATCCACGCTCGCCCCGGCCAATGCCCCCGTCCCACCCCCAACCACCGCCCCCGCACCACCAGCCAACACATTCGACGCCAGATTCCCCAACAGTTCGTCGACGTTCTTGTTACCAGTCGGCCCAGCATCCTTGATCGATTGAGCGATTTCATTCAATTGCGGCGCGAGCTTCGCCGACAGACCTGCACCCGCTGCCCCGCCAACCGCACCCAAGCCCCCCCCCGGTCAAGCCACCAGTCAATGCGCCACCAGCCATATGCAGTGCCGCCCGATTGTCGCCGCCCTCGGCCCAGTCCTTCGCTTCCTGCTGATACTGAGCCTTAAGCACCGGATCACTCGTGCTATCCGCATTCTTCTGCGCTTCACCGCGCTTCTTATCCGCATAGCTACCGATCTGCTTCGCAATCGTCTCCGCCGCCGCCTGCGTGGCATTGATCAGATCCGACTGATTGCTCAGCACCTGTTGCAGATCCGGCGTCTTGCTGACCGTGCCATTCAGATTCGACGTATCACGCTCCAGCGTCGCAACATCCTGCTTCTGGTTCGCCTGATCCGTGATCGTGATGCCGCCTGCACTGATCGCGCTCTTCGTGGTCGCATCGCTGCTATCGCTCTCGCTCACATAGAGCGGCAAAGCGCCACCCGTGTTCTTCCCGCTCGTCGGCCCATGCGTCGCGTAGTTGTTACCGCCATTACCAACACCACCACCCGCGCTGACTCCGAAACTGCTCGCGTCGTATTCCGAGTGATTCTGAATATCCGAAAACGACAGCGTCCCGGTCGTGAGCTGGTTCTTGTCCAGCGCAGCCGTACTCGCGATATACGCCCCCTTCAGGTCCGTATTGCCCTTGACCGTGACATCAAAGCCACCGTCTCCCGCCTGAATACCCGACTGCTCGTTCACGCCCGCATAGTTGCCGCTCGCGTGGCCGTTCTGCATGCTGACGCTGGCACTCGCGCCGCCCATGCTCGCACTGAACCCGCCACCCGAACTGCTTTGATGAGCAGCGCTCTTGCTCGTATCCTGCACCGACGCAAGATTCAGATTTCCACCAACATCCGCGACAACCTTGTTCGCATTGACGTTCGCCCCGACGATATTGGTGTCCCCGCCGCTGACGATCGTCGCGGTATTGCTCGCGTTGATATGCGTATTGTTCTGCGTCGCCGCATCCGAGTTCGCATCGCCATGCGCCCGCGACATCGACGCCGACACCCCAAACCCGCCCGTGCCATACGAAACACCCACGCTCGAACTCTTCGACTCGTTCGTGCTGCGCGTGCTGTCCGTATCCGTACTGTTGACCAGATTGACCTTGTTCGTCGCCTGCAGCAGCACGTCCTTCGCGGATACGTCCGATCCCTGAATCGTCACGTTGCCCTGTCCGGCGTTCTTGTCACCGGTCGCCACGAACGCGGCCGTGCCACCCGCCCTCACGGTGCTGCCGTTGTTCTGCGTGCTGTCCTCGGTAAACGTCGACTTGCTGTACGACGAACCGAAGCTTAGTTCCACCTTCGCATCGACCTTGCCATTCGGATCGTTCAGCGCCTTCGTCATGTTGCCTGTCGCGTCGACCAGATCGGCCATGCCGCCCGCCGCCGCGATCGCATGCAGCGCCGACGCACGTCCGTCCTTGCTGCCTCCCGCACCCTGCGCCTGCTGATTCACGTTCTGGATCGCATCGATCACCGGCGACTTCACCGCCAGCGTGAAGCCCGAGCTCTTCACTTCGTGGGTTTCTTCGTGATGACGATTCGTCTGCGACGCATCGATCGTCACTTCCTTCGCGATACCCGTCACATTCTTTGCCGCGACGATGTCCGAGCCCGTGACATGAAGCTTGTTGCCGGCCAGCATCGAAACATTGCCGTCTGTGCTGCCGATCAAACTCCCCTGCGAACCCTTGACCGTATCGCGACTGCTATCGATCGTCTGGTTCGTGCCATACGAGATCCCGGCGCCCGCGCTGCCGAGGCCGGACTTCTTCACATCCTTGTAGTGATATTCGTTCGAGACCGTGTCCGCGGTCGTGATCGTCAGATCACGGCCAGCCACGAGGCTCACGTCGTTGGTTCCCGCAATCGTCGCAGCCTTCGCCGTCAGGTCGTTTCCGGCCTGTACGGCGACGGTGTTGCCCGACAACGTCGTACCGATCGCATTGGTATAGCTGCTCGAATCGATCGTGTGCGTCGACTTCGACGACAGGAAGCCGCTCTCCTTCCGATAATGTTCTTCGTTCGCACTCGCGCTCTGTTCACCGGCTTTCAGGTTGACATCGCGCCCGGCACTCACGCCGAGCGCCCCGTGCGCGTTCGCGTAAGCAGCCGTCGCATTCACGTCGCGGCCGGCCACGATCGCCAGGTTACCGCCCGATGCAATCTGCGTACCCGTGTCGATCGACGCCGAGTGTTCCGCATGGTTGCGGTCATCCCACTTCACCGCATCCTGGCTGCTCTGGCGAACCGCATTCAGATTGACATCGTTGTTCGCTGCCAGCACCGCGCCTCCGGTCGTCGCAATCGCGGCCGCGTTGGCATTCAGATCGCGGCCGGCAACAGCCTGCAAGGCGCCCGCATTGATCACCGACACGCGATCGATGCCGGTTGCGCTGCCGCTCTTCGCCGTCGCCGAACTGGTGGTGCTCGTCAGATTGAGGTCGCGCCCGGCCGACAGCGCGACGGCATTGCCTTGAATCAACCCGCCAAGGTTGTTCAGATCCTGGTTCGCACTCGCGAGCACGGTTCCACCCGAAACCGTGCCACTGTTGTCGATCGAATCGGCGCGGATGACGGTCACGTTGCGGCTCGCGATTGTGCCCGAGTTCTTGTATGCACCAGCCGCATCGACCGTGACGTTCTTCCCGGAAACGATCGTGCCTTCGCCAGTCACATCCGCCGCGTTCGCATGCAGATACACCTGCGGCACCAGCACCGTCTGCTGGCTGCCATCCGGCAGCGTCACGGTCTGATTCACGAGCCAGACGATGTCGCTCGTCAGCACGGCCATTTGCGCACCGGTCAGCGCCGTGCCGACGTTCAGCCCGAACTGCTGCGACGCCTTCACCCCGTTCGCCATCAGCGCCTGGTACTGGCTCTGGTTGTCGGTGTAGTCGCCGACGAAACGCTGCCCGGTCGTCTGGATGATTTGTTGCTGAATCAGCTGCTGCTCGTAGAAGCCGTCGCCGATGCGCTTGAGAACAGTACTTGGATCGACCTTGAGCGCATTCAGCATCGTGTCGCTCGACAGCCATTTCCGGTAATCGGTAAAGCGCGGGTCCGTCTCGATCAGGAACTGGCTGCCCGGGTCGGTCGTCACCTGATACAACGCGTTGTTCGGCAAGCGCGTGTTCGGTGTCACCGTACGCACGACGACACCGCCAACATTGGCCTTCACTGCCGAGACGGCCTCGCCGCCGACGCCCGCAATGCCCGCGCCGGTCGACACCTGTGCGCCAACGTCCTTGCCTGCCACCGGCGTCACACCGGTGCCGCTCGCACCCTGCGCAGCCGACGTCTCGGCCGCCACGCTCTTGACCGGATTGGACGGCTTGTTCGGATCGGTGAGCACCACCGGAAGATCGATCGTTTGCGACGGGATGGCCGGCGAGTAATCAGTCGTCGACGATGCGCGTTCGTCACCGTGGAACGCGCCGCCCGACTGCACCCACGTATGAATCGCCTTGCCCGAGCCCGTGAACGTCTCGGTGCCGGTCGCGCCGATGTTCGGCACGTTGTTCGGATGGTTGCCGTCGCCGGCCACGATCTGGCTCTTGTCGTTGACACCGGAACGCGTGTTGATCGTGATATGGCGGCCTGCGGTGATCGTGCCGGGTTGAGACTCGGTGACAACGTCCCTGGTCGATTTGACGTCGACGGTATAGACGGTATAGGTCTGAACGAGCCGGCCCGACACGTCGCCGTTATACGCGGTGACCGCCTGATTGAGGTTCTGGTAGGCGACTACGGTGGCTTTGTACCACTGCTGGAACGGTGCACACGCGGCGTGGGTCGAGGTCAGGCATGATGGGCTCGGCGGCCCGAAGACTGGCGGCTTCTGACCGGTCACATCGGCTTCCGTGGGCGGCTTGATGGCGAACCAATCGCTGCCGACCCCGCGTCTGCCGGCAACCAGTCCAGCACCTGCAGTCATGGCGAATGGCCCCGACGTCATCCATGTCGGATTCGCGTCCGGCGGCGGCGCAACGCCGAGCGTCGCCCAAATGTCAGCCGGGACGGTCCGATACGCACCGGTTTGTGCGGCTGCGCCGTCCACACCAAAGTTGATTGCGGCATACGCCGTGTTATCGATCTTGCCCGCCACACCATTCATCGTGTACTTGGCATACTCGGCGAACGGATACTTGGTCGACGGCAACAGAATGAATTTCTGGTCGTCGTCCAGTGCCCACTGATAGTCGGTGCCCGGATGAATTTCCTGGCTGTTCTTTTGATACAGGTAGACGGTCGACGGATCGATCCTTTCGGTCGAGCCGGGCACCTGGTACCACAACTGGTTGCCGCTGTCGGTGGTGACCGTCGAGGTCTGGAAGTTCGAGTTCAGGTTCTCGAACCGGTTTGCACCGATCGTGATGTCGCGCCCCGCGTCGATCTGCGCACCGTTGTTCGTCACGGTCTGCGCGGCGCCGGTCACCTGACGGTTCACATCCAGTGCACCGCCGATACGAATGTCGTTGCCCGCGTAGAGCAACGCATTGTTCAGGTTCTTGAGCGTTTGCGCGCCGATGTCGAGATCGCCGCGCGACGCGATCACGCCACCCACGCCCTGATCGTTCTGGTCGTTGACGACCGTGTTCGCCCCCACCGCAACGGTGTCGCCGTAGATGCGGCCACCCTCATTCGTGATGGTGTCGCCGGCCGTCACCGTCGTTGCGCCGCCATCGATCAGACCTTCGTTCGTGATCGACTGGTTCGCGTGAACGTTGGTGGCGTGGCCACCGAAAATCTCGCCAGTCGCGCGGTTCCGGATGGAATGGGCAGTCACGTTGGCAACATTGCCCGCCGACAGCGTGCCGCTGTTGTCGAGCACACCGCCGGCCGCGGCCGTCAGATCGTGGCCCGCAACAATCTGGCCGCTGTTGGTCAGGTCGCCTTGCGTCGTCACGTCGACATCGCCGGCCGATTGGAGCTTGCCATCGTTGTCGAGCGTGCGTGTCGAGACCGTCAGCCGCTGACCGCCGTTGATGTCGCCCTGACTATTGACCAGCGTATTCGCCGCGACCAACGTGGCCGTGCCCTTCGACTGGATGCTGCCCGACGTGTTGTCGATGGTCGGTCCGGTCAGTGTCGCATCCTTGTCGGCACGAATCGAGCCGGCGGTATTGTCGATCGCCTGACGTGCATCAAGGACAACACTCGCGCCTTCCATCCCCGCAACCAGACCCGGCACCCCTGCCGTCATCGGCAACGTCGAATGGGCGGTCTGCGCATTGCGAATCGTATCGCCCGTCACCGACAGCGCGCCACTCACGTGCATCGCCCCGCGCGTGTTGTCGATCGTCGTACCGGACACGGTTACATCGCTGTTGCCGCCGATCTGGCCCGCCACGTTCGACACCGTGCCGGCGCTCCGCACCGTCAATGCGCCATCCGCCACGAGCGAGCCCGCATCATTGGTCACGGATGCCGCGTCGAGGGTCGCTGCGCCGCTCGACGAAATCGCGCCGCCCGCATTGCTCAGTGCCCCCGTGGTCAGCGTCACGCCGTGGCCGAGGACCTGGCCGCCGACGGATTGCCCCGCCAGTACGCTGTTGTCGAACGTCTGGCCGTGTGTGTCGATGTCGACCGCGCCCGTAGCCTGCACCAACCCGGACCGGTTATCGAATGCGCCCGAACGACTCGTCAGCGACTGGCTTGCCGCCACGTTGCCGAGCGTGTTGTCGATTGCGCCTTGTCCCGATGCAAGCGTGACGTTCGCGCCCGTGATCGTGCCACCCGAGTTCAGCAACCCGGTGTTGGTCAGCGTGGTATCGCCCGACGCCAGCAGCTTGCCGGCTGCGTTGTCCGTCGTACCGGATGTCGTGACGGACAACGCGCCCGAGACGGAGCCGACGGTGCCGCTGCGGTTCGAGACGGTCTGCGCGGTCGCGGTCATGTCGCGTGTCGTCGCAATCGTCCCGCTCGTATTCATCAACGCGCCCGCTACAGCGAGCTTCGCGGCATCTGCCGAAACCGTGCCTTGTGTGTTGTCGAAGGTACCGGCCTGCGTGTTCAGCGCGCCAGCAGCGACAATCTTGCCCTGCGTATTGTCGAGCGCCTGCGAGACAGTCAACGTCACGTTGCCGGCGGACGTGCCGATCTGGCCGGCATGGTTACTCAGCGTGGCCGCTGTTGCCGACAGACCAGTTGCCCCCACCAGCTTGCCGCCGGCGTTCGACGCCCGGCGGGTCGCGTTCAACGACAACGTATCCGACGACGAACCGATCTGGCCGCCCGCATTGACGAGATCCCCCGTCTGGATTAGCGCGCCGCGCACGGCCGTGATGCTGCCGTCCGAGTTGTCGAGGGTGTCGCTCGCAACGGTGAGCGCATTGGCCGAACTCACCGTCCCGCCGGTGTTCGTCACAGCTTGCGTCGCACGCAGCGTCGTGTCGCCGGCAGCCGATCCGATCGTGCCCGATGTGTTGTCGATACGGTTTGCTGTCAGCGACAAGCCATTGCCGCCGACAACAGCGCCGGACCGATTCGAGACGGCACCCGTCGTCTCGACGGTCAACATATCGGTCGTGCCGATCCGGCCGCCCGAATTCACGACATCGGTTGCGTTGATTCGCGCTGCGTGCGCGCCGATCGATCCGGCCGAGTTGTCGAGATGGGCGGTCTGGATAGACAGATCGTTACCGGACGCAAGCTTGCCGTTTTTGTTGTTCAGCGATTGCGTGACGTCGAGCGACGTATCACCCGCCACGGAACCGATCTGCCCTTGCGCGTTGGAAACCGTGTTCGCAGTCAGCGTGAAGCCGTTGCCACCCGCGATCTTCCCGTCGTCGTTCGACACGCCGCCGGTTGCCGTCAGCGCCAACATGCCCGTCGAGGTGCCGATCTCACCAGCCACGTTCGTGAGGTCGGTTGCAGCAATCAGGGCGGTGCGCGCAAACATCTGCCCCTGGGTGTTGTCGACTGCGCCCGCCGAGTTCAACGACAGTGCGTCCGCCACCAACGTGCCCGATCGGTTCGAAACCGATTGGGCGGTCACGTTCGCGAGATTGCGCGAGTTGATCGTGCCTGCGTCGTTGACCAGCTTGCCTGCGTTCAGCGTCAGGTTCTGGCCGCTCATCGTGCCGGCGACGTTCGACAGCGTGCCATTCGTCGTGACATTGATTGCGCTGGACGCATTCACCGTTCCGTGGTCCAGCGTGACATCGTTCGCGAACAGGTTCACGTTGTTGCCAGCCGCGAGCGTGCCGCTGCTCGTCACGGCCGCCGCGCGCGCGGTAACGGAGCCGCCGCCGACCAGATTGCCCTCGGCATTGGCACCGGCATAAATCCGGCCGCTGTTACCCAGCGAAGTCGCGGCTGTCAGATTCGCGTTGCCGCCCGATGAAATCGTTGCGGCGTTCGACAGTGCCCGGGACGCGTTCAGATCCGTGCCCTGCTTGCTGACAATCGTGCCTTGCTGAACGACGTCGGCGCCATCGATCCGGATGTTCGCCGCCGATTGCAGACGTGCGGTCGGCGCGATCGTCACGTCGCCGTTGTTCGAGACGTGAATATCGCCGGTCAGCGACGTGATGGAACCCGCGTCCCGCACCCCCACGCCGCCCTCGGTCCCGATCATGCGCACGCTATTGGCGAACATGCTGCCCAGCGCCTGCACGTCGATCGCGACGCCCGGCACTGCGCCGGTACCCGCTTGAGCCTGCGCGACGTTGTTCGCATAGTCGACCCGGTTCGCACCGGCCACCGCATTGATCGAATCCGCCCACACCCGACCGTTGATGGTCATCGCACGTGCAATCAGGTCGATCGGGCTGCCGTGGGCATCCAGCCCGGCGCCCGCGATGCCGATCTGCCCCTGCGTGACATTGAAGCCGGCCAACGTGCCGTCCGGATTGAAGGTCGGCACGCCGGTCGTCAGTGTCACGCGCGGAACATTCAGAAAACCGCAACCCGCGCACGTGATACCTGCCGGGTTGGCAATCACGAGATTCGCGCGACGACCCGCGATCTCGGTCGGGCCGAGGAGTTGGCTGGGATTGCCCGACGTGACCTGGTTGACGATCACACGTGCGGCGTTGTTGCCGAGGAACGGGTTGCCCTGCACCCAGCCGGCGAGCTGCGTCTGTGAATTCTGGCCGCTGTTGACCAGCACCGCCCCCTTCGTCCCGACGTTGTATTGCGTGAAGTTGTTCAGCGAGACGCCATTTTTCGGCGCGGTGATATTGACCAGCGGCACACCCGACGCCGAGACGCCGACGACCGGATGCGTCGGCCCGCTGCGGTCGGGCGTGATCGGCAGCGTGGCCCGGGCTTCGGCTACCAGCGGTTGCATGCCGAACGCGCAGAGCGCAGCAAAGGCAGTCGCACGTGCGGCAAACCAGATCGAGATTCCGGATGCCTCCGATGCGGGACGAGCCGGTCGTCGCACGCGAGCGCGTTCGCCGCCCCCGTGCGCCGATGCATGTTCGTCGACGGTCACCAGCATGCCGCGCACGGCATTGAACACCAAGCGAAAGATTCCGGAATTCATGATCGATTTCTTCTTGAAAATACGTCAGGCCGGCGACATCGTTGTTCCGTTGATGCCGCCGGCGGTGCTCACGCGTTACTTGCAGCTCAGCATCGCCAGGCCGTTGACACCACCCACCGTCGGTGCAGGAACGCCATACGACACGACGAGATATGGCGTCGACGCATTCGGTCCGGTGAACTGGGTGAACAGTGACGATCGCTTCGCCTTCGACGTCGACATCGAACCGACCTGCGTGTCACCGCTGAACGTCTGGTTCTTGTCCGCGCCGATCGAGTACTGCAGCGTCAAGGCCGCATGCGCGCCGATGTTGCCGAGAACGTCCTTCTGGCTGGTCACGACAGCGGTCGCACCGCCGAGCGAACCCGGTGCGGTATTGCCGTCCATCGACGTCGGACGCGTTGCGGCCACCAGCGAGCAGTTCAACTGCGTCTGATCGGTCACGCTGACCGTCACCGGGGCACCGACTGCCCAGGCTTGGCCCTGGTTGACGGTGTACGAGCGGCCGGCGGAATCGCTACCCGCTGTCCAGCGGCCGATCGCAAAATCGCCATTGCCGGCGATGTCGGTCACGGTGCCGGTCGACAGGCTGAGGACATCCTTGGTGCGGGGCAGCGTCGTATACGCGCCCGGAGCCTGCGACTTCAGTTGCGAAGCGTCCACGCCGCTCGCCGACAACGTGAGCGACCCGCTCGGGAACGAGCCATCCGCATTCCACGACACCGGCGGCGTAAACACGCTCACCGTCGTCAAGCTGCTCGACAGCGCTTGCGACTGACCTTCCACACGAATGGACGACGAAGACGGTCCGCCCGACGAATTACCGCCGGCCGATGCATCGGTCGATGTAGCGGTGCTTCCGCCATCACCGTCGTCACCACCACACGCGCTCAATCCAAGCCCTGCCATCAACGCAAACATTGCCGTCGCGGCGTGCAAAACGCGCCGCTTCTCATATACCTGCTGCATAGTTCTTTCCTCTTCAACTTGACGATCAACGAAACGCCGAATCGAGATCCGCGACCTCGTCCGGCCCACCCCAACTACGCTTAGAACAACGTACTGACCTGGAACAACAGCGTCGGCGAACTCGTGTTGAAACTTTGTGGCTTCGACAACGGAAAGCCGAGCGAGACGTCGTAGTTCAGCGCCGCACCGAGAACATTTTTCGGTGCGAGATTGCCGCGCACACCGACGACGGCACCCACGAGCGTCTCGCCAATCAGGTATTGCGCAGCCGGCCCGCGCACGCGCCCGGCATCGACGCCGGCATACAGCGCCTGCGTGCCGACAGGCGTCGGCACATACCAGTCGAGTTCGTTGGAAATGGCCCAGCCGCTTTCCGCGGCCAGCGTCAGTTGTTGATCGAATCCACGCACGGCATAACGCGTGCCGATCGTGAAATAGTCCGAAGGCGTCAGCGGCGTGCGTGCGTTCTGCATGTTCCAGCCGAACTGGTACGAGAACGCCTGGCCGCCGATTTTGAAGGGCACTTGTGCACTGAGGCTCGCCAGCTCGACCTGCGTCTTGCCGTCGAAGTCCGACGCACCCAACACCGTGCCGGCATTGCTCGACAAGCCCGGCAACGACGCGCGCCAGGCGAACGAACCGTCGAGCACGACGTTGCCGATGGTGTGCCGATGCGCGAGACCCATTTCGTAGCCGATGATGTCGCGATGCTGCACCGGAAGATCCATGCCATCGATCGCATTGCGGCTGATCTTGTGGAACAGGTTGCCGTGGATCTCCGTACGCGCGTGTGCATTTCGATGGATCACGCCGGACAGTCCGGCCTGTAGCTGGGACTGAACACCGCTGTATTCGATCGGCTCGCCAAACCCTGCGACGGTCTGCTTGTAGCGGGAGCGGCTCGCGTTCAGCGTCAGCATCGCGTAGCCGAGCGGCACGCTGTAGTTGGCGGACACCGACTGGTTGCCCTTGTCGGATGCGCCGAAGTTCGCGTTCGTCGTGCCGGCGATTTGCAGCTGGTCGTAGAGATGAAACGGCGAATCGAACGTGAACGAGCCGGACAATTCGTACTTGCCCGTCGAGTCGAGGCCGGCGTTGTCCGTACCGATGACGGCATGCCAGCGCTTGCCGGCGCCGGGATGCAGGACGAGTTCGGAGTCCCCCGGGTTGAGCCCGGGCGCGATGTCGAACGTGGTATCGGACTGGGATTGAAGACGGCGCAGGTTCTCCAGCCCTTGATCGATGTCGCGCTGGTTCAACAGCGCGCCGCCGGAAGTCGGCAGCGCCGCGCGCAGCCAGCCGATGGTGGACTTGTCCGCTCGCACGTCGCTGATGCGACCCGGGACGACACGCAACGTCAACGTTCCCGATTGCAACGATTGAGTCGGCACAAGAACGCGAGACGTCACGTAGCCGCGCTCGATCAGCGCGTTATTGGCCGCGTCCTGAATCTGCTTGAGTGCGGTCTTGCCGACGCATTGCCCCGCGATCGGCCGAAGAAAACGGGCGAGCCAGCCGAACGTATTGCCTTCCAGCGCGATTTCCTTGATCGGGAAACACGGGGTGTCGAGTGGCAAGCTCGCGAGGCCGGCATTCGACGATGCTTCCCCGGTCGGCGTCAGTACGTTCGGGCGCGGATTCAGCTCCTTGGCGGCTTCAAGTTGCTGCTGTTGCAAACGCTGGATTTGCGGGCCGGACGTAATTTCAGACGGCGGAACGCCTTGCGCTAACGCGGAAACACTCGCCAACGCCGAAATTAACGCTGCCGAAGTTTCTCGATTCTTCACTTGTTAGCGGCGTAATGATTGGTCTCCGCCGCATCGTAATTCAAAGAAAGATTTGTATGTGTTTTGTCATAATTACAAAGAGCCGCGTCCGCTGCTTATCCCGATTTAATCCCCTGCTTTGCCCTATGTTTTCGCGGTATCCATTTGTTCAATTTCCGTCGTCCAGCCTCTGGATTTGACGATTCGAAAACTTTTCGGAATGAATACATCTATTCCGTCCGTACTCTGCCCCAATGAAATACCAGTCTGTTCCGCACACGTCAACAATCGGACACGACAATTCAGATCCTAATCCTTCTGACAATTCTTTGCTAACAATCCCACGAGCAGATTTAGATTTAGGATAAGTTCGAATAGTCACAAACCGGCTTTTTACGCAAATCTCGATAAAGAACGGTCAACAATTAAATTTTATTTTATTGACATGTAAAAAATAGATTTATCCGATGTCTCGATGTGTCGAGCACGATCGGTCCGCATTTTGTCATGTCGCTCATTTACAACGGATATCCGGAGCAGCACATCCGGTACCGACTCGCCGATATCGCTCGCGGTCGGCTCAACGAACTGCACAGTCGATTGACGAATCACGGCATCACAATCTGATGTTCGACTGCCGATAATCGTTGCCACACGACCTGCTCACGCACCGGACGCGAATGCCTTCTCGCGTCCGGTCGCGCGAACAACCGCGATGCCTCCGCGCTACCCCACCGCCGACAAATCGAACGACGTCTCCCTCAACCGCTTCCCCGTCAACCTGAACACCGCATTCGCGATCGTCGGCGTCACCGCCGGGCTCGCCCCGCGATTTCGACGACAATGACCGCTTGATCGCGGCGCGTCGTTCCGTGCCGTCGCATCGGACACGGAGCGCCCAGCGTCATGAAAGTCGAAAACTCGGAACTCGAAGCGTTCGTCGCCGTCGCGGAGCTCGGCACGTTCCATCGCGCCGCGGAGAAGCTGCACTTGACTCAGCCGGGGCTGTCGCGCCGCATCCAGAAGCTTGAACAGGCGCTCGGCGTCGAATTGTTCCATCGCACCACGCGCAGCGTGACGCTGACGGGCGTCGGCCGCCAGTTCCTGCCGATGGCGCGCGAGCAGATCGCGCAGCTCGGGATGATGCTGTCGTCGATCCAGGAGATCGCCGAGAAGCGCTACGGCAAGGTGCGGCTCGCGTGCATCCCCACCGTCGTCGCGCGGGCGCTGCCCGACGTGCTGCGCCAGTACGCGGCCAGGTATCCGCATGTCGCCGTGCAGATCCTCGACGGCAATCACGATTTCGTGCTGTCGCAGGTGCGCGCGGGCATCGCCGAATTCGGCGTGAGCCTGCACCCGGGCGACGACGGCGATCTCGCGTTCGAGCCGCTCTTCACCGACCGCTACGTGCTCGCGGCCCACGAGGACGACCCGCTCGCGCGCGCCGACGCCGTCACGCTCGGCGAATTGCGGCACGCGAAGCTGATCATCGGCGGGCGCGACAGCGGCAACCGCCTGCTGCTCGAAATGCTGATGGGCCAGGAAGCCGTGCGGACCCGCTGGTTCTACGAGGTCGAGCACATCTCGTGCGTCGCGGCGCTCGTGGCGGCCGGCGTCGGCTGCGCGATCCTGCCAGAGAGCGCGCTGCGCGCGTACGGTTCACCCGCCGTGCGCGCGGTGCCGATCGCGAGCCCGACGATCGAGCGCACGGTCGGCATCGTGCGGCACCGCACCATCTCGATGTCCAGCTTCGCGAGCGACCTCCAGGCCCTGGTGAAGGCGTCGCTCGCCTGACGCCCGCGAACCGCCCGCGGGCGCGGCGCCACCCGCATTGATGCCGGTTTCGCATGAATCGTGAGCCGAACGGCATTGGACGCCCGAAAAATGGCCGGGGACGATGGTGGCCGATACGAACGACGGAAACGGGCGACGCTCCGGGTCCGGACGGATTCTGGAGGAGCCACCATGCATTTCGATGTGATCCTGCGGCGCGGCGAGCTGATCGACGGCACGGGCGCCGCGCGCTTCGACGCCGATCTCGGCGTGACCGGCACGCGCATCGCCGCGATCGGCGACCTGAGCGGCGCGACGGCCGCGCACACGCTCGACGCGAGCGGCCTGGTCGTCGCGCCGGGCTTCATCGACAGCCACACGCACGACGACGCGTTCGTGCTGACCGATCCCGACGTCGAACCCAAGGTCGCGCAAGGCGTCACCACGGTGATCGCGGGCAACTGCGGGATCAGCCTCGCACCGCTGCTCGCCGAACGCGACGTGCCGCAGCCGCTCGACCTGCTCGGCGCATGGCAGGCGTTCCGCTTCCCGTCCTTTCGCGCGTATCTCGACGCGCTCGATGCCACGCCCGCCGCCGTCAACACGGCGGCCCTCGTCGGCCATTCGACGCTGCGCGTACGACACATGGCCGATCTCGAACGCGCGGCCGACGCAGCGGAAATCGCGGAGATGGCGGCCGACGTGCGCGAAGCGATGGCGGCCGGCGCGTTCGGCGTATCGTCGGGCACCTTCTATCCGCCCGCCGCCGCCGCGACCACCGACGAGCTGATCGACGTGTGCGCGCCGCTGCGCGACACGGGCGGCGTGTTCGCGACGCACCTGCGCGACGAGACCGACGCGATCATCGCGTCGCTCGACGAGGCATTCTCGATCGGCCGCGCGCTCGACGTGCGCGTCGTGCTGTCGCATCACAAGGTGGCCGGCAAGGCCAACCACGGCCGCTCGATCGAGACGCTCGCGCACATCGACGCGCAGCGGGCGCGGCAAGCGCTGTGCGTCGACTGCCATCCGTATCCGGCCACGTCGACGATGCTGCGCGCGGACCGCATCCGCCAGTCGTCGCGTGTGATCCTCGCGTGGTCGAAGCCGCATCCCGAGCTCGCGGGCCGCGACTTCCACGACCTGCTGCCGCTGTTCGGCGATTCCGTCGACGCGGCGATCGACGCGCTGCGCCCGGCCGGCGCGATCTACTTCGTGATGGACGAAGCGGATGTCGAACGCATCATGGGCCACGAACTGACGATGGTCGGCTCAGACGGCCTGCCGAACGACACGCGCCCGCATCCGCGGCTGTGGGGCACCTTCCCGCGCGTGCTCGGCGAATTCTCGCGCGAGCGCGGCCTGTTCCCGCTGGAGACGGCCGTGCGCAAGATGACGGGCCTCACCGCCGAGCAGTTCGGGATCGCGGAGCGCGGCCGGCTCGCGGTCGGCAACTACGCCGATCTCGTCGTGTTCGATCCCGCACGCGTGATCGACCGCGCGACCTTCGCGAGCCCGACGCTGCGCCCCGACGGCATCGAGCACGTATTCGTCAACGGGCAGGCCGTACTCGCGAACGGGCGCCACACCGGCGCGCGTCCCGGGCGCGCGCTGCGCCGCCCCCTCTCCAGCCGGGAATCGTCATGACCCATTCGAACGGCGCGGCCTCGCCGCGCGGCATGCCGTCCGCCGCCGATGCGCGCGCGGGCGCCGCTACACCCGATGTCGATGCGCTGTATGCGCGGTTGAGCCGGCGCATCATTCCGCTGATCCTCGTGTGCTACTTCTTCGGCTATCTCGACCGCGTGAACGTCGGTTTCGCGAAGCTGCAGATGGTGACGGACCTCCACCTGTCGGAAGCGGCGTACGGCGTCGGCGCGGGACTGTTCTTCGTCGGCTACCTGCTGCTGCAGGTGCCGGCCGGCTGGCTCGTGCAGCGCGTCGGCGTGAAGCGCTGCCTCGCCGGGTCGATGCTGACCTGGGGCGTGGTGTCGATCGCCACGCTCGCCACCCGCGACACGGTCAGCTTCTACGCGCTGCGCTTCCTGCTCGGCGTGACCGAAGCCAGCTTCTTCCCGGCCGTGATCGCGTATTTCAGCGTGTGGTTTCCGTCGCATCGGCTGTCGAAGGTGATGGCGCTGCTGTTTCTCGCAATGCCGCTCGGCGTGATCGTCGGCGGCCCGCTGTCCGGCTGGATCATGGACGCGACGCACGGCGGGCTCGGGCTGCGCGGCTGGCAATGGATGTTCCTGCTCGAAGGGCTGCCGGCCGTCGCGCTCGGGCTGGTCCTGCTCGTGCGCGTGACCGAACGGATCGACGACGCGACATGGCTGACCGACGCCGAGAAGCGGACGGTCCACGCGGAAATGGCGCAGGAGGCGGCCGGCAAGCGCACGCAACTCGGCGCCGCGCTGCGCGAGCCGACGCTGTGGATCCTGTTCGCGACGTCGTTTCTCTATAACGTCGGCAACTACGGGCTCGTGTTCTGGATGCCGACGATGATCAAGTCACTCGGCGATCTCAGCAATCTCGCGGTCGGCCTCGTCAGCGCGATCCCGTATCTCGCCGCCTCGGTCGCGATGGTCGCGAACGCGCAGCATTCGGTGCGCACCGGCGAGCGGCGCTGGCATACGGCGCTGCCGGTCGCGATCGGCGGCGTCGCGCTGCTCGCGAGTCTCGGGATGCACACGCACCCCGTGCTCGCGGTCGCGTGCCTGACCGTCGGCGTGGCCGGCATCATGAGCACGCTCGCGATGTTCTGGAGTTTGCCGTCGCGGATCCTCGCCGGCGAGGCGGCCGCCGGCGGCGCGGGGCTCGTCAACATCGGCGCGGCCGTCGCCGGATTCGTCGGCCCGACGCTGATGGGCTATGCGAAGGGTTTGACGGGCAGCACGGAATTCGGTGTCGCGCTGCTCGCGTTCACGCTGTTCGCAGCGGCGGCGCTGATCTTGTCGATTCCGCGCCGGTTGATGGGGCGGTCATGAGGCGGCGTGCATGAGCACGGCGCCGTCGATGCGCAGCGCGCTCGCGCTGGCAGCCGAGGTTCGCGCGGGGCGTATCGGCGCTGAGTCGCTCGTGCAGGCCGCGCTCGCCGACATCGCCGCGCGCGACGGCGCGATCCACGCGTGCGCGCAGACGTTCGACGAACGGGCGCTGCGCGACGCGCGGCGAATCGACCGGTGCGTACGGGACGGGCTCGACCCGGGCCCGCTCGCCGGCGTGCCGTTTCTCGTGAAGTGGAACTTCGACGTGGCCGGCTACACGACGGTCGCGGGATCGCCCGCGCGCGCCGCGTTGCCGGCCGCCGCTGCCGATGCGGCGATGGTCGCCCGGCTGTGCGCGGCCGGCGCGGTGCCGGTCGGCGCGACCCACATGGACGAACTCGCGTGCGGCGCCACCGGTGTGAATCCGCACTACGGTTCCGTGCGCCTGCCTGCGGACCCGACGCGCATGACCGGTGGCTCGTCGAGCGGCTCGGCCGCCGCGGTCGCGGCCGGTTATGTGCCGCTCGCGCTCGGCAGCGACACCAACGGCTCGATCCGCGCGCCGGCCGCGCTGTGCGGCGTATGGGGCTTTCGGCCGAGCGACGGGCGGCTGTCGCGGGACGGTTGCCTGCCTTATGCCGATTCGCTCGATACCGTCGGCGGGTTCGCGAACGATATCGACGATCTTGCGGCGTTGTACGACGCGATGCTCAGCGATGCGGTGACGTTGCATGCGCAACGAATTGGCGCACCGGGCGCGCCGCTGCGCGTCGCCGTGCTGGCCGGCGATTTCGAACGGCATGCCGATGCGGACGCGCAACGCGCCGTGCGGCGCGCGGCGGCTTGCCTGCGCGCCAGCGATTCGATACCGGTCGGCCGTGACGAAGTCGCGCGGGTGCGCGACGCGGCGGTCGTGATCTCGAACGTGGAACTGGCTCGCGCCCATCGCGGGTTGCTCGACGCGCCGGCCCCGCTCGTCTCCGAGCGCCTGCGGTCGCGCATTGCGGCTGGCCTCGCGACGCCCGAGACCATCCATCTGGAAGCGATCGCCTGTCGAGCCGCCTGGCGCGCGCGCCTCGAAGCGCTGTTCGCACACCACGACGTGCTGATCGCGGCCGCGACGCCCTATGCCGCGCCGCGCTTCGCCGACGCGACCGTCGACGTCAACGGCGAAGCGCTCGAACCCGCGAAGACGCTCGGCCTGCTCACGCAGCCGATCTCGTTCGCGGGTTTGCCGGTCGTCAGTGCGCCGTGCTTCCTGCCGGGTGAGTTGCCGGTCGGCGTGCAGTTGATCGGCGCGCCGGGGAGCGAGGCCGTTTGCTTCGACGCCGCGCGGAAGTTCTCGGCCGCGTGGCGGAACATGCGTCGTTAGCGACGCGCACCCCTTGGTGCCCCGCGCCGCCGCGAGTATGCTTGCAGTTCGAACGCCCCCCAACCTGGGCGCGCACACCGCATCGCGGGCAAGCGCACCGCCAACCGTCTTTCATCACCCATGGATTTCGACGTCATCGTTCTCGGCGCAGGCATCGTCGGCGTCTCCGCCGCGCTGCACCTGCAGGACCGCGGCCGCAAGGTCGCCCTCGTCGATCGCGGCGCGCCCGGCGAAGGCACGAGCTTCGGCAACGCGGGGCTGATCGAGCGCTCGTCGGTCGAACCGTATCCGTTCCCGCGCAGCCCGTTCACGCTGATGCGCTATGCGCTGAACCGCTCGACCGATCTCTACTGGCACAGCGCGTCGCTGCCCGCGTTCGCGCCGTGGCTCGCGCGTTTCTGGTGGGAATCGGCGCCGCTGCGTCACGCGGCGGCGTCGCGCGACATGCTGCCGCTGATCGAGCGCTGCCTCGTCGAGCACGACGCGCTGATCGCGCGGGCCGGCGCCGGCGAACTCGTCCGCGCAAGCGGCTGGCTCGAAGCGTTCCGCACGCCGGCCGCCTTCGAACGCGGCGTGGCCGAGGCCGGGCTCACCGCGCGCCGCCACGGGCTCGGCATCACGCCGCTCGATGCCGCAGCGCTGCTCGCGCACGAACCGAGCCTCGCGCCGGGCTTCTGCGGCGCGCTGCACTGGCTCGATCCGAAAAGCGTCGTCGATCCGTCCGCGCTCGTCAAAGCGTACGCACAACTCTTCGTGCAGGGCGGCGGCACGCTGCTGACCGGCGACGCCGCGAGCCTCACCGCGCTGTCGCCCGGCTGGCAGGTCACAACGCAGGACGGCCCGGCCGCCGCGCCGGCCGTCGTCGTCGCGCTCGGCCCGTGGTCCGACACGGTGTTCGGCAAGTTCGGCTACAAGATTCCGCTGCGCGAGAAGCGCGGCTATCACATGCACTACGCGCCGTCCGCGCGCGGCGTGCCGTCGGCGCCGATCGTCGATCGCGAATACGGTTACGTGATCGCGCCGATGCGGCGCGGGCTGCGGCTCACCACCGGCGTCGAGATCGCGCGGCGCCGCGTACCGCCGACCGGCGTGCAGCTAGAACGCGCGGAACGCGTCGCGCGGCCCGTGTTCGGTTTCGGCGAGCGGCTCGACCCGCAGCCGTGGCTCGGTTTCCGGCCGTGCACGCCCGACATGCGCCCGGTGATCGGCCCCGCGCCCGCGCATCGCGGCCTGTGGTTCGCGTTCGGGCACAACCATCACGGGCTGACGCTCGGCCCCGTCACCGGCCGCCTGCTGGCCGAGATGATGACGGGCGAGGCGCCCTTCACCGATCCGGCGCCCTATCGCGCCGACCGCTTCTGAACGCGTAGGGAAGCAACGCGCGCGCTCAGTCGAGCGCGCGACCGAAGATGCGGATCACTTCGTCGAGATGCTCGGCCATCGCGCGACGCGCGGCGTCCGGGTCGCGCGCGCGAATCGCATCGAGGATCGCGCGGTGCTCCAGTTCCGACCGGTGCGGCATGTCGTTCGGCATGTACAGCGACTGCAGCCGCTGGAACATCAGGTCGTACTTGTGCGCGAGCAACTGCTTGATCATCAGCGCATACGCGGGGTTGTCGCTCGCTTCGGCAATGCGGATATGGAACAGCCGGTCGCCCGGGTGCGTGAGCGAGCCGCTGCGGTTGTCTTCCTCGTTGCGCAGGAATGCGGCGTGAATCCCGTCGATCTGCGCGTCCGAGCCGTGCTTCGCGGCCAGCGCGGCGGCTTCCGGCTCGATCAGCCGGCGCGCCTGCAACAGCGCGAACGGCGGGATTTCGGTGTCGAGGTCGAGTGCGATGCCGAGCTCGGGATCGATCTCGACAATCGTGAAAGGCGCGCCTTTCGCATCGGGTTCGGGCTCGGGTGCGGCGGCCGTTTCGGGATGGCGCACCTTCACGCCGTCACCGACGCGCACGCTGACGAGCCCGCTCACTTCGAGCGCGATCAGCGCTTCGCGCACCGACGTGCGCGACACGCCGAACTGTTCGGCCAGCTCACGCTCCGGCGGCAAATAGCTGCCCGGCGGAAAATCGCCGGACTCGATCATCGCACTGAGCTTGTCGGCGATCTGCTGGTAGAGGCGGCGGTTCTGAATCGGCTGGATGGACATACGTTGATGCTGGTAATCGGTTTCGTTCCGGACGGTCTGACGAATCGAGCAGGCCGTTCGCGCCTATTTTATATGCCGGGCCCCGTATCGCCCGGCACCGCGTAACAACGCGCGGCGGTGCCGCCCCACAGTGCGTTGCACTCGGCCGCCGACAGCCGCGCTTCGGCCCAGCGCTCGACCAGCAACGCCACTTCGTCATACGACGCGGCGAGCAGGCACACGGGCCAGTCCGACCCGAACATCAGCCGCTGCGGGCCGAACGCGTCGAGCGCCGCATCGAGGCACTGCTCGATATACCGGATGTCCTGCGCGCGCAGGCCGTGCCGCCAGTCGGCCTCGGTCACGAGCCCCGACAGCTTGCACGCGACATGCGGCAGCGCGCCCAGCTCGCGCAACGCGGCGCGCCAGCGTGCGAACGCCGTTTCGTCGCGATCGAACTCGGCCAGCGCGGGCTTGCCGAGATGGTCGAGCACGAGCCAGTGCGCATCGTGCCGGGCGCAGAATGCGTGCACGTCCGGCAACTGACGCTCGAATACGAGCACGTCGTACACGTAGCCGTGCGCCTGCAACCAGGCAATGCCGCGATTGAAACCGGGATCGGCAACGAACGCGCGGGCATCGGCTTCGTCCTGCACCTGATGACGAAAGCCGCGCAGCTTCGGGCTGCGCCATTCGGCGACGCGCTCCGCGAGTTGCGGCGCGCCGAGATCCTCCCAGCCGACCACCGCCGCGATGCGCGCGTCGTCGCGGGCGAGCTCGAGCAGGAACGCCGTCTCGTCGCGCCCGGCGCGCGCCTGCACCGCGATCGACGCGCCGAACGCCTGCGCATGCATCAGCGGCCACAGCGCGTCGGGCAAGTAGTCGTGCGCGAGCACGTCCATCCCGGGGCCGATCCACGGATAGTCGGCCGCGCGATAACGCCAGAAGTGCTGATGGGAATCGATACGCACTGCGCCCATGATGCCCTCGTGTTCGGTCGTTGCGGCGGCGCGCGCCGCCGCAACGCAACGTTCAGTCGTACAACACCGCCGCAATCTTCGGGTCGTCGATATTGGTCTTGTCGTACCAGTAGAAACCGGTATCGATGACCTTCGGCAGCTTCTCGCCCTTGATCGCCTTCACGGCCGCTTCGACCGTCTTGTAGCCGATCCCGATCGGGTTCTGCGTGATCGCGCCGGCCATCAGCCCGCTGCGGATCGCGTCCCTCTGCTGCTTGCCTGAATCGTAGCCGACGATCACGACCTTGCGCTTCATCTCGCGCACGCCGTTGACCACGCCGATCGCCGAGCCTTCGTTGGTACCGAACAGCCCCTTGAGCTTCGGATACGCCTGCAGGATCGACTTCGTCACCTCGGTCGACTTCAGCTGGTCGCCTTCGCCGTACTGCACGGTCACGACCTGCACCTTCGGGTGCGCCGACTTCATCCGGTCGAGAAAGCCATCGCGGCGGTCGATGCCCGTGCGGCTCGTCTGGTCGTGCGCGACCACCGCCACCTGGCCTTCGTCGCCGATCAGCGCGGCGAGCTTGTCGGCGGCGAGCGACGCGGCCGCCTTGTTGTTGGTCGCGGCCGTCGTCACCGGGATGTCGCTGTCGACGCCCGAGTCGAACGCGATCACCGGGATCTTCTCGGCCTGCGCCTTCTTCAGCAGCGGCAGCGCGGCCTTGCTGTCTAGCGCCGCGAAGCCGAGCGCGGCCGGCTTCTTCGCGATCGCGGCCGACAGCATGTCGATCTGCTTGTCGACCATCGCCTCGGTCTCGGGCCCTTCGAACGTCACCTTCACCTTGTAGTCCTTCGCGGCCTGCATCGCGCCCGATTTCACGGCCTGCCAGAACTGATGCTGGAAGCCCTTCGAGATCAGCGGGATGTAGGTTTCCTGCGCCTGTGCGCCGGCCGTGACGCCGACGGCGAACGTCAGCCCGACGATCGCGTTCAACACCTTGCTCCTGATCACTTCGCGTCTCCTTTTTTCGTATCGAATGGAACGCCGGCCGAAACCGGCGGTGAAGCGCACGCCTGCCCGCGTCAACGGCGCCGCCGGCGCAGGATGTCGACGTAGACGGCGAGGATGATGATCACGCCCGTCACGACGGTTTGCCATTCCTGCGCGACCGACATGATGCGCAGGCCGTTGGTCAGCACGCTCATGATGAACGCGCCGATGATGGTGCCGACGATGCTGCCCGCGCCGCCCGACAGCGACGTGCCGCCGATCACGACGGCCGCGATCGCATCGAGCTCGTAGCCCTGCCCGAGCGCGGGCTGCGCGGAATTCAGCCGCGACGCGATCAGCAGCCCGGCGATCCCGCACACCGCGCCGCTGAACGTGTAGACGGCGATCTTCCACGCGTCGACGTTCACGCCCGACAGCCGCAGCGCCTCCTCGTTGCTGCCGAGCGCGAACGTGTAGCGGCCGAAGATCGTCCGGTTCAGCACGATCGACGCGCCGATCGCGACGAGGAACAGGATCAGCACCGCGTTCGGAATCGGCAGCGCGGGAATCAGGTTGCCGATCAGCGAATCCTGCGCGATCGCGGTGAAGCCCGGCGTGTCGTTGAAGTAGATCGGCCGCGTGCCCGAGATCACGAGCGACAGCCCCTTGAGCAGCATCATCATGCCGAGCGTCGCGATGAACGGCGGCACCTTCATCTTCGCGATCACGAAGCCCGACACGCTGCCCGACAGCGCGCCGAAGAGCAGCGCGGCCAGGATCCCGAGCGGCAGCGGCATCCCCCATTTCGTGAGCACGACGCCGGCCATCACCGCGCAAAACGTCATCAGCGTGCCGACCGACAGGTCGATGCCCGACGTGATGATCACGTAGGTACACGCGACGGCCAGCACGCCGTTCACGGCGGTGGCCTGCAGGATCGTGACGAGGTTGTCGACTTCGAGGAAGTTCGGCGACGCGATGCTGAAGAACGCGATCAGCAGCACGAGGCTCGCGAACGCGAGCAGCTTCTGGCGCGCGGCCGGGTTGAAGAAGCGGGCGCGGAAGCCGGATGCGCCGGCCGGCGTGTCGCCGGAAGCGAGGGGCGGGACAGGATGCGTATCGTTGGACATGATCGGATCGGCTTGTGAATCAGGACAATACGGTCGACTCGCGCTGCGTCGCGAGCTGCATGATCTTTTCCTGCGTGGCGTCGGCCGCGCTGAGTTCGCCCGTGACGCGGCCTTCGCACATCACGAGAATGCGGTGGCTCATGCGCAGCACCTCGGGCAGTTCCGACGAGATCATCACGATCGCCTTGCCGTCGGCGGCGAGCGCGTCGAGCAGCTTGTAGACCTCGCTTTTCGCGCCGACGTCGATGCCGCGCGTCGGCTCGTCGAAGAACAGGATGTCGCAGTCGCGCAGCAGCCACTTCGCGATCACGATCTTCTGCTGGTTGCCGCCCGACAGCAGCCGCGCGGGCTGCGCGACCGACGGCGTGCGGATCGCGAGCTGCCGCACGTATGCCTGCGCGGTGTCGCGCATCGCGCGCGCGTCGAGAAACACGCCGCGGCGCACGAAGCGGCGCATGCTCGACAGCGCGATGTTGTTCTGCACGTCCATCCCGACCGCGAGCCCGAAATGCTTGCGATCCTCGGACAGGTAGCCGATCCCGTGCGCGACCGCGTCGGCCGGCGTGCGGATCGTCACGGTCTTGCCGTGCACGCGAATCTCGCCCGCGTCGACCTGGTCCGCGCCGAACACCGCGCGCGCGACCTCGGTGCGGCCCGCGCCCATCAGCCCCGCGAAGCCGAGGATCTCGCCGCGCCGCAGCGTGAAGCCGACGTCGCGGATCGCGCGGCCGCGCGACAGCCCCCGCACTTCGAGCGCGACGTCGTTCGCGGATGTATCGGGCGGCGTGCGCGATTCCGCTTCGAGCTGGCGGCCGACCATCATCGCGATGATCGCGTCCATCGAGGTGTCCGCCATCGGCACGGTCGCGACGTACTTGCCGTCGCGCATCACGGTCACGCGATCGGCGATCTGGCGCAGCTCGTCCATCTTGTGCGAGATGTAGACGATGCCGACGCCGTGCGCGCGCAGGTCGCCGATGATGCGAAACAACTCGGCGATCTCCGCGTTGTTGAGCGCGGCGGTCGGCTCGTCCATGATCAGCACGCGCGAGTCGAACGACAGCGCCTTCGCGATCTCGACCATCTGCTGCTTCGCGACCGTCAGCCGGCCGACCAGCGTGCGCGGATCGAGATCGAGCCGCATCCGCGCAAAGATCGCGGCCGCGTCGCGGTTGAGCCGGTCTTCGTCGACGAACACGCCGAAGCGGCCGCGCGGCTCGCGGCCGATGAAGATGTTCTGCGCGACGCTCAGGTGGTTCATCAGGTTCAGTTCCTGATGGATGATGCCGATCCCGAGCGCCTGCGCGGCGCGCGGATCGGCGATCTCCACCGCGCGGCCGTCCATCCGGATCTCGCCGTCGTCGCGCTGGTAGACGCCCGCGAGGATCTTCATCAGCGTCGACTTGCCGGCGCCGTTCTCGCCCATCAACGCATGCACTTCGCCGGCACGCAGGTCGAAACGGCAGTCGTCGAGCGCCAGCACGCCCGGAAAGCGCTTGCTGATGCCGCTCAAGGCAATCAGCGGCGGCGCGGCGCTCAGGTTCGGGTCGGTTGGCATGGGGTCGGGGTTCCGCTGCATTCAGCCGATCGCACGATCGAGATGCGTATAGCCGCCGTCGACGAACAGCCACTGGCCCGTCGTGTGCGATGCGCGTGCCGACAGCAGGAACACGGCCGTGTCGGCAATTTCCTCGGCCGTCGTGAAGCGCTTGCCGAGCGGCACCTTGCCCGCGATGCCGGCGAGCTTCGCATCGGGGTCGTCGAAGCCGGCGAGCCAGTTCCGGTAGAGCGGCGTCATCACCTCGGCCGGGATCACCGCGTTCACGCGCACGCCGTCGTCGCGCAACGCGACCGCCCATTCGCGCGTCAACGCGAGCTGCGCGCCCTTCGACGCGCAATAGCCGCTCGTATTGCCCTGCCCGGTCACGGCCGTCTTCGACGAGATGTTGACGATCGCGCCGCGCGTCGCTTTCAGGTGCGGCACGCAATAGTGGGCCATCACGTAGTAGTGGATCAGGTTGCGCTCGAGCGAGGCGACGAACGCGTCGCGCCCGGCATCGAGCCCGATGCTGTCGTTGATGCCCGCGTTGTTGACGAGGCCGTCGATCCGGCCGAATTGCGCGACGGTCTGCGCGACCGCGTCGCGGCACTGCGCGTCGTCCTGCAGCTCGACGGACACGCACGCGGCGCGCTGCTGCTGCTGCGCGAGTTCGCGCCAGAACGCGTCGTCGGGCGCGTGGCGCGCGAACACCACCGGAATCGCGCCTTCGCCGGCGAGCCGCATCGAGATCGCGGCGCCGATGCCCGACGCGCCGCCGGTCACGATCACGACCTTGTCTTGCAGGTTCAAATCCACTTCGCGTCTCCGTCGTTCATGTTGTCGCCGTGCGTCAGCCGCGGAACCGATATTGCTCCAGCGATTCGGGCTTCATCTCGATCGAGAAGCCGGGCGCCGTCGGCGGCATGTACGCCGCGCCGCGCACCACGCACGGTTCGACGAAATGCTCGTGCAGGTGATCGACGTATTCGGTCACGCGCCCTTCCTTCGTGCCGGAAATGCATATGTAGTCGATCATCGACAGGTGCTGCACGTATTCGCACAGCCCGACGCCGCCCGCGTGCGGGCACACGGGCAGCCCGTACTTCGCGGCCATCAGCATCACCGCGAGAATCTCGTTCACGCCGCCGAGCCGGCACGCGTCGATCTGCACGACGTCGATCGCGCCGCGCGCGATGAACTGCTTGAACAACACGCGGTTCTGGCACATCTCGCCGGTCGCGACCTGCACGGGTGCGATCGCCTCGCGGATCTTGCGATGCCCTTCGACGTCGTCGGGGCTCGTCGGCTCCTCGATGAACCACGGCCGCGCAAAAGCCAGCTCGCGGACCCAGTCGATCGCCTCGTCGACTTCCCACACCTGGTTCGCGTCGATCATCAGCTTGCGCTCGGGGCCGATCACCTCGCGCGCGATCGTCACGCGGCGGATATCGTCCTCGAGGTTCGCGCCGACCTTCAGCTTCACGTAGTCGAAGCCGGCCTTGACCGCCTCGCCGCACAGCCGGCGCAGCTTGTCGTCGCTGTAGCCGAGCCAGCCCGCCGACGTCGTGTAGCACGGGTAGCCGTCGCGCTCCAGCGTCGCGATCCGCGCGACCTTGCCGGGCGCCTGCCGGCGCAGCAGGTCGAGCGCTTCCTCCGGCGTCAGGCAATCGGTCAGGTAGCGGAAGTCGATTGCGCGCACCAGTTCCTCGGGGCTCAGGTCGGCAACGAGCCGCCACAGCGGCTTGCCCACGGCTTTCGCCCACAGATCCCACACCGCGTTGACGACGGCGCCGGTCGCGAGGTGGATCGCGCCCTTGTCGGGGCCGATCCAGCGCAACTGGCTGTCCGACGTGACGTGCCGCCAGAAGCGGCCCATGTCCTCGCGGATCCAGTCGAGGTCGAGGCCGACGACGAGGTGACGCATCGCGTCGATCGCCGCGCAGCAGATTTCGTTGCCGCGCCCGATGGTGAACGTGAGCCCGTGACCTTCGAGCCCGTCGCGGTCGGTTTCGAGCACGACGTAGGCGGCCGAATAATCGGGGTCCGGATTCATCGCATCGGAGCCGTCGAGCTGGCGAGAAGTCGGGAAGCGCACGTCGAGGACGCGCATCGATCGAATGATAGGCATGACGAACCGTCCGGGAAAGGGAATCAGGCCTGCACGGTGCGCTGACGCTGCTCGCCGAGCCCGTCGATGCCGAGCGTGATTACCTGCCCGGCGCGCAGATAGACGGGTGGCTTCTGCCCGAGACCGACGCCCGGCGGCGTGCCGGTCGAGATCACGTCGCCCGGCTGCAGGCTCATGAAACGGCTCAGGTAGCTGATCAGGTGCGGCACGCGGAACACCATCGTCGCGGTCGTGCCGTTCTGGTAGCGATGGCCGTCGACGTCGAGCCACAGCCGCAGCGCATGCGGATCGGGCACTTCGTCGGCCGTCACGAGCCACGGGCCGAGCGGGCCGAACGTGTCGTTGCCCTTGCCCTTGTCCCACGTGCCGCCGCGTTCGAGCTGGTATTCGCGCTCCGACACGTCGTTCACGACGCAGTAGCCCGCGACGTGCGACAGCGCGTCGGCTTCCGCGATATAGCGGCCGCCCTGGCCGATCACCACGCCGAGTTCGACTTCCCAGTCGGTCTTCTCCGAGCCGCGCGGAATCTCGACGTCGTCGTTCGGCCCCGAGATCGCGCTCGTCCACTTGCCGAACACGACCGGCTCCTTCGGCACTTCCATTCCCGATTCGGCCGCGTGATCGGAATAGTTGAGCCCGATGCAGATGAACTTGCCGACGCGGCCGACGCACGCGCCGAGCCGCGGCGTGCCTTCGACGAGCGGCAGCGACGACGGCGGAATATCGCGCAGCCGCGCGAGCGCGGCGGGCGTCAGCGCGTCGCCGGCGATGTCGTCGATCACGCCGGACAGGTCGCGAATGTGGCCCTGCGCATCGAGCAGGCCCGGTTTTTCATGGTGTTTGTCGCCGAATCTCAGCAGTTTCATGGGGTCGTCCGAACGGAAACGGAAAGTGAATGGGAACGCACGGTCAGTTCGACCAGCCGCCGTCGATCAGGTGGATCGCACCGGTCGTAAACGACGCTTCGTCGGAGGCCAGGTACAGCGCGAGCGCGGCCACTTCGTCCGCGCTGCCGATGCGCCCCATCGGCTGGCGCGCGACGAATGCCTGACGCACGGTATCGGTCGATACCTGGCGCGTGCGCGCCTGCTCGGCGATCCGGTCTTCCAGCGACGGCGATTCGATCGTGCCCGGGCAGATCGCGTTGCAGCGGATGCGCTGCTCGACGAAATCGGCGGCCACCGCCTTGGTCAGGCCGATCACGGCCGCCTTGGTCGTGCCGTACACGAAGCGGTTCGGCACGCCCTTCACGCTCGACGCGGCCGATGCCATGTTGATGATCGACGCGCCGCCGGCTTCGAGCATCGCCGGCAGCAGCGCGCGGATCAGCCGGTACATCGACGTGACGTTCAGGTTCAGCGAGAACATCCACGCGTCATCGTCGCAGTCGAGAATCGAGCCGTGATGCACATAGCCCGCGCAGTTGAACAGCACGTCGAACGCGCGTTCGTTCGCGGCGAGCGCCGCGACCTCGTGTGCGTCGGTGACGTCGAGCCGCCGCGTGGTGAGCCGGCCGCCCGCGCGTTCTGCGTCGGCCGCGAGCCGCGCGAGCGCGGCTTCGTTGATGTCGGTCGCCAGCACGTCCGCGCCCTCGCTTGCGAACCGCAGCGCGGTCGCGCGGCCAATGCCCTGCCCGGCCGCCGTGACCAGCGCACGCTTGCCCTGCAATCTCATGAGCACCTCTTCCGTAAAAGCCGGCCGCCAGCCGGTCGATTGGCACAAAGGACTAAAGGTCCAACCAATCATAGGAAGTGATCGCGCGTTTGTCACGAAATCGCGATTCAGTATTTACCCGGGCAGGTGAATCCGGCAGGCGGATAGAAATCCGGCAGTCCACCAGCCCCGGCGGCACCCCCGCGCATTCGCGCAAACCCAGTGCCGGCGGGCCTTTCGGCGATTTTTCCGCGCGCGCTCGGCGCGACGGCCGCGCCAAACTGACAAAAAAGTCATGTTCGCGTCAGGGTCTCAACGGGATGCGCGCGCCATCATGGCGTTGCCGGACCGCGCTTCCGGTACATCGCCTCCCCGCCCGCGTTCGATCCCTGCGGGCACCTCCGTCCCCCGGCGATGTACCCCGTGACTGGGCGAGCAGACACGGCCGCGCGGGCCGATTTCCGCCCCGGACTTCGCGTCCGGGGCGCTTTTGTCTGTGGTTTCCAAGAAAATAAGCGTGGATTGTTTCTAAATCGGCAAAAGGTAATTTGAGCCAGACAGGATGTTTTTTCCGGTCACAGACGCTTACATTTAGCGCACCACTCATGGAAACCGCTACGGATTCGCCATCGGGTAGTGACATCCACTGCCACGGACGAAACCGCACGAGCTTTAGGAAACGGCAAAATGAAGGCCTCCAAATCCCTGCCTGCGCTCGATCCCGCCGACGTCCACGTCGAAATTCTCGAACGTTCCGATACGCTGCTCGTCGTCCGCTGGGTTGAACCCGGCCGCTGTCACTACGGCGAACAGCGCTGGCGCCGCCGCTTCGCGCAGCGCACCGGCACCTGCGCGCTGTCGCGCCAGGTCATCCATCGCGGCGACGAAGTCTTTCGCCCGGCCGAACGCCCGGCGCCCGCGAACGCGGCCGCAATGATCTCCGCCGCCGAAGTGCTGGCGCTGGCCGGGGGCAGGTAACGCCTGCCGACCGCGCGCCGGGGCGCGCGGCGCCACGCAACGCGCCAGCCCTAGAATCGCCGGTCTAATTCCCCCGCTTGTCTGCCACGCCCGCACGCACTATCGTTACGCCACTCAATGTAACGATTACGTGCCGCGGCCGATCGGCCGCGCCGATGGAGGCAGACATGCATGCATGGAGCGCGCGCCACGTCCCGGCGCAGGGCGGCAAGGTCGCGGTCGTGACCGGCGCCAACAGCGGCCTCGGCTGGCAGCTCGCGGAAACGCTGGCCGCGAAAGGCGCGACGGTCGTGATGGGCTGCCGCGACGCCGCGCGCGCCACGCAGGCGGCCGATGCGATCCGCCGGCTTCATCCCGATGCACGCGTCGAAGTCGATGCGCTCGACCTCGCCGATCTCGCGTCGATCGAACGCTTCGCGGCCGATGTAGCTGAACGCCATGGCCGCGTCGACATCCTCTGCAACAACGCCGGCGTGATGTTCCTGCCGTTGCGGCACACGCACGACGGCTTCGAGATGCAGTTCGGCACCAACCACCTCGGCCATTTCGCGCTGACCGGCCATCTGCTGCCCGCATTGCGCGCCGCCCGTCGGGCGCGCGTCGTGACGATGTCGAGCGGCCTGAACCGCGGCGGCCGGATTCGCGTCGACGACCTGCGCGCCGAGCATCGCTACAACCGTTATCTGGCCTATTGCGACAGCAAGCTCGCGAACCTCGTGTTCGCGATCGAGCTGCAGCGCCGCTTCGAGCGTGCGGCGTTCGCCGGGATCAGCGTGGCCGCGCATCCTGGCTATGCGGCGACCAACCTGCAGTTCGCCGGCCCCGCGATGGACAGTTCGCCCGCCCGCGCTGCGCTGATGCGCGCCGCGAACCGTTATCTCGCGCAGCCGGCCGACCAGGGCGCGCTGCCCGCGATTCATGCGGCGACGTCGCCCGATATCGCGGGCGGCGCGTATATCGGGCCGTCCGGCTGGTTCGAATCGCGCGGGCTGCCGGCGCCCGCGCGCGTTCCGCGTGCAGCACGCGACGTGGCCTCGGCGGCGCTACTGTGGGAAGCGTCGGAAGCCGCGACGGGCGTGCGATTCCTCAGTTCGGGCGCGCCGGCCGGGCGCTCGCCGGGCCGGCCGTTCGACACGGCGGCCGAGGCGCGCTGAACCGCGCGCCGCCATCCGACATATTCTTCATACTTATTACATCAACCTAAAAGAAAGCCGGTTGAAAGACTGATTCGGCTCACCACTGTTACCGCACAGGAAACAATCTATCGTCAAAACCAGCGTTTACCCTGAACCTTCCGATGACTAAGATTTGATCAATCGCTTAAGACATGGTGTCGAGAGCGAACTCAATAAAACACCGGAGGTCATCATGAAATCGCTCGTTTCCGCAGTCGTTGCCGCTGTCGCCCTGTCCGCTTCGTTTGGCGCATTCGCCCAAAGCACCGTGACCCGCGCACAAGTGAAGAACGAACTGGTCCAGCTCGAACAAGCCGGCTACAAGCCGGGCGTGTCGAGCCCGTACTACCCGAACGACATCCAGAGCGCCGAAGCGCGTGTACATGGTGCCGACACCAGCGGCTACGGCGCGCAACCGGCTCCGGCCGTCCACTCGGGCGCCCCGGTTGCCGCAGCGTCGTCGAACGCACGCGACTCGGTCTTCTTCGGCCAGTAAGCCGATGCGCCCTCGGCGGGCGCCGCGCGTCGCGCGATGAAGCAAAGTCCGGACGAGCCCCTGTGCGGGGCTCGTCTTTTTTTATGAAACGCATACCTCCGCCGCCCGGCAGCGGGTGGCTTCGCCCGGGCGCTTTGCGTCCGGGCGCTTTTTCGTCTGCGAGGTGTGCGTGCGGGCGCGATGCAGCCGGGCGCGCCGCTCAGCGCGGCACGGTCGCGACGGGCGCCGAACGCGACAGCACACGCCACCGCGACAGTACTTCGTCACGATCGACGTAGCAGCCCTGCAGGTGCCGACGGCCGGTCGACGGATCGAACTCGGTGCGCGCATGCAGCACGCGCCGGTTGTCGAACGCCCACATGTCGCCCGCCCGCAGCCGTCGCTGCACGCGAAAGCGCGGCTCGCGCGCGAGCGCAAGAAACCGCCGATACGCGCGATAGACCGCCGCGACCGATCCGGCCGGCGCATCGAGCGGGCCGCGCAGGAAGTTCGCGACGCGCACCTCGGTCACGTTGCCGCGCGCATCGAGCCCGATCACCGGCGCCGAACAGCGATAGTCGCTGTTCGCACTCTTGTTCCAGAACTCGAACGGCGTCGACGCAAGGTGCTCGAAATCGCCCGGATGCTCGCGCCGCAGCGCATCCGCGAGCGCGAAGCCGTCGAGGAACACGCTGTCGCCGCCCGTCGCATCGTTCGCGAGGCAATGCAGGAACTGCACGCCGGGCTGCAACTCGCGGGTCGGCAAATCGGTATGCGGCGGCAGGTTGAGCGACGTATACGCATTGCTGTCCGGACGCGGCTTCGATTCGACGTCGAACAGCACGCCGAAATTGCTTTCGCGGATCAGGCCGATGCGGCGCGCGATCTCGTCGACGCGGCCGCGCTCGGCCGGCACGCCCTCGACGAGCGTCAGCCCCGTGCGCTGCAACGCACCGAGCCAGGCGAGCAACGCGCCGTCGTCCTGCATCAGGTCGCGCCACGCGAACACGCCGATCGCCGTCGCATCGTCGCCGGCCCATACGTGCCGCGCGTGCGCGGCCTCGCGCTCCGCGCGCGACGCGTCGTCATACGCATGCGCGCGTAACCAGCCCGGCGACCACGCGCTGCGATGCCCGTCGTTCCACTCGACATGCAGTGCGCCGTCGGCTTCGACATGCACCGTGCGTGCGGCAAGATCCTCTCGTGCATCGGTAATCTCGAACACCTGTTCGCGCGTGATCGCATGCACGCACGCGGAACACGCGCAGTTGTCGCGCAGCCAGTCGAAATGAAACGGCGATCGTCGCGTGTCGCTCCACTCGACGTCCACCGCTCCGTCGCCGATCGCTACCGCTGCAATGGCCGTGTCGGCCGAAAACGTTCGCCAGTCCTCGATACGGTGTTGCGCTGCCTGCATCGTTGCCTCCCGGAAACGCTCGCTACGCGTGTGGTGCGAGCAAAAACCCGCCGATCATCCGGTGCATCCGTGCCGCCTGCGGACTCGTTCCGAGCGCGCGCCAGCAGCCGTGCACCAGCCCCTTTCCCATCCAGTAGTGCGCAACACCGCCAGCCGCGCGAATCCGTTCGACGTACGCGCGCGCATCGTCGCGCAGCGGATCGTGTTCCGCGCCGATCGCGAGCACGGGCGGCAAACCGTCGAAACGCGACGCCGCGAGCGGCACCGACGCGCGCAACAGCGGGTTGCCATCCCGCAGCACATCGGACAAGTCGCCTTCCCAGTACAGCGCGCGATAGCGATGGACATCGTCGAGCGTCAGCATCGGCGCGTGCGCTTCCGTTTCGCGCGCGGGCGATTGCGGTTCGAACCCGAGCATCGGATAGACGAGCGCGATGCCGTCGATGCCGCCTTCGCCCGCATCGCGCAGCGCGGTGGCGACGGCCGCCGCGAGCATGCCGCCTGCGCTGTCGCCCGCAAGCGTCAGCGGATGCGCGCACGGCCCGAACGGCCCGCGCGCATCGCGCGCCGCGCGCGTAACGGCCAGGCAATCTTCAAGCGCGGCCGGCGCGCGGTGCTCGGGCGCCAGCCGATAGTCGACCGCGATCACGTCGAGCCCCGTATCGGCCGCCAGTTGCGCGGTAATGAGCGCATGACTGTCGAGCGAGCCGACGACGAACCCGCCGCCATGAAAAAACAGCACCGTTCCGCGCGGTACGCCGTGCGCGGCCGCGTAGCGCCGCAGTGCGATCGCTCGTCCGTCGGGCGCGTGCCACACGGCGTCCTGCTGCACGATGCCGGCCGGCAGCGCGGCCGGGGTCCATTCGGCCGCGAAGCGGTCGTAGAGACGGCGCTGCTCGCCGGGCGAGCGCGCCGCCGCATCGGCCGGATACCACGCGTCGACGGCCGCAACGAACGCCGCGATTTCCGGTTCGAGCATCGTGTGCGCTCCGCGGTTGAAGGTTGCCGCTAGCGGCGCGGCGGCAGGCCGATCACGCGGCCCGCATACGCGGGCGCCGCGCAATCGCGCTGCAAGGCATGCAGCCCGGCCACCCGCACGGCAACGTCTTCGTCGAACGGCGCCGATTTCGCACCGTCGCGCGTATCGACGTGCAGCAGCATCTGCTCGCTCGCCGATACCGCGTCGTCATGCCCATCCGCGAACAGTTCGAGATACAGGTGCAGCCGCTTCGCGTCGTGCGCGAGCACACGCGCATCGACGCGCACGTGCGTGCCCTCCTTGATCTCGTGCAGGTAGTTCACGTGCGCTTCGAGCGTATAGACCGAGCGGCCCCGCTCGCGACGCGCGGCGTCGTCGAGGCCGATGCGATCCAGCAACGCATCGGTCGCGAAGCTGAAGATCAGCAGGTAGAACGCGTCGCGCAGGTGGCCGTTGTAATCGACCCATTCGGGCCGCACCACGTCGCGGTATATCGTCAGCGGGGTATCGCCCGTCATCGTGCAGTCCTCTAGTCTTCGAATCGCATGCCGTGTCGCGCCTTCACCGCGGCGATCGACTTCAGCACCTCGGTGATGCACTCGTCGCGATAGCGTTCGAGTTCCTTGATGCTGCGCGTGCCCTGCTGTTCGGTCGTGCCTTCGACGACGCTGTCGATCAGCGCGTCGGTCAGCGTCGGCGCGACCAGCTTCGTCCACGGCAGTTCGAGCGCGGGGCCGAACTGCTGCATGAAGTGTCGCATGCCCGCGTCGCCGCCGGCCAGCGTGTAGGTCAGGAACGTACCCATGAACGACCAGCGGATGCCCGCGCCGAAGCGGATCGCGTCGTCGATCTCGCCGGTCGTCGCGACGCCTTCGTTCACCAGATGCAGCGCCTCGCGCCACAACGCTTCGAGCAAGCGATCCGCGATGAAGCCCGGCACTTCCTTGCGCACGTGCAGCGGCCGCATGCCGAGCTTGCGATAGATCGCCATCGCCGCTTCGACCGCTTCCGGCGACGTGCGCGCGCCGCCGAGCACTTCGACGAGCGGCAGCAGGTAGACCGGATTGAACGGATGGCCGACCACGCAGCGCTCCGGATGCGTCGCCCGCGCGTAGAAATCCGTCGGCAGCAGCCCCGACGTCGACGACGCGATGATCGCGTCGGGTTTCGCCGCGCGGCTGATCTGCTCGTGCAGTTCGAGCTTCAGCGCCTCGCGCTCGGGCGCGCTTTCCTGGATGAAATCCGCATCGGCGACGCACGCTTCGATCGTCGACACGAAACGCAGCCGCGCGGGATCGGCGCCCGGCGCGAGGCCGACGCGTTCGAGCGCGGGCCACGCATTCGCGACGTTCGCGCGCAGCCGCTCTTCCGCGCCCGGCGCGGGGTCCCATACGACCACGTCGAGACCGTGCGCGAGCGCGCGGGCGATCCACCCGCTGCCGATCACGCCGGTGCCGATGGCGGCGAACGTCTTGATGTCGGTCTTCACTGCCATGTCAACGCATCCTTCAAATCAGGGGAAATCGGTGGGCGGCCACGCCCGTGCGTGCCGCCGTGTCTGTCGGTAAAAAACTCAGGCGAACTCGGCGATCGCGCGGCGTTCGAGTGCGCGCTCGCCACGCGCCGGCAGGCCGAGCTTGCGACGGCCTTCGGCCGGCGTCAGCACGCGGCCACCGAGCCGTTCGACGATCTCGCGGGCGCGCTCGACGAGCGTGCCGTTGGTCGCATGCACGCCGCGGTCGAGCCAGATGTTGTCTTCGAGGCCAACCCGCACGTGGCCGCCGAGCAGCATCGCCTGCGCGACCATCGGCATCTGCATGCGGCCGATCCCGAAGCCGGCCCAGTGCGCGCCCGGCGGCATGTTGTCGACCATCGCCTTCATCGTGCCCGTATCGGCCGGCGCGCCCCACGGGATGCCGAGGCAGAGCTGGAACAACGGCGGATCGTCGAGCAGCCCTTCCTTCAGCATCTGCTTCGCGAACCACAGATGGCCCGTGTCGAAGATTTCCAGTTCCGGCTTCACGCCGAGCTCCTGGATACGCTTCGCGCCGGCGCGCAACTGCGCGGGCGTCGACACGTAGATGTAGTCGCCGTCGCCGAAATTCAGCGTGCCGCAGTCGAGCGTGCAGATCTCGGGCAACAGTTCCTCGACGTGCGCGAGGCGCGTGAGGCCGCCGACCAGATCGGTGCCCTTGCCGAAGCGCATCGGGTCTTCGCCGGCGCCGATCTCGAGATCGCCGCCCATGCCGGCCGTCAGGTTGATGATCACGTCGACGTCGGCCGAGCGGATGCGGTCGACCACTTCACGGTACAGGTTCGGGTCGCGGCTGCCGCGCCCCGTCTGCGGATCTCGCACGTGGCAGTGCGCAACCGTCGCGCCGGCCTTCGCGGCCTCGATCGCGGCGGCCGCGATCTCCTTCGGCGTAACCGGAATCGCCGGGTGCTTGCCGACCGTATCGCCCGCGCCGGTGACGGCGCAGGTGATGATGACTTCATGGTTCATGCTGATTGCCTCGCTTGAATCGGGTTGTGTCGCACTGCAGATGTTTCGTCGGTGCGCGCGTGGTGCGGCGCGCGGGCCGTCACAGACCGAGATAGGCCTTCACGGCAGGCAGGCCGTCCTTGCCGTCGAACGTCTTGACGCCCGCCAGCCACGGATCGAGCACCTGCGGGTTCTTCTTCAGGTAGGCCTTCGCGGCGTCGGCCGGCTTCGTCTTGTTCATCACCGACTGCATCAGCTGGTTCTCGAGCTGCGTCGAGAAGCGCAGGTTCGCGACGAGCTTGCCCGCGTTCGGGCAGCGCGCGATGAAGTCGGGCGCCGTCAGCGTGTACACGCGTGCTTCGCCGTAGTTCGGCCCGAACGATGCGTCGCCGCCGGCCAGGTAGTTCATGGGAATCTGGATATTCATCGGGTGCGGTTCCCAGCCCAGGAATACGACCCACTTCTTCTCGCGGATCGCGCGCTCGACCGTCACCAGCATCCCGGCCTCGCTCGATTCGACGAGCTTGAAGCCGCCGAGCCCGTACTGGTTCGTGTCGATCATCTTCTGGATCGTCGCGTTCGCGCTGCTGCCCGGCTCGATCCCGTAGATCTTGCCGTCGAGTTCCGCGCGGTGTTTCGCGATGTCCTCAAAGGTCTTCAGGCCGGCCTGGTATTCGTAGCTCGGCACCGCGAGCGTCGCCTTCGCGCCCGACAGGTTCGGCGGTTCGACGACGTTGATCGACTTGCTGTCGATGAACGGCTGCAGCTGTTTCTGCTGCACGGGCCACCAGTAGCCGAGCGACACGTCGAGCTGCTTGCTCTTCAGGCCGGCGAACGAGATCGGCACCGACGCGATCGTCGTGGTCGGCTTGTAGCCGAGCGCTTCGAACACGGTCGACGCGAGCGCGGTGGTCGACGTGATGTCGGTCCAGCCGATATCCGCGAAACGCACGGTGCGGCAGGTCGCGGCATCCGTTTCGGCAAGCGCGGCGTTCGTGAACGCGCCGGTTGCCAGCACGGCCGCGACAAGCGCGGCGATCTTCGTCGACTTCATGGTTCGATTCCTCCCGGTGGGACGCGTGGCAGCCGGTGCGCGGGGTGTGCGCCGGCCTGCATCGTGGGAGTAAAAGTAACGAGCCATATTCGCCGCGAGAAGACCGGCGGCGACCTGTTCTTGACTATTTGCGACTATGAGTGGAAACCACTAGAGTTGTTGAGAGGCTTGTTGGACGGGGTTTTGGCGCGTGTTTTGGGTGGCAATGGTTTGTCTACATGCGGCGCGAGGCTTTCGATTCTGTCGGGACGGGACGGGATGCCGATGCGGCTCCGGGCTCGGCGCGCCGGAGCCGCACGGATGAATTGACCCGGTCAGCCGGGTGGCTTCCACAGCGCGTTTGATCGCGCGTTGGAACGTCGTGGGTTCGTCGAAACCGGCGTCTACACAATCATCCCGCCAGCAATCGTTGCTCGAGCCATCCGCGCTTGTCCTGCCTCCAGCAGCCGAAAGAACATTTCACATTGCGGAATTCGCCGCAAATTCCCGCGGCATCCCTTTTTCGCCGCTTGAAAACTTGTTTTGCATCGCAAAAACCGCTGCGTATCCCCTTGAAAAACAAGAGAAATTTATGTCTTATGTCTTATATAAGACATCGACAAAAGCGCATCAGACGGCGTTACTATTCAGTCATGCAGTTCGCTTCGGCAACCGTGGCGGCACGCTCAGCCCTTTACCTCAAACGCGCTTTGCTCCCAGGAGATTGACATGGCCCAGTATCAAGACGACATCAAGGCAGTTGCCGGTTTGAAAGAAAACCACGGCAGCGCGTGGAATGCGATCAGCCCCGAATACGCCGCCCGCATGCGCGCCCAGAACAAGTTCAAGACGGGCCTGGACATCGCCAAGTACACCGCGAAGATCATGCGCGCCGACATGGCCGCCTACGATGCCGACCCGGCCAAGTACACGCAGTCGCTGGGCTGCTGGCACGGCTTCATCGGCCAGCAGAAGATGATCTCGATCAAGAAGCACTTCAACAGTACCGAGCGCCGCTACCTTTACCTGTCCGGCTGGATGGTGGCTGCGCTGCGCTCCGAGTTCGGCCCGCTGCCCGACCAGTCGATGCACGAAAAAACCTCCGTCAGCGCGCTGATCCGCGAGCTGTACACCTTCCTGCGCCAGGCCGACGCCCGTGAACTGGGCGGCCTGTTCCGCCAGCTGGATGCCGCCGAAGGCGCTGCGAAGGCCGCCATCCAGGAAAAAATCGACAACCACGTCACCCACGTCGTGCCGATCATCGCCGACATCGACGCAGGTTTCGGCAACGCCGAAGCAACCTACCTGCTGGCCAAGCAGTTCATCGAAGCGGGCGCATGCTGCATCCAGATCGAAAACCAGGTGTCCGACGAGAAGCAGTGCGGCCACCAGGATGGCAAGGTCACCGTGCCGCACGAGGACTTCCTGGCCAAGATCCGCGCCATCCGCTACGCGTTCCTGGAACTGGGCGTGGACGACGGCATCATCGTGGCCCGTACCGACTCGCTGGGCGCCGGCCTGACCAAGCAGATCGCCGTGACCAGCACGCCGGGCGACCTGGGCGACCAATACAACGCGTTCCTCGATTGCGAAGAATTGTCGGCCGACGCACTGGGCAACGGTGACGTCATCATCAAGCGCGACGGCAAGCTGCTGCGTCCGAAGCGCCTGCCCAGCAACCTGTTCCAGTTCCGCGCCGGCACGGGCGAAGCACGCTGCGTACTGGATTGCGTCACCGCACTGCAAAACGGCGCCGACCTGCTGTGGATCGAAACCGAAAAACCGCATATCGCGCAGATCGGCGGCATGGTCAGCGAGATTCGCAAGGTCATCCCGAACGCCAAGCTGGTGTACAACAACAGCCCGTCGTTCAACTGGACCCTGAATTTCCGCCAGCAGGTGTATGACGCGATGAAGGCCGCGGGCAAGGATGTGTCGGCATACGACCGCGCGCAGTTGATGAGCGTGGAATACGACGAGACCGAACTGGCCGCGCTCGCCGACGAAAAAATCCGCACCTTCCAGGCCGACGCGTCGCGCGAAGCAGGTATCTTCCATCACCTGATTACGCTGCCGACGTACCACACCGCCGCGCTGTCGACCGACAACCTGGCCAAGGAATACTTCGGCGACCAGGGCATGCTGGGTTATGTGGCGGGCGTGCAGCGCAAGGAAATCCGTCAGGGCATCGCCTGCGTCAAGCACCAGAACATGTCCGGCTCGGACATCGGCGACGACCACAAGGAGTATTTCAGCGGCGAAGCCGCGCTGAAAGCGGCGGGGAAAGACAACACGATGAACCAGTTCTGATACCGGTCTTATGCTGTGCAAAACGCCAACCCATTTGGGTTGGCGTTTTTTTTTGGCTCAGCGAGGGTTTCCGGAGAGCGCGATGCCGTTTGTCGGCCTCCGGCCATATCCGGTCATTGAGCTAATCGGACGCTCGGCCACTCCGATGTCTCCTTCGCTTCGACATCGGTCTGCCGTTCCTCCTGACCCTTGATCCGAGAGCATTTAAGTCACCGAAAAGCCTGAACGGTACGAACGTGCGACCGGCCGCGACGGCGATCACTCCGGCGTCTTCTATCAAAAGTCTTGATGCACCCCATCACCCGAATTCGTTTGAGCGCGCAAATTCGCCCGCGTACATTAAGTCATCCCTGTCACATCTCCGGAGGAGATTCAAATGAAGGTTGGCTTTATTGGCTTGGGCACGATGGGCGGGCCGGCAGCTCGCAATATCCAACGGCGTGGATTCCCGCTGGTGGTTCACGACATCCGAAGTGATGCAGGAAAGCCGTTCGTCGAAAACGGCGCTGAATGGGCGGACACTCCGCGCGAGCTGATGGAGAAGGTCGATGTGGTCGTGACGATGGTGTTCGGGCCGGTGCAAATCGAGGCAGTGACCCAAGGCGAACAGGGATTGTTTGCTGCTGACTGCTCGGGCAAATACTGGATCGATCTGACTACCAGCAACCCGACCCTGATGCGCGAACTGGGGCAGGCATTCGCGAATCGTGGCGGCCATGCCGTCGATGCGCCAGTGACCGGGTCTGTCGATGCTGCGATTCGAGGCGACATGATTATGTTCGTCGGTGGAGAGGAGCAAGACATTCAGGCCGTTCGCCCTGTAATCGAGGCGATGGGCGAAATCCGTCGGGTGGGACAGCACGGCAACGGGTACGTGGCGAAGCTCGTTAACAACCTTCTGTGGAAAATCCATGCCGCGGCGATCGGCGAGGCGATGGTCGCCGCGAAGAAAGCGGGACTCGAACCCGATGTCTGGTGGGAGGCCATGAAAGGAGGCGCGGCCGACAGTTTCGTGCTCACTCACGACGTACCTTCAATCTTCGCAGGACACTACGACCCGTCGTTCCCGCTGGCGCTCTGTCTCAAGGACCTCGGGCTCATCGATAATCTGCTTCGCGAAACGGGCGTGCGAGCCGAACTTGCGCAGGCAACGTATGACAGGTTCCGCGAGGCGGAGCGTAGGTACGGCGCGAGTGCTGGCGAAATGACTGTCTGTCGCGTTATCGAAGATGATGCAGGTGTCGAACTGCGCGTGAAGGGAGACTGGACACCTCCTTGGGAAGTCAAGCACACCGAAGACGCATAGTGCGCCAGATGTTGAAACGCGTGCGTCTGCCGTAAAAAAGCGTCTCCGCGGCAACGTAATAAGCGCTCGCTGATGCGCGATCAACGAGCGCAACAGTCCATTTTCGCGCCGGTCAACCTTGATTGAGGGGGCTCCAAATGTCAAAAATCATGTCTCGATGGCTCGTCGCCTGGACGATGGCTGCAACTGGCACGTTCGCACACGCAGCCGCTCCTGAGCGGCCCATACAACTTACGTATTTCGCAGAGCCCGATTCGGAGGTCGTAATCAAAATTGCACGCGCCGTTCTTGAACAGCGGCTCGGCTACAAGGTCAATCTGGTCTCCGCGTCGCTGGGCCTTCAGTATGAAGCTCTTGCAGAAAGCAAGAACGACGCGATGATGATGGCCTGGTTGCCTGGCACTCAGGCGGCTTACTGGCAAAAATACAGCACCAAACTGGACGATCTAGGCACTATCTATAGCGGCAAGATCGGGTGGGTCGTCCCCGATTACGTCCCGGCGAGCGAGGTTCGGAGCATCAGTGACCTCAACAAGCCTAGCGTCAAGGACAAGTTCAATGGGACCATACAAGGGATCGATCCAGGTGCAGGGCTCATGCGCGCATCGACCAAAGCGATCCAGGATTACTCATTGAATGGATACAACCTTCGCCCAGCCAGTGCTGTCGCAATGGTTGCTGCCTTGTCTCGGGCCGAAAACCAGAAGAGCTGGATCGTCGTGACGGGCTGGAGCCCGCACACCATGTTTGCTAAATGGAAACTACGATATCTGGAGGACCCCAAAGGAGTGATGGGCGGTTCCGAAGGCGTCCATGTGCTCACCAGAAAAGGCTTCAGCCAGGAGTTTCCCCGTGCAGCCGCTTTCTTCCGACATTATAAAATTTCCAGCGAGGACCTCGAGAAGGCGATGGCGAAGGCCGAAGCGTCGAAGGATTATGATGGTGCTGTCGCGGACTACGTCGCGAGTCATTCTGCCGAGATCGGTGATTGGGTTAAAGACGCGCAGGCTCAACCCCTGCAAGCTCAATAGCAAAGGCCCTTTCCGAAAGCTTGCGACATTTTTGGCGATAAGCTGTTAAAGAGGTTGTCGTCCAGATCCAGCGGGAGCGGTCAAAAATGTCTGAGCACTTGGAAATCGCATTGCTTCACGCGTTCGTGACGGTCGCGGATAATCGCAGTTTTACGAGTGCCGGACATTTTCTTTTCCGCACCCAATCAGCTGTCAGTATGCAGATCAAGCGCCTGGAGGCGCTTGTCGGGAAGCGCCTGCTCGACCGAACCGGGCGCGACATCCGACTGACGGAAGAAGGTGAGGTCTTACTTTCCTTCGCGCGAGAAATGCTGAGACTGAATCGAGCGGCTCTCGCTTCGCTTGCAGCACTCCCTATCGAAGGTACCGTTCGTGTCGGAATGCCCGACGACTATGCGCAAGCTTACTTGCCGGGCGTGCTGAGCCAGTTTGCATCCTTGTACCCGGGCATCACGCTCGAGATTGTGGGCGAATTGAGCGGCGCGCTGCTGGAGATGACGGAGCGCGGTGAGCTCGACCTTGCGTTGATGACAAGGCAACCTCATCAAGATTCCGGAGACGTGGTGGCTTCGATTCCATTGGTCTGGGTCTGTGTGAGGGACCGATTTGCCTACCTGCAGGACCCGTTACCGCTTGCGCTCTTCCCGGTTGGTTGCGTCTTTCGCGAACTCGCGCTCCGCGCACTCTCGGGCATCGGCAAACAGTGGCGCGTGGCCTATTGCGGACCCAGCTATGCGGGTGGAGAAATCGCAGTATCGTCCGGTCTCGCGGTCACGGTCGTAGCCGAGAATATGGTTCCTCCTGGTTGGAGAATTCTCAAGGAGGAAGAGGGATTTCCACGCTTGCCCAAGACGGACCTCGTCCTTCTGAAGGGTCGTACCGAGTTCCCTGCCGCAGCGGACGCCCTCTATAACTACCTCAAGGCGTCCGTTTGCGACTCAAGCAGCGTGCCAAACGACTGAGACGACGAGTATGTGTCGTCGTTGAGATCGCCTGAGCAGTGCAACTGACGGTCTGCGTGCTGCGCTCTCCTCTAAGCATATAAGTCTGTGGCACTTCGAAAGCGGCCGTTGATATCGCACCAGCGCGAGTGGCTGATGCGGGTTGCGGATTCAACCCGTCGACTTCGCGCGGAAGCGCATCGTTCGACGCCCGTCATGGACGGGACCGCACCGATAGACGCAAGAGTAGAATTCCGGTCTCGGTCGAAACAGCGGCCGTCTAATCGTGGAGTAGTATTCCCCCATGTCCAGGTTATTGCTCGGCCTCTATGGCGCACTGCCAACCCGTTCATGACGAGGGCGGCAAGCTCGTTAAAGGGTTTGGAAGCTGCTTCAACGATACGTGTGGTGGCGTCGGCCGTGACGACGGCATGGATGGAAATGCATCATGTCAACCGAGTGGAAGCACCGCGTCAGACTGTTTATCCAGCGCTTCTGGCAGCCGACCAGCGCTTGCATGACCTGCATGCCGGGGAGCTGGGGCAATATCCTGAGCCTTGCCCATTGGAGTATTGCATTTCATACAGGTCTGCTTACCGGACTCCTGGCTGTACTTTTGACTTTCACACCTGCGGCGAAACTCTACGCGCATCGATACGGCAATGCGCTGGTCGTTGGCGTCCTGACAACGCTGGGCGACGCCTACTCGCACACGAGTCACTACCGTATCCCCTATGTCGAGCACATCGTGACGGGTGCAATTTCAGGTCTCTTGACGCCGGCGGCCTCATATCTCTTCGAAGATCGCGCGCGACGCCTTCGGGCAGTATGGGCTCGGGTTTTCGGATAGCTTATCCGTTGAGTTTCCGAATCCGCCGGGCCAAACGGAAAGAGGCTCCCCGGTGTGGCTACGCTTCATGATCGGGAGGCTGCGCATATGGACAACGGGAGCTCGCGACCGTTACATGCCCCGGCGTCAGGGCGCGGCCATCAGACGCCATGCGCCTGCGCGGGAAGTCGGACATCTGAGCGACCGCATCATCCGAAATCCCGCCCTTTGCGCAAGAGGATAAATTCAGGAACCGGTCGAATTGAGCCTTTGAGCAGTTTCGCAGCGATACCGCCAATCGGGGTATTGAAAGCAAACAACTTGCCTCTCAAAACTAAATGAAAACGTTCATATCGGCCGTTCTGTTGTGCCTCTCTGCGGCACTTGCACACGCCGCGGGAATAAAGTTTGCGCAGATTCCGGCTGATGCCGGCGGTCCGGCGTTAAAAGCGATAGTCTGGACACCGTGTGCAGAGCCTGCCCAAGAGGTGCCGATCGGGCCATTTGTCCTGAAGGGGCGGCGCGACTGTCCGACCGCTGGCGAAAAGCTTCCCCTCGTTGTCATTTCACACGGCTACGGCGGATCGTACCTTGCCCACCGAGACCTTGCGGAGACGCTTGCCGATGCGGGCTTTGTCGTGGCGGCAATCAATCATCCAGGCGATACATTCTTTGACATGACTCGCGCCGACGATATGTCGGTGTTCGTCGAGCGACCGACCGACATCAAGCGTCTTATCGATTACATGTTGAGCACCGCCCCCGACACAGCCAAAATCGACCCGCAACGGATAGGCTTTTTTGGCTTTTCGCGGGGCGGCTACACGGGCCTGGTATTGGCCGGCGGTAATCCGGATTTCCCGCACGCCGATATTACGTGCCCGGACCCGAGAGCCCCGATTTGCAAACAGGTCCGAAGTGGAGAGGTATCCACCGATCACCTGACTCATGACGCGCGGATCAAAACCTTTGTGCTGGCGGATCCGTTCAATGCATTCCCAACGGCGGAGAGCCTGAAGAACGTGCAAGCGCCTGTTCAGCTTTGGGCTTCCCAGTTCGGTGGCGACGGGGTGCTGCCGCACAACGCTGACGCACTCGCCAGGACGCTTCCTCACAGGCCTGAATATCACATTGTTTCCAACGCGGCGCATTTTGCCTTTCTTGCGCCATGTCCTGCGGCAATGAAGAACAGTGAACCCGGGCTCTGCGTCGATGCGAACGGCTTCGATCGGACAGTCTTTCACAAGCAGTTTAACGAAATGGCGCTTACGTTTTTTCAAGCGACTGTTCGGTAGATCCGAGCGTGGTCGGCCAGACCGCGCGTGCCCGACGAGTCGGCTCAGCGAGCGGCCATCGCACCTTGAACGCTACCGTTCGTGCGTCCTTGGGTCGAGGGTCCGCTCAGGGTCGCTAGCCGGCAGATATCCCCGGAAGTCTACGAAGATCTTTTTCCCGGCAGACATTCCTCCCCGGCCCCCCTTCACCACCCGCACGAACGCGTCCGCCGGCACCGTCGATCCCGAGACTGGCCATCCGCGCCGGCGACGCACACCCGCTCCGCTACGCCTATGCGTAGTTCATCATCACCGACTTGCTTTCCGTGTACTGGTCGATCACCGCGCGGCCCAGTTCCCTGCCGAAGCCCGATTGCTTCATCCCGCCGAACGGCATCGCATTGTCGAGCAGCGAATGGCAATTGACCCACACGGTGCCGGCTGCAATACGCGGAATCAGCTTGTGAATCGCCGAAAGGTCGTTCGACCAGATGCTCGCGCCGAGACCATAAGGCGTATCGTTCGCGAGTTGCACGGCCGTATCGATATCGTCGAACGGCATCGCGACGAGCACCGGCCCGAAGATCTCCTCGCGTACGACGCGCATCGCCTGCGTCGTATCGACCAGCACGGTCGGTTCGACGAAGAAGCCGGGGCCGTCGATCGCGCGGCCGCCTGCGGCAGCGCGCGCGCCCTCTTCGAGCCCCGAGCCGATATAGCCGCACACGCGCTCGCGCTGCTTCGCCGAGACGAGCGGGCCGATCTGCGTCGACGGGTCCATCCCCGGCCCGATCTTCAGGCTCGCGGCGATCTTCGCGACGCGCTCGATCACGCCGTCGAATACCTTCGCATGGATGTACGCGCGCGAACCGGCCGTGCACACCTGCCCCTGGTTGAAGAAGATCGCATTCGCGACACCCAGGGCGGCCTTGTCGAGATCGACATCGGGCAACACGATCACCGGCGACTTGCCGCCGAGCTCCAGCGACATCCGCGTCATGTTGTCGAGCGCCGCCTGGCCGATCGTCTTGCCCGTCTGCGTCGAACCCGTAAACGCGATCTTGTCGATGCGCGGATCGCGCGACAGCGCGGCGCCGGCCGTGTGGCCATAGCCGGTGACGATATTGACGACGCCGTCAGGGAAGCCGGCGGCCTGAATCAGCTCGCCAAGTCGCAATGCGCTCAGCGGTGTATCTTCCGCGGGCTTCAGCACGACCGTGCAACCGGTCGCGAGCGCCGGGGCAATCTTCCATGCCGCCATCAGCAGCGGGAAATTCCACGGAATGATCGCGCCGACCACGCCAACGGGTTCCTTGCGCGTATAGGTAAAGATCTCGCTGTCCGGCAGGTACGGCATGCCGGCATCGATCACGCTGCCTTCGATCTTGGTCGCCCAGCCGGCCATGTAGCGGAAGCACTGCGCGGCCATCGCGACATCGAGCCCCTGCGCAACCATCACCGGCTTGCCGTTGTCGATCGACTCGATTTCAGCCAGCTCGCGTGCATTGGCTTCGATCAGGTCGGCCAGCACGAGCAGCAGGCGCTCGCGGTCGGTGGTCTTCGCGGTGCGCCACGACCCGGCGTCGAATGCGTGTCGCGCGGCGGCGACGGCCTGCTGCACGTCGCGTTCGTCCGCTTCGGGCACGCGCGCGATCACGGTGCCGTCGGCCGGGTTCACGACATCGATCTGGCGCCCCGACGCGGCGTCGCTCCACTCGGCGCCGATCAGCATCTTCTTCGGCTTCGCGAGAAACGCGCGCGCTGCGTCGAGCAACGGGAATGTGTCGTTCGTCTCCATCTTCGTTCTTCCTTGATTGCTTGAATGAGTCGGTCAGTAGCGATCCGTGACGCCGTCGATCCCGCGCGCTTGCAACGCGCGGACGAGGCCGGCGCGCACGGTCGCGACATCGGAAAAGGCAGGACGGCGGTGCGCGGCGACTTCGGCGGCCGTATAGGGTTTGAAATCGCGCGGCAGCGCATCGCGGTTCATCGTCGTGAGCACCCAGTTGAGTACGTCGGCCAGATCCTGATCGGACAGCGCCGAGTTCGACGCGCCGGGCACGCGCATCACGTACTCGCGCCCGGCCGGCAGATGCGTGAAATAGCCGAGCGAATTCGCCAGCGGCGGCACCTTGCCGGGAATGCCGCCGCCCGTCGCCGTATGGCAGCCCATGCAGTTGAGCACCCAGTGCTGCCGCGAGAGCGCCGCGTCGGCCGCACCGTCCGCATGCGCGGGCGCAGCGGCCAGCGATGCGACCGCCCCGGCAAGCAGCAGCGACGACGCGCGACACGACAAACCGCCGATCCACGACGTCACCGCGCACCGGGCACCTTGCGCGGACTCGCACATGCGGGACGCGCGGGCGGCGTTCACAGGCCAAGCCCCTTGATCACCCCGTCGCGTTGCGCATGAACGGCCGTGCCGTCCATCTGCTTCGCCCGCGCCGCGCGGATATCGGCCGCCGTGAACGGCTTCGCGTCGCCATGCTGCGCGTTGAGATCGAACACGACGTAGTTGAGCACGTGCGCGATATCGTCATCGCTCGCGCTCGCAAACGACGGCATCTTGAAGTTGTAGGACTTGTCGTGCACCTTGATCTCGCCGAACATCCCGTGCAGCAGCGTCGCGACCAGTTGCGCACGCCCCGGCTCGGCCGTCGCGTACTTGCCCGGATACTCGGTCAGCGGCGGCGCGAGGCCGTCCTGCCCCTTGCCGCCCGCCTGGTGACACACCGCGCACTGCGCGTCGAACAGGCTCTTGCCGGCCGGGTAATGCGCGGTTTCCTGCGCGCCGGCAGCGCCCGGCAACGCGAAGGCCGCGACGGCCGTCATGCATGCGACGGCGATCTTTCCAGCTTGCTTCCCTTTCATTGCTTCGCCGCTCCCAGCAGAACCGAAACCGAACAGTGGTAATTCGAATTACCGTTCGCCATGCACCAGTTGATGTCGTTGTTCAATGACAGCTTGTACAGCGGTTTCTCGCGCTCGTTGCGGTTGCAGAAGCACTTGCCGCACGACGTCTTGCCGCAGCAATCGTTGTACGACACGATGTAGTCCGAACCGTCGTGCGGATTACGGCAGGTGCCGATCCACGTGATCGGCGAAGGCGTCGTGCCCGGCGGGCAACTGCTCGACGTGCCGCCGCAGCAGCTGCAAAGCCAGCCGTCGATCGCGCAGTATTTCCAGTAGTCGCAGCTCATCGGGTCGTCGCTCGCCCCCGATGCGGCGGCGCCGCCGGAAGCCGCCGATGCGCCCGACGCCGCATCGGCCGCATACGCGGTGCGATCGACGGGCAGCAGCGGCAGCATCGCCGATCCCACCAGCACCTTGCCGAGCTTCGCCATCGCGCTGCGCCGCGAACTGTGCTGCGCGACGCCGCGCGCCGACCGCTCGAACCATGAATCAAACAGCCCCATGTCGTTGTTCTCCAATGACGTTGAAAGAGGTTCGGCCGATCATGCGTGCTGCGCGTGGGCGTCGTGGCTGTGATCGCCGTGCACGAACTGCTGCAGCGATGCGACGCCGCGCTCCTTCGCCTCGAACAGGCTCTCGAGATGCTCGCGCGTGTTGACGAGCCCCTTCGCGCGCACGGTGCCGGTTTCGTCGAGCAGCACCGCGTACGGCAGCTTGCCGATCTGGTACGCCAGGCCCAGTTCCTGCGACAGCACGTACGGGAAGCGCCCGAGGTCGTGCTTCCGCGCGAAGCGCGCGTGTTCGTCGAGATCGCCGTCGCTCGCGAGCACGATGTTCACCGGCGTCGATTCGCTCGCCTGCAGCGACGGCAGCAGCGGCAACAGCTTCTTGCACACGGGGCACGTCGGCGACAGGAAGAACAGCAGCGTCGCCTTGCCCGCCGCGTCGATGCCGCCGACCTTCACCTGCGAGCCGCGAATGTCGGTCAGTTCGAACGTCGGCGCGATCGCACCGACCGCCGGCCCCTTGTCGATCATCAGCGCGCCGGCCGGCATGATGCGTTCGTACAGGATGCCGATCTGGCGCACCAGCGCGAGACAGATCGCGCCGAGCGCGAGGACGGCCACCCACAGCAGGGCGGTGGAAACGGTGAGAGCGGTTTGCATCATGAATTCCTCAGGTGGGAAAGGCGCGGTACGTTGGCGAGCAGCACGTCGACGGTGAGCAGCGCGCAGACGATCAGCAGCACGGAGAAGAACAGCGTCAGGTAGTCGAACCACACGACCGCGCGCGCGCCCGGCTCGACGAGCGCGGTCGCGGCCAGCGCGACGAGCAGCAGCACGCGTCCGACGTGCAGCCAGCCGATGCCGCGCGGGGCGTCCGCGCGCGACGCCGCAAAGCCGGCACAACCGCAGTCGATGTCGGTGTGGCCGCGCAGGAGGTTGATCGCCATCCCGGCGGCAAAGGCCAGCAGCAACGCGATCAGGCCGATCGCGCCGGCCGTGCGCGTATCGGGAAACAGCAGCGCCGCGGCGCCGACGACTTCCGCGAGCGGAATTGCGAATGCGGCGGGCGCGGTCAATGCGTCGGGCAACAGCCGGTAGCCGGCGAGCGCCTGGCGAAACGCGGCGGGCCGGCGCATCTTCGCGAAAGCGCCGAGCAGCACGACGACGGCCGCGCCGGCCTGCGCGCCGGTGGCGAGTACGGGATCGAGGGTCATCGCGGCCTCACGGGTTGACGAGCAGCGACGACGTATTGCCGATCTGCTTCTCGACGTGCTGCAGCTTGCCGGTGCGCGCGTCCATCACGACCAGGTCGGACGTCGCCGTCAGCCCGTAGAACAGCGGCTTGTCGTCCTCGCCGACCTGGATCGACACGAGCGGATCGACCTTCTGCTGCGCGAGATCCCAGCGCGCGACGCGCTGCTTCGACTTCAGGTCGACTACCCACACCTGCGTGCCAGGGTCCTTGTGCGAGCCGTCGCCGCCCTTGTGCATCAGCACGTAGTAGCGGTTCTGCTTCGCCTGCACGGCCGTCTGCTGCATGCCGCCCGGGCGCCAGCCTTCGGCGCGCTCGGCGTCGGTCAGCAGCGACCACGGCTTGCCGAACGCCGGCTTGTCGCCGCTGAAATCCGCGCTGCGCACGTTGCCGCCGTATGTCGTGAACAGATAGCTTCCCTTGTACGGCGACGCGTTCACGAACGCCGGATCCTTGTCGACGTCGATGAACGCATCCGACATCGTGCGCTTCGTTTCCTTGCCGTTCGCGTCGAGCGTGACGGTCAGCGCCTTGCCGCTTTCGCACAGCGCGGTGAAGCGGTCATGCCCCGACGGATACGCGAGCACGCACGCGGCCGTGTCGATCTCCGACAGCACCTTCTTCGATACGGCGTCGATCACCGTCACCGATGCGGCCGGCGTGATGTTCGCCACGTACAGCCGCTTGCCGTCGCTGCTGAACGCGGTGTTGTACGGCGACGGCACATGCTGCCCATGCTTTGGCGGAATCACGATTTCGCCTGCGTGATCGAGCGTGGTGTTGTCCGTCATCTCGACGACATCGGTGCGTGTGCCGTGCGAGCCGCGCGAGAAGTAGGTCGTCGCGACGAAGCTCGTCTTGTGGTCGGGCGAAATCGCGAAGCCGGGGGCGAAACCGCCGTCGATCTGGCCGAGCAGCTTCTTCGCGTCGGCGTCGTACACATAGATGCGCCCGTCGGTCATCGCCGGCATCGAGATGTCGACGATATAAACCTCGTGCGGATGCCACGGCGGCATCTTCTGCACGACCAGCTCCTCGGGCTTTTCCGTCGCGTACGCGCTGCCGATCCATGTCACCGCGAACGCCAGCGTCGCCGCGAGCGCCGCGGTTCGTCGCCTTGTCCTCATGTCGCCTCCAGTTGGGGAATCACGTAATGTGGGGCGACTGTAGTTCGACAATAAATCCAGTCAGCACCAGGACCGGCACCGCGTGCGTGCCGATTCGGGATATTGGAAATCCGCCTGAAAGGCGGATGGGCAGGCGGCTTCCGACCCTCTGAAGAATGCGCGCGGAATAGCGCTCCCCCTTATTGCGCCGACCGCCCGGTCGGTTTAATCTTGCGCGGTCCTGCTCGCCCCCTTGGAGACGCTGTGTTCGTGATTCACGAGAAGTTCGACGACACGGACCGGCATGCCGAGGCGCTGCGCGGCTGGAACCAGCGCTACGACCAGATCGGTCCGGGCTCGTATCGCAGTGCGGTAAAGCACGCCGTGCTCGACGGCATGCAACTGTTTCAGGAAGCCGCGAACGTTCGCATCATCCAGCGCGGCAGGCTGCCGCCCGGCCATACGGTATTCGGCATGCCGCTCACCGGCTCGGGCGCGTTCGCATTCGGGGGCGCACGCATCGAACGCGGCACGATGGTGATGGCGCGCGGCGGTGCGCCGTTCGAACTGCATTCGCCCGACGACATGTCGCTGATCGGCGTCGTCGTCGATGCCGAACTGATGCAGCAGGTCGAGGATGCGGCCGATGTGCGGCTCGACGAAGCCGCGCTGCGGCGCGGCGTCGTCGACATGCCGAGCGCCGTGCTGATGCGCGCGAGCCTGCAGGTCGCGACGCAGCTCGAACGCGTGCTGTCCGCGCCCGACACGTACGGCGACGCACGCGCGCAACGCGAACTGCGCGGCGATATCGGCAACGTGCTCGTCGATCTCCTCACGTACCGGATGCCCGAGCCGCCGAACCGGCTCACGCACGCGTGCCGTGCCGACATCGTGCGCCGCGTGCACGATTACGTGATCGACCATCCCGAAGCGCCCGTCGACGTGCTGAGCCTGTGCGCACAGTTGCGCGTGAGCCGGCGCACGATGCAGAACAGCTTCCAGTCGGTCGTGCAGACCAGCCCGCTGAACTACGTGCGCTCGCTGCGCCTGTCGCAGGTGCGGCGGATGCTGCTCGACACGCGACAGGCCGACCTGCCGATCAGCGATGCGGCCGCACGCTGGGGCTTCATCCATCTCGGGCATTTCGCGAACGCGTACAAGGCCCAGTTCGGCGAACTGCCGTCGACCACCGCGCGCCGATCCGTGCGCGGCGCAAAAACGCGCTGAAGCCCGTAAAACCCGCGATAATCTCCCGCTGACGTTCGGCGCCTGCGAGCCGGCCGCGGCGGGTGCCCGTCCGATCGCAGCCCCGTGCGATACGCGACGACCACCGGATTCCATCCCCTGCCCCGATGCCCGAGGATTTCCACTTCCTGTTGCTGCCCGGCTTCTCCGCGCTCGGCTTCATGTCCGCGGTCGAACCGCTGCGCGTCGCGAACCGCTTCCGCACCGAGCTCTACCGCTGGCACGTGATCAGCGCCGACGGCGCGCCGGTTGCCGCGAGCAACGGCATTCCGGTCGCCGCCGAAGCCGCGTGTGCGGACGTCGCGCAGGTCGATACGGTGTTCGTCGTCGCGGGCTTCGATCCGCTCGTGTGCTACACGCGTGCGCTCGGCGACTGGCTGCGCCGCCAGCACCGGCACGGCGCGACGCTCGGCGGCATCGATACGGGCAGCTTCGTGCTCGCGGAAGCCGGGCTGTTCGACGCGTCGCAGCCGCTCACGCTGCATTGGGAAGCGCTTGCCGCGTTCCGCGAACGCTATCCCGGCCTGAACGCGACGCAGGAGCTGTTCGAGATCGACGACCGGCGCATCACGTGCGCGGGCGGCACCGCGTCGATCGACATGATGCTCGACCTGATCGGGCGCCGGCACGGCGCCGATCTCGCGGCGGCGATCTCCGAGCAGTTCGTCGTCAGTCGCATCCGGCAGCGCTCGGACAGCCAGCGGCTCGAGATCGCCGCGCGCTATGGCGTGCACAACCGCAAGCTGATCCAGGTGATCGGCACGATGCAGCGGCACATGGAAAATCCGCTTGGCTCCGATGCGCTCGCGCAGGATGTGTCGATCACGCGGCGCCAGCTCGAACGGCTGTTCAGCGCGACGCTGAACGACACGCCGACGCATTTCTACCTGAACCTGCGCCTCGATCGCGCGCGCGAACTGCTGCAGCAAACCGACATGAGCATCACGTCGGTGTGTGTCGCATGCGGATTCGAATCGCCGTCGCATTTCTCGCGCACGTATCGCGCGCGGTTCGGCATGAGCCCGCGCAGCGACCGGCGCGCCACGCGCTGATCGTCGCGGGTTTTATCCACAATCCGGCGCGGTATTGCGCGCTCCGGCAGCGTTTCCTGCCGCTCGCTGAACAATGCCGGCGATTGATAGACGGACCGAAGCGGCCATCTAAAATAAATTGCAATGCCGCTGAAAATGTTCTGTAACATACCCCGAAATTAGATAGGCAGCCTAACGAGACGATCGCGTGGGTTCGACGCACGTCGAACCACGCAGGCTGCCAACCGATATCAATGCCGATCCGAGGGGTATGACATGACGATGCTCGATTCGCCGTCGCCGCACCTGCCTGCCGTTCGCTTCTCTGCCTGCTTCTCCCCCTCTTCGTCCGCCTGTTTCTTTTCGATCTGACATTTAGGTTTCCTTAGTCAGTCGATATTCCCAACACCGCTTCGCCGCACCGGTTCCATCAAGCCGGCGCGCGGGCCGTGTCGTGCCTGCGTGCCACAAGCGCGCGGGCGTGTCCCACCGTTGAGATGAGGATCACGTATGCAGACATCACGCAAAGCATTGCCGCTCGCCCTGGGTCTTGCGCTCGGTTTCGGCATCGTCGGCGGCGCCGCGGCCGATACCAAGGTTTCGAATCCGCAGGCGACGAGCCTGCGCGAAAGCCTGACGCGCGGCGTCGCGCCGCCGGCCGCGAAATCGGATACGGCCGCCGGGCAGTTCCGTGCCAACGGCGTCGCCGTCACGCTGTACAACCCCACGTATCACACGAAGAAGGCCGCCGCGACGCCCGCCGCCACCGCGCGCGACTTCGTCGCGTCGCAAGCGACGCAGCTCGGGCTCGACCCGGCCGCGCTCGCGAGCCTTTCCGTCACGTCGGAACGCAACGACGCCGACTTCACCGTCGTGCGCCTGCAGCAGCAGGCGGCCGGGCTGCCCGTGTACGGCAGCGACATCGCGGTCACGGTCGCGAAGGACGGCCGCATCCTGTACGTCGCGAGCAATACGATCAACGGCGTGATCGCGACGTCGCGCAAGTCGCAGGCCGTCGACCAGCAGCAGGCGCTCGACCGTGCGCGCGCGTATCTCGGCGTGAGCGGCTTCACGAATCCGGATGCTCAGCTCGTCGCCTTCGTCGACAAGGTCGGCACGCACACCGCGTGGAAGGTGCGCGGCCGCCCGCAGGACGGCCCGAAAGGCGACTGGGAACTGCTGATCGACTCGGGCAGCGGCGAAGTGCTGCGCGCCGAGGACAAGGCGTTCTACGCGACCGACGGCACGGGCTTCGTGTTCCGGCCCGACCCGCTGTCGCCGACGAAGAGCAGCTACGGCAGCGCGGGCTACAAGGACAACAACGACGCCGATTCGGCGCAGCTTACCGCCGCGCGCGTGCGCGTGACGTTGAAGGATCTCGCGCAGTCGGGCTCGCGCTACGCGCTGTCGGGCCCGTACGCCGCGTGCGTCGATTTCGATGCGCCGCGCGACAACGCGTGCCCCGTGCAGTCGACGCCCGCGTTCGAGTTCACGCGCGGCAACCTGTATTTCGAGGCCGTGAACGCGTACTTCCACATCGACACGTTCCTGCGCTACGTGAACCAGACGCTCGGCATCAAGGCTCTGCCGTACCAGTACACGGGCGGCGTGCAGTACGACCCGCACGGCGAATCGGGCGACGACAACTCGTCGTACTCGTCGAGCAGCGGCCGGCTGACCTTCGGGCAAGGTGGCGTCGACGACGCGGAAGATGCGGACGTCGTGATCCACGAGCTCGGCCACGGCATCCACGACTGGGTGACCAACGGCGGCCTGTCGCAGCAAGAGGGTTTGTCGGAAGGCACCGGCGACTATCTCGCCGCCGCGTACAGCCGCGACTTCAACCAGTGGAGCCCGTCGGACGCGCAGTACCACTGGGTCTACAACTGGGACGGCCACAACGAGTACTGGGACGGCCGCGTGACCAACTGGAACGTCGGGCGCACCTATGCGCAGGCACGCGGCGCGGAGATCCACACGGCCGGCCAGTACTGGGCCTCGTGCAACCTCGTCGCGCGCGACGCGATCGGCGCACAGGCGATGGACAAGGCGTTTCTGAAGGGGCTGTCGATGACGAACAGCTCGACCAACCAGAAGGCCGCCGCGCAGGCCGTGCTGACCGCTGCCTCCGCGCTCGGCTACAGCAACGCGCAGCTCACCGCGATCGGCAACGCGTACAACCAGAGTTGCACGTACGGCGTGACCGTGCCGCAGAAGTCGTAATTCCGCAGCAGGCGGGGGCGCGTCACACGACCTGCGGCGCGCCCTCTTCCTCGACATCGCTACCCTCACGAGATCGAACATGCCTACTCTGAAATTGACCCGCCTGAGCGCCGCTTTGGGCGGCATGCTGCTGACCGCCGCCGCGCACGCGACGCCCGTGTGGATCACGCTCGGCGACCCGGCGTTCCGCCAGCTCCAGCGCATCGATGCCAGCGCGACCGCGCAATACAGCACGACCGTCGACGCCGGCAAGACGGCCGACGGCGCCGCGCGCCGCGAAACCGTTCACGTCGTCGAGATCGACGATTCACGGCTCGGCGATCTTGCGCATGCCGTCCACCATGCGCGCGGCCACGGGCCCGGCTACGTCGTGCACGACTCGTTCGACGAAGCGCGCCAGGCGCTGCAGCCCTTGTCGCCGTCACTCGCGAAGCAGGCGGCAGCACCCGCGTACAAGGTGTCGAACGCGCCGCAGATCAACACCTGGATCCAGCAACTCCAGGCCAGCAACATCGTCAGTACGATCACGTCGCTGTCCGGCTTCACGAACCGCTACTACGCGACGACGCACGGCGTGGCCGCGTCGGACTGGCTCGCGCTGCAGTGGAAGCAACTGGCGGGCTCGCGCGCCGACATCGCCGTCGAGCAGTTCGCGCACACGGGTTTTCCGCAGAAATCCGTGATCCTGACGATCCGCGGCAGCGATCCGGCCGCGGGCACCCTCGTGCTGGGCGGTCACCTCGATTCGACCGTCGGCCGCACGACGGAGAACACGCGCTCGCCCGGCGCGGACGACGATGCGTCGGGCATCGCGAGCCTCACCGAAGCGCTGCGCGTGCTGCTGGCGAACAACTACCGGCCGAAGCGGACGATCAAGTTTGTCGGATATGCGGCCGAGGAAGCCGGCCTGCTCGGCTCGAAGGCGATCGCGAAGCAGTTCCGCACGCAGAACGCGAACGTGGTCGGCGTGCTGCAGCTCGACATGACGAACTACAAGGGCGATCCGAAGGATATCTACCTGATCACCGACTACACGAACGCCGCGCAGAACACCTATCTGACGAATCTGGCGAAGACCTACCTGCCGGAACTCGCGATCGGCACGTCGCAGTGCGGATATGCGTGCTCGGATCACGCGTCGTGGAATGCGCAAGGCTATCCGGCGTCGTTCCCGTTCGAGGCCGACCAGAACGATAGTCCATATATCCATACCGTGAACGACACGCTGGAGAACTCCGATCGCCAGGCGAATCATGCGCTGAAGTTCGGGAAGCTGGCGCTGGCCTATGCGGTCGATCTGGGCGGCGATGGCGGTGCGGCTGTGAAACCCTGATGGTGCGCGGTCGGGTCGTTCGTCGATCCGACCGGAAATGACGGAAGCGTGGGCTCATCCGGATAGAATCGTCATTCGACCACTCCGCTACACGCTTCCCGCCATGATCGACACCACCCGCTCCCTCGACGATCTGTCGCCCGCTCGCGTCACGACCACCTTCGACCTGCCCGGCCACACCACCGTCCGCTCGCTCGGCGTCGCACAGGGCATCGTCGTGCGTTCGCGCTCGATCGTCGGCTCGTTCGGTGCGTCGCTGCAGACGATCTTCGGCGGCAACATCACGCTCTATACGTCGCTGTGCGAGAAGGCGCGCCAGCACGCCTTCGACAAGATGCTCGCCGATGCGCGCAAGCTCGGCGCGAACGCGATCGTCGCGATGCGCTACGACTCGACCGAGATCGGCTCGGGCGTGACCGAAGTGATCTGTTACGGCACGGCCGTGAAGGTGACGCAGGACGCCTGACCGCGCCGACGCGCCATCGCGCACTTCCGCCGGCGGGCAACCTGCGTCAATGGTCGCGCTCGAGCGATTTCATGTTCGTGAGCTGCGGAAACAGCCGCATCCATGTGAGCGCGACCGCGATCGTTGCAGCGCCGCCGACGACGATCGCCGTCGGCGCACCCCACCACGCAGCCGTCACGCCTGATTCAAATTCGCCGAGCTGGTTCGACGTGCCGATGAACAGCGAATTGACCGCGCTCACCCGCCCGAGCATGTCGTCGGGCGTGCGAAGCTGCACGAGCGACAGACGCACGACGACGCTGACCACGTCCGACGCGCCGAGCGCCGCCAGCGCAACGAGGGACAGCGTGAAGTGCCGCGACAACCCGAACACGATCGTCGCGATGCCGAACGCGATCACGCCGCCGAACATCGCGCGACCCGGCCGGCCTTTCAACGGGAAACGCGTGAGCCACAGCGTGCCCGCGAGTGCGCCGACCGCAGGCGCCGCGCGCGATGCTCCGAGCCCCCACGGCCCGACCTGCAGGATATCGCGCGCATAGATCGGCAGCAGCGCGGTCGCGCCGCCGAACAGCACCGCGAACAGGTCGAGCGACAGCGCGCCGAGGATGGCCGGTTCGCGCCGGATGAATGCGATCCCCGAAAACACCGAGCGCAGCGTGACCGGCTCGCGTGCAGGCGGCGCGCTGCGCAGCGGAATCGTGCCGCTCAGCGCCGCCGCGATCGCGAATGCCACGACGCTCGTGCCGAACGCGACGGGCGCACCGACACCGTAGAGCAGACCGCCGAACGCGGGCCCAAGGATCTGCGCGGCCTGGTTCGCGGACGTCGACAGCGCGGTGGCTCGCGGCAGGTCGGTGCGCGGCACGACGGCCGGCAGCAGCGACGACACCGACGGCGATTCGAACGCGCGGGCCGTGCCGACGATCGCCGCGAGCGCATACACGGCCGGCGCGGTCAGCCACCCTTGCGCGGCGCCGAGCAGGAACACGCCGGCGGCCAGCGCCTCGACGCCCTGGCAGATCGTCGCGATGCGCCGGCGGTCATAGCGGTCGGCCACCTGCCCGACGACGAGCGTCAACGCGAACATCGGCACGAACTGTGCAAGACCGACGAGACCGAGCGCGAAGGCGCTGTGCGTGAGTGAGTAGACGTACCAGCCGATCGCGACCGACAGGATCTGGAAGGCCAGCGACGACATCACGCGCGTGCCCCAGAAGCGCTGGAACGGTGCGTGGCGGAACAGGTTCGCGGGTAACGGGGATGGAGGGATGGATTCGGGCAAGGGGGCGGTCATCGGGGTCTCGGCGGTCGGCGGTGCGTGACGCAACCGCTCAACGAGCGGCTACCTGCGCATGTGCGTGCTTGCGCAACGACTTGCCCACGCGACCCGATATCGGTCCCCGGTCGTGGAGACGGTCGGCTGGACAGCGCAGACGCGGCCAAATCGCGATGATATGTCAACCACGACAAACCGGCCGTTCGATCGGCCGAGGCAGGAGCGCACTACACCGGCGCATCCGCACCGCACCGCAAAAAAAGTTCGTCGTGGTTTTCCGGGGAACGCGGGGCAGACTGTCGGAGATCGGCCAATTTCTGCCGTTCGTCGAAACTGTGCAGAGGTCACCCGAACGGCTGGTCCACTCAAAAAACCGCCAGATGTGCGACGCGCGCTAATCGGCCTTTGCGGACATTCAGACGTTGCTGCTTGTACGACTGCTTCAGACCGATCTTCAGCCATTTGTGTCGCCGTGCTGACGAGGTCGGATCTCGCCGCTGTCGGGCGAGTACGCTTACGTGCTGTTGAACAGTTCGCCGCAGTTACCGCACTTGTTGCGGTCGCCGCTCAGCATCACGCCTAGCCGCACCTTGCGCGCTTCTTCCATCATGAGCATGACTGTCCTCCTACCCACCGATCGACGTCACCCAAAAAGAAAAAAGTCCGCTCCTCTCGCGAGGAAATCGGACTGGTTACTGCAGCAGACACACGACATCTACTCTGCGCAAAGAGTGAGCAATTTGTCCCAAGCACACCGCTGCCCATTCGAACGTACGACCCGTATCCTTACGAGCGGACGTCCGCAGTCGCATCGGCTATGCTTGACTCAACGCACTGACGCCCGCCGTGGTACGAGCGTATTCGTAGATCTCAGCGACGATCGCTGCCAAGTGATGGCTCGTATCGTACGCAATCCAGTTCGTGGAACTGCCACGCACTTTTTGCTCACTGCATTGTTTGATCATCGCATCACCCCAGCTGAAACCCTCTTTCAGATAGTGCGGAGACTTGACGATGTAGTCCGCAAGACTCCACATCTGCGCTCCCTGCGGAGGCAGCCGCATCGACTGGCCACGAACGATGAGGAATTCGTTCGCGACCGTGTAGCGGATCTTCCCATTTGTATCAGGAGACATCGCGTCGCTCGACCGCGGGCTGCGAACCCCGTAGTCGCCAAATACCACTCTCAGTCCCGGGGTTGATGGAAGCAGCGTCTTCCACATAATCATTTCGCCGCGCTGCAGGAAACCCGCCGAGTTGTGTTTTTTCACAGCCTCGTTGATGGTGGACGGCATCGAAGATCCGGCAATCACCACTTGACGGAAACCGCGCGTCCGGAGGAATTCGAGCGAAGCAGATACGGTTGGCAAAAGGTCGGCGATCGGTTGCGTCCGTATGTCGCCGAGATCGATAAGCACAGGCAAGTTCTTTGCGATCAGGCCGCATTCGCCCAGGATGTCGCCGAGATTATCGTCGAACATCTCAGGATCAGCCATATCTTCAAGATCTTCCGGCTCCAGCCGCAAAAGCGCCTTGCCTCCGTTCATTGCCAGAACGTGGCCGATGGCAGTCCGGTACGCGGCATTCGGCCAACGGTCTGCACCGATGACAGCATGGAAGTCCATCGCATGAGAATGCAGTTCACCACAGAAGTACGTGTACGTGTGTTCGCCATTCTCAACCGTGTCCGCAGGGCCGAAGGCAAACATGTCGATGAAGAACGGGCGATCCCCATGTGCATCTGCCAGTTTCGTCGCCACGTCGCTGAGGTAATCCTGCAAAAGCTTCGGAGGCTTCGGCGGCTTCGGTGCGGCGCCGGGCTTCGGCTTCACGGGTTTGGCCGATGGCTGCTTCTGGACCTCAAGCAAAGGCATTACGGCGCGACTGACGTGGGCGTCCATATGACGCAAAGCATCGAACTCTCCGTCCTTAGCTCGAAGAATAGGTACATAAGTAAGCATTCTTATACTCCCTGACCCAAACGATTCGCGAATAACCTTTTAACTTGGTCGTATCCAACCACGTCATTGAAAAGCTGAAAGTTGTTCAGCTCTCGGCGCAGCCGGCCCGCGATTACCGCCGGACTGATCTTTAATTCACGAGCAAGAGATTCGATATTTTCTTTGCTCGGTGCTATGAACGCATCACTTCTTTTCCAACTCACGCGCGGAATGAAAGCTTCGCGAGCGAGCCTGTTCGCTTCGACTTCCCGACGATCCTCGCTCGAAGCGTCAAGATCATCGAGGAACGTTTCGTCTTGACCTACGTGTTTCCATAGATGCGCGACTTCGTGAAGCAGCGTGAACCAGAAATTGTCCAGACGATCCTGCCGCAACGTTAAGGCGATGATAGGAGTGCCATCATTGTCTTTCAGCGCCGCACCGTCCAGAGATGTACCTTTGAGTTGGGTTTCAAATACAACGACAATTCCGTGCTTCTCAAGGAACTCGACCGCCAGCAGCGGGCCGTGCTCAAACCAGCTTAGCTGCGCGATCTCACGAAGGAACTCAGCCGACAGCACCTCAGGCGTGAACGCGCGCGCCGGATCCTTCGCAATACGCGCCTTCTGGATGACACGCGCGAGCCAAGCATGCAGCGCATATTTTGTCGTCGGCGAGTAAGCATGGCCGCCGATAGTTCGGCGAAAAGCCGTCGCCCCAAACTGCAATCCAACATCCGCGATGAAGTCTTTGACCAACTGGTCCGCGCCGCGAGCCGCTTTCGACGAGAGCTTGGTCAGCCATCCACGCGCAACCATTTCCTTCACAGGGAATTTGGACCAGTCGACCGATTCTGCCGGCTTCTCCTCTTCGACCGTGCTAAGTCCGATCAACGTTTCCGCCGATATACCAAGACCCACCGAGATTGCGCGAATCATCGGTACGGTAAGCGGACGCTTTCTTCCCAAAATTTCGGAGACCCGACTGCGCGTGCCGAAATACGGAATGAGATCGGACTGCTTCAGGCCGCGCTCTTCCATGCGGAACAAAATGGCATTAACGGGATCAGGCGCCTCAACAGGATAGCGGTTCGACTCGTACGCATCGATAAGGACAGACAGCAGTTCCAGCCGCTCGCCGCCTTCACTCCCGGGGGCAGGATGAAGTTGGATCAGGGCGTGCACCTGTTCCAGATAGTCTCGATACTGCTCGTCCGATTTAATTACCTTAAGGTCGATCATGATGCCGCTCGTTCTATGCCTACAATCAACGCAATCCCCTGAGGGAAGTGCACAACGAGCTCAATGACCCACACGGCCCCTCCTACTCGAAAAATGAAAGTATCTGGGCCCGCAACAGTAGCTCGCGGGAATTGCGTGAGCAGATCCGCCGCGCCCTTCCAGTGCGCAGCGCTCAACTCTGAAATCCAGCTGCACAGCCAAAGCCGCGCGTCATTGTCCAGAGGGATCTGGAGCTTGTCTTTGCCGAGTAGCCGCATGTTTGTTCCCAATTTGGGATCAATATACCGGATTCATCTGGGCTTGTAAAGTTCCCAATTTGGGAATTTTACATTTCGTTGGTTGCCGCGACTCATAGACCTAGCCTCGGGCAACACGGAGATTCCGCAACCAAGCCACCGGAATAGCGATTGAAAGCGTAAAGTAATATTTCTCGGCCGGTGCCTAGCTCCACGAGCCAGCGGCACGGCCCGTGTCCAATGTCCGGTGAGCGTCGTCGCTCGCACCTCACCACGGCTCCAGTACAATTCGTCCGACCTCGTAGGGAACTGAATGTCAAATCACAAACTGGACCTGCTCGACAATGCGATGGACAGCCTTGCCGAAGCGCTGACCAAGTTCGAGGAAGGCGACAACGGAAATCCGAAGGCTTACAAGTTTTGTGTGCTTCACATGGCTCATTTCATTGAGCTGATTTTCAAGCACTACATCACCGAAAAGCACCCGCTGTTGATCTACATGAATCCGTTCGAATCGAACCTCAAGCCTGAGAAGGCGCGCACAATCGGACTGTGGGAAGCGGTCAACTTCATCAACAATGAAGAAAAAGACACGGTTTCCGGCGACTTCCGCAAAGATCTAGAGTGGCTAAAGAAACTGCGAAACGACATCGAACACCACAAGTTCGAGATGGACGTGGCGACGGCGCGCACGACTATCGGTCGATTATTTCGCGCGGTTTTGGAGTTTCTTCACTACAACAGCGACGTTGACATCGAGCAGGCGATTCCTCAGAACGCAATGGATACGTTCAAGGTGCTGTCCGACGAGTATCAATTCAAACTGAAGGATGCGATCAGAGCGGCGGATACTGTCGAAAAGGAGAATCCGCAAGGCCCTTTCGATCCTGATGGTCCGCCGGCACGGATCGATTGTGACGGTTGTGGCAACTTTACGATGGTACTAAACGAAGCTTCAAAGACCGGCTATCGGTGCACGTTCTGCGACAACGAAGATGGCGATAACGTCCCTGCAAACTGCGACATCTGCGGTGTAGCCTGCGAGACCGGTGATCTTGACTTTTGGGAAAACGAAGCTGGTCAACGCGAGGGCCGCTGTTATTACTGTTCTGGCCGCTACGCCGCCGACCGCGACTCAGACTGACGCTGATCGCGGCCGCGCGTAAAGCGCTTCGCAAAGGCCTTCCGATCCAAAGGTTGTTCCAGGACGATAAGCGCCTGTTGCTCAAGTCCGTTCAGGATCTCAGCGAGATCGTGCGAATGGGCGCAGTTCGGCTAGGAGCGGCCTCACGAACGACAATGCTTGAATGTCTGCTTAGGCCGATAGCTTGCCGGAGAGTTCGCCCGCGAATGGACGCTGTACTCCGAAATGCGCCGTACGGGTCGCAGCATGCCGACCGGCGGCTTAGGGTCGGACAGCGACATCCCCTGAAATCCGCGAAGAAACAAAAAAAAAGCGCGAACCGCAGTTCGCGCCAAAGAGAGACCTCGCTGAAGACGTCAACTTCCACACCACCCCACTCAGAACGAATGCCGCATCCCGATCCGCACGTCGGCCTGCGTCTGCGTCGTCGACGGCGTGAAGCTGTAGCCGACCACCGCATCCACGCCTTGCGACGCGCGCAGGTAATCGCCGGAGATATACACGTCGGTGCGCTTCGACAGCAGGTAGTGCAGGCCCGCCGTGCCCTGGTTCCAGTGATGGCCTTCGAAGCGCGTGTGCTGGTAGCCCGCGATCAGGCTCAGCGCCGGCGTGAACTGGTACAGGCCGCCGCCTTCAAACACCTGCATGTGCGACGACTGGCCGAAACCCTTGATCGTCGTGTACGAGAAATTGGCGTCGAGCGTCAGCTTGCCGATCGTGTAGCTCGAACCGATGCCGAACGTGCCCTGGCTGTCGACGTCCATCGGCGTGTTCGCGAACAGGTCGGTGCGTGCGCCGGTCGCCGGATCGACGGTGACGGTCTGCTGGCCGAGGAACGTGTGCGTGCCGATCATCGCGTACGGGTCGAACGCGTAGATGCCGTTCGGGTTGTTCAGGCGCGTGTACGCGGCGCCGATCGAGAAGTCGCCCTTCGTGAAGCTCGCGCCCGCGCTCCATGCGCTGTTGCGATGGAAGTTGCCCGCGACGTTGCCGAACGAGTACATCGCGCCGAACTTGAAGCCGCTGAGGTCGTTCGACAGGAACTTCACCGAATTCGGCAGGCGGTCGCCGTTGAAGCGGTCGAAGTCGCCCTGGTGGATCGCATAGCCGCTGCCCCACGCCGAGATGTTGTAGATCGATACGAGCTCGTTCGTGATGTCGAGCTGGTTGCCGAACGACAGCGTGCCCCAGTCGTTCTGCAGGCCGACATACGCCTGCCGGCCGAACTCGGCGCCGCCGAAGCCGAGCTGCCCGTTGCCGAGGTGGAAGCCGCTCTCGAGCGTGAACACCGCCTTCAGGCCGCCGCCGAGATCTTCCGTGCCCTTGAGGCCGAAGCGGTTCCCGTACGCGACGCCGTCGTCGAACTTGACCACATGCGAGCCGCCCGTGTTGTTCACATACGTGATGCCCGCGTCGAGAATCCCGTACAGCGTCACGCTGCTCTGCGCATGCCCGATGGCGGGAATACAGGCCGCGCATGCAAGCGCGGCGGCTACGGCAACTTTCGTTTGCTTCATTATCGACCACCCTCCCTGAACCGTTCGATGGAAAGAACCTCTTCCCGGCGCGCGCCGCGATGCGCCGGTGGATTCGAATTCAGTACGTCCGATGGCTTCGGCATTTCGTTTTGCGCAATAGCGCAGCCATTGGCGAAAAATACAAACCCATATTTCCTGTCACCCGTCTGAAGGCGACACTAAATGGTCGCGATGCGACCCGGTCGGGAAAACACGTAGACAGGCGGCACGGCAAAACCGGCCGCCCGGAGGGTGGGTCAATGGCCGTCGAGGGCCGCGCGCACGGCCGGCAGGCCCGGTGCGCCGGCCGCCGTCGTCACGCCGTCCAGCCAGCCGGCAACCAGCGCCGGGTCGGCCTTCAATGCATGCTGGGCCGCGAGCGCGGGCGACGTCTTGTGGTCGAGCATGTCGGCGATCATCCGGTTCTCGACGTCGACGGAGAACGTCATCTGCCGGAACAGCCGAGCAAGGTTCGCGCACTGGCCCGCGAACCCCGAACGCGTGACCGTGTTGACCGTCGCGCCGCCATAGTTCGGGCCGAAATACGCATCGCCGCCCGACAGGTAGGTCAGGTGGAACTTCGTGTTCATCAGGTGCGGCTCCCACGCGAGAAACACGATCCAGCGCTTGTCGCGCACCGCGCGCTCGACCTGCGTGAGCATGCCCGTCTCGCTCGATTCGACGAGCGCCCAGTTCGCCGGGCCGAGCGCATGGTCGGACAGCATCCGCTTGATGTTCTGGTTCGCGGGCGCGCCGGGCTCGATCCCGTAGATCTTGCCGCCGAAGCGGTCCGCATAGCGCGCGAGGTCGGCGAACGTATGCACGCCGGCGGCCGCCACATAGTCGGGCACGGCGAGCGTGAACTTCGCGCCGCTCAGGTTCGCGTGCAGCACGTCGATCGATTTCTCGTCGACGAACGGCTTCACGAGCGGCGCCTGCGCGGGCATCCAGTTGCCGAGGAACACGTCGACCTGCCCTTTCTTGAGCCCCTGGTACGTGATCGGCACCGACAGGTTCGCCACGTCCTGCCGGTAGCCGAGCGCCTTCAGCACGACGCCCGCCATCGCGTTCGTCGCGTCGATGTCGGTCCAGCCGGGCGCCGCCATCTTCACGTCGCTGCACGTCTGCGGATCGGCCGCGTGCACGGCCTGCGTCGTCATCAAGCATGCGGCCGCGGCAAGCGCCGCGCCGATCCGGGTTGCTGCATTGCATTGCCGTTCCATCGCCAGCCTCCTCCGTCGTTCGTCAATGATCGCGATGCGGGACGCTCAGCGCCCGACGCGCGGAAAGCGCGCCATCGCCTCGAGCGTGTCGAGTTCGATGTGATTGCGCATGTAACGCTGGCTCGCGTCGGTGAACGGCTGCCAGTCCCACGCCTGGATGCGGCCCTGCGTCGTCGCCGCGTAATGGAAGCGCCGGCGCCGCTGGCTCGCGCGCACCTGCCGGTCCAGCTCGGGCAGGTTCCAGCGCTGCGCGGCTTGCGTTCGGAACGCCGCGAGCACGTCGGCGGCTTCCGGCGAGCCGGCCAGGTTCGTCAGCTCGCGCGGGTCGTCGGCGAGGTTGTAGAGCTGGTCGGGATCGGCCGGGCAATGCACGTACTTCCAGTCGCCGCGGCGGATCATCACGACCGGCGCGACCGCACCTTCCGCGAGGTATTCGCCGAGCGCGACGTCGTGCGCGGGCATGCCGTGCAGATGCGGCACGAGGCTCGCGCCATCGACCGGGTCCGGCCAGCCGCCGGCCGGTGCGGCACCGGCCAGGTCGACGAGCGTCGGCAGCAGGTCGACGTGCGACACGGGCCCGCGCACGCGTGCGGCGCCGAAGCGGCCCGGCGCATGGACGATCAGCGGCACGCGGCAGCCGCCTTCGAAGAACGTCATCTTGTACCAGAGCCCGCGCTCGCCGAGCATGTCGCCATGGTCGGACGTGACGATCACGATCGTGTCGTCGGCGAATCCGCATTGCTCGAGCGCGGCCAGCACGCTGCCGAACTGCGTATCGACGTAGGACGTCGCGCCGTAGTACGCGCGGCGCGCGGCGCGGACCTGCGCGTCGGTGGGCGGCGTGCGGTCGCTCTCGCAGACGAAGCGCAGCCGCTGCGAATGCGGGTCTCTGTCCGCTGCATCGACGCGCACGGCCGGCATGTCGATCTCTTCGTCGCGGTACAGGTCCCAGTATTCGCGCGTGATCGCGTACGGATCGTGCGGATGAGTCAACGACACGACCATGCAGAACGGCCGCGCATCGTGCCCGGCCGCGCGCTCGCGCGCGACGTCGTACAGCTTCTGTTTCGCGGCGAACGTGACTTCGTCGTCGAAATCGAGCTGGTTGGTGCGCACGCACGGGCCCGCCTCGAGCACCGAACTCATGTTGTGATACCAGCTCGGCCGCTCCGTCGGGCTGTCCCAGTCGGGCACCCAGCCGAAATCGGCCGGATAGATGTCGGTCGTGAGCCGCTCCTCGAAGCCGTGCAACTGGTCGGGCCCGCAGAAGTGCATCTTGCCGGACAGCATGGTCCGGTAGCCGCCCGCGCGCAGGTAGTGCGCGAACGTCAGTGTTTGCGCCGGCAATTCGGCGGCGTTATCGTAGGCGCCGATCCCCGACGGCAGCTTGCCGGTCAGCAGCGAGAAACGCGACGGCGCGCACAGCGGGCTCGCGCAGTACGCGGCGTCGAACACCACGCCTTGCGCGGCGAGCCGGTCGAGCGTCGGCGTGCGCGCGACGCGGTTGCCGTACGCCGGCAGCGCGAACGGCGTGAGCTGGTCGGCCATCAGGATCAGAATGTTGGGTGTCGGGTTCGTCATCGGCGGTCGTGAGGAAAGCGGTGTTCGAATGGAACGGCGCGCCGCTCGGGCAGCGAGACGTCCGGCATGACGGATGCGGCCCGAAGAAAGTGCCGCGCGTGCCTGCCGCGACTGACTAGAATCGTGGAAGGCCTTGCGCAGCGGCCGTGAAGCTTGCGTGCCATGCCGTCCGATGCACTATCGCCCGCCCGAATTCAGGCGGGAAGGCGTCCGGCCCTTATGGGGCCATTAGAGGGGCTTATGTCGAAACCCGAACCGTTACCGTCAATGCAGGCGCTGCGCGCGTTCGAATCGGCCGCCCGGCTCGCGAGCTTCACGGCCGCCGCGCGCGAGCTCGGCTCGACACAGCCGGCCGTGAGCCAGCAGGTGTTCCAGCTCGAGGCCGAACTCGGCGTGCCGCTGTTCGAGCGCAGCCCGCGCGGCGTCACGCTGACGAGCGACGGCCAGTGCCTGTACGAAGCCGTGCGCGTGAGCCTCGACACGCTGCGCGGCGCCACCGCGACGCTGCGCGCGCGCCGCGAGCACGGCGCGCTCACGATCGTCACCGACTTCGGCTTCGCGACCTACTGGCTGATGCCGCGCCTGGCCGGCCTGAAACGCGTGATGCCGGATGTCGACGTGCGCGTCGTCACGTCACAGGATTACGACGCCCAACGCGACCACGGCGACATCGCGATCCTGTTCGGCGACGGCCACTGGCCGTCGTGCACGGCCGCGCGGCTCTTTCCGGAATCCGTCACACCCGTGTGTTCGCCCGCGTTCCGCGATGCGCACCCGCACGTCGCGCGGGCCGACGATCTGCACGCACTGCCGCTGCTGCACGTGCAGCCGACGCGCCCCGAGCGCTGGCTGTCGTGGTCCGGCTGGTTCGACGCGCACGGCCTCGACGCGCCGGCTGCCGCGCGCGGCGTGACCTTCAACAGCTACGCGCTCGTGATCCACGCGGCGCTGCTCGGCGAAGGCGTCGCGCTCGGCTGGTCGCCGCTCGTCGACGAACTCGTCGCGTCCGGCCAGCTCGTGAAGCTCGTCGACGCGCCTGTCGTTACGTCGCGCGGCTACTTCCTGGTGCGGCCGCCGCAGCGGCCCGAGCCGGACGCGACCCACGTGTTCCGGCGCTGGCTGCTCGACGCGTGCGCGCAAGCGTGACCCACCGGCCCCGCCCATGCGCGCTGGCGTGCCGATACCAGCCACACGGCGCGTTGGTTCTATCCTCCCCGAAATCGTCCTGATTTACTTGAGCCTCCCGCTACCCGAGCGGCGCAGCGCTTTCGTGCGCCGCCGCACGGCCGTGCGCCCCATGCCAACCGAGGAGTCTCATGTCCGCCGAGCACCGCCCCGATCAATTCGTCCTGACACTGTCGTGCCCGAGCGCGGCCGGCCAGGTCGCCGCCGTCGTCGGCTTCCTCGATCGCCATCGCTGCTATGTCGATGCGCTGAACGTGTTCGACGACGATCTCAGCAACCGCTTCTTCGTTCGCTGCGTCTTTCATCCGACGGATGAGACGCTGCAGATCGACGCGCTGCGCCAGGAATTCGCGCCGATCGCGGCCGGCCTGGGCGGTGGCGACATGCAATGGGCGATCCACGACGTGAACGCGCGGCCGAAAGTGCTGATCATGGTGTCGAAGCTCGAGCACTGCCTCGCGGACCTGCTGTTCCGCTGGCGGATGGGCGAACTGAAGATGGATATCGTCGGCATCGTGTCGAACCACCCCGACTTCGAGCCGCTCGCCGCGCAGCACGGGTTGCCGTTCCGGCACTTCCCGATCACGGCCGACACCAAGGCGCAGCAGGAAGCGCAGTGGCTCGACTTCTTCGAGTCGAGCGGCGCCGAGCTTGTGATCCTCGCGCGCTACATGCAGGTGCTGTCGCAGGAGACGAGCGCGAAGCTCGCGCACCGCGCGATTAACATCCATCATTCGTTCCTGCCCGGCTTCAAGGGTGCGAAGCCGTATCACCAGGCGCACACGCGCGGCGTGAAACTGATCGGCGCGACCGCACACTTCGTCACCGACGATCTCGACGAAGGCCCGATCATCGAGCAGGTCGTCGAACGCGTCGATCATGCGCTGCGTCCCGAGCAACTGCTCGCGGTGGGACGTGACGTCGAATCGATCACGCTTGCGCGCGCCGTGAAGGCGTTCATCGAGCGGCGCGTGTTTCTGAACGGGGATCGGACGGTGGTGTTTTCGTAAGCACGCAGCGCGTTCGTTCAAACGCGAAGGCAACGAAAAAGGCCCGACCGGCAGGTAGATGCCGGTCGGGCCTTTTTCGTGTGACCGCGTTGCACATGCCGCTTCGTGCGACGGCCCCGTGTGCGGTTTCCGGGGCCGTCGCGTGCGGCAACGCAGGCGTTACATCGTCACTTCACCCACGCAAGGTAATACGACAACCAGATCGTCAGCCCTGCGCCGATCAGCGCCGCGTAAGGCATCAGACTCAGCCACATGGCGCGCTTCGGCACTTCGAGTTCCATGTCGCGCTGCATCTGCGCCGGGAAACGGCCGCGATCCTGCCAGTAGTGGCGGAACAGGAAGACCGGCACGATCAGCAGCATCGCGATCAGCCCGTTGCGCAGCGTGCCCTCGCCCTGCAGGTTCGCGCCGGCGCCGACATAGACGAGGTTCGCGTAGCCGCAGATCGAGCCGCCGACGAGCAGCCACGTCGGGCAGCGGAACGGCCGATCCCAGTTGCCGCGATCCATCCGGTGGATCCAGCCCGACTGAAGATTCAGGAATACGAACAGCATGTAGCAGACGTTCGAGATCGACAGCACCGTCATGTAGTCCGACATCATCAGCAACACGAGGTTGAAGCCGAGATCGGTCCACATCGCGCGCGTGGGCGAGCCGTGCTCGTTCACGTGCGACAGGTACTTCGGCAGCCAGCCGTCGACCGATGCCTGGTACAGCGTGCGCGACGAGCCCATCATCGACGTCATCACGATCAGCAGGATCGACAGCATCAGCATCACGACGACTGCATTCGCGACCCACGCGCCGCCGCCGACGATCTTCGCCATCGCAGCCGCCACACCGGTGCCGTCACCGATCGACGGATCGAGCATCGCCTGCGTGCCGAGCGCGCCCTGGAACGCGAGCGGCACCAGCGTCATTACGACGAGGCACAGCGCGCCCGACCAGAAAATCGCCTTCGCGGTGTCGCGCCGCGGATCGCGGAATTCGCGCGTGTAGCAGACGGCCGTCTCGAAGCCGTACGACGCCCAGCCGGCCATGAACATCGCGCCGAGCGCCATCGTGACGCCCTGCCCGTTCCACGAGCCGAAAGTCGCGGCCGTGAGGTTGCCGTGCGCGTCGCGACCGAGCGGCAGCAGCGGGAGCAGGTTCGACATCGGCACGTCGCCGGTGACGAACGGCACAATGCCGACGATCAGCAGCGGCGTGAGCGATGCGATGCCGAGAATGCGCTGCGTGCGCGCAGCCTTCGATGCACCGCTGTGCTGAAGTTTGAACGTGATGAGAAGCAGGATCGCCGCAATGATGAACGTCGCGTTGATCCGCAGGGACAGACCCGGCTTGATGAACCCGAGATCCGCAACCTTGAGCTGCCAGTGCAGCACCGCCGCGTTGGCGGGAAAGAGACTCGTGAGCGCGTAGCTCGCCGCGAGGCCGCAGCCGAGCGCAAGCATCGGCGACCACGCGAGCCAGTTGCACCACACGGAAACCGGGGCAATCAGCTTGCTGTAACGGACCCAGCCGATCGCGCCATATACCGACGCGCCGCCCGATTTATGGGGAAATAGCCCGGAGATTTCCGCATAAGTCGCGCTTTGAACCAGCCCCATCGTGATCGCGGCGATCCAGATCGCCCACGCGGGCTGGCCGATCGTCGCGCATACGCCGCCGATCGTGAACAGCACGCCTGCCGGCACGCCGCTCGTTACCCAAAATGCGTCTTTCCAAGTCAGGCCACGATGCAGCGTGTGGCCCGTCGAATCATGTGAGATGGTTGCCTCAACATCACTGGTGCGGTTCGCACGCAGTCCTGCCTGACTCATCCAATTCCTCCTGTCGATCAGTGTTAGCGCTTTATCGCTTACTCTGGTCCCATGCAAAGCTGTGACGCCTCCGCATAAGGGCCGTAGTGTAACAACTTACGCGATTTTTTGCAGAATCAGCAAAAGAATGCCGGGATATGGCCGCATTTCATCACGATTATTTCGGATTACTGCATGCCATTCCCGGCGCGTTTTTTATGATGCTTCGCAAGACGTATCGTTGGGTGCTTACTGTGCGCCTTCCGTCCACGAATTCACGCGGTCGGCATGCGCGGCGATCCACGCGTCGGCGGCCGCTTCCGGCTTCGAGCCGTTCTGGATCGCCAGCATCACGCTGTCGATTTCACCCGGCTTCCACTGGAATTTCTTCAGGAACGCGACGACCGGCTTGGCCTTCGTTTCGAGCGACGGATTCACGACGCTGTCGACATGCTCGGCGCCGCCGAACACCTTCTTCGGATCCTCGAGGAAGCGCAGCTTCCATTTCGCGAACATCCAGTGCGGCGCCCAGCCGGTCACGATGACCGGCTTGTTCGCATTGACCGAACGCGACAGCTCGGCCGTCATCGCACTGCCCGAGCTCGGCATCAGCGTGTAGCTCAGCCCGTAGCTCTTGATCGCTTCGTCGGTCTTGCGCATCACGCCGGCGCCCGCGTCGATACCGACGATCCGGCCGCCGAAACTGCTCTTCTCCGCGTTCAGGTCGTCGATGCTCTTTGCCTTCACGTACTCCGGCACGATCAGGCCGATCTTCGCATCCGGGAAATTCGCGCCGACATCGACGACCTTGGTCTTGTACTCATCCCAGTACGAGCCGTGCGTCACCGGCAGCCAGGCGGACAGCGTCGCGTCGAGATCGCCGCGCGCCACGCCTTGCCACATGATCCCGGCGGCGACCGGCACGAGCTTGACCTGGTAGCCGAGCTTCTTCTCGATGACGCGGGCCGCGACGTTCGACGTCGCGACGCTGTCGTCCCAGCCTTCGACGTAGCCGATCTTCAGCGTCGGCTTCGTATCGGCGAGCGCCGACGCGCTCAGTACCATCGCCGACAGTGCGCCGGCCCACAACAGTTTTCCGAAAAGTTTCATGGTCGATCTCCTTGATATGCGCCTGCGCGCGTGGTCTCTCTAGGTTCTTCAACCACAAATCCGCGGTATCGTTGTTTTCCGACGGATGCTTGTCCGGAGGCGACGCCCCCGGACAGCCGATGGCGTGTTCAGACTACTTGTCGATCACGAGATCGGACAGCGGCTTGCTGCAGCACAGCAATACCATCCCCTGGTCGATCTCGCGCTGGCGGATGCCGCCGTTGTGTTTCATGTCGACCTGCCCCGACACGAGCTTCACCTTGCAGGTGCCGCACATGCCCTGCGTGCACGACGCTGGCAGCCGCACGCCTGACTGGCGCGCCGCGTCGAGCACGTGCTGCGCCGAGCCGCACGCGATCTCGCGGTTGCTCTTCGCGAAGCTGACCGTGTATTGCTTCGTCGTTGCGTCGCCGCCTTCGGCCGGCGGCGCGAGATCGGCGAGCAATTCGTCGCTCGCGGTCTGCGCGAGCGTCTCGAACGAGAAGCTCTCCTCGTGATACTGCTTGCGGTCGAAACCGCCTTCGTCGAGCAGGTCGCGCACGGCCTTCATGTACGGCGCGGGGCCGCACGTGAAGATCTCGCGTTCCATGAAATCCGGCGCGATCAGCTTCAGCAGCGGCAGCGTCAGGAAGCCCGTGACGCCCGGCCAGTTCGTGCGTGCGCCCACGCGCTCGACGACGAACGACGTGCGGAAATTCGTATGATTCGACGCGATCAGGTCGAGCTCGCGCGCGAAGATGATGTCGTCGGGTGTGCGCGCGCTGTGCACGAACAGGATGTCGCGATCCTCGGCGAGATCATGGTGCGCGCGGCTCATCGACATCAGCGGCGTGACGCCCGAACCGGCCGACAGGAACAGGTACTTGCGCGCCGGATGCCGCGCGCACGTGAATTCGCCGGCCGGGCCGAGCACGCGCACCGGCGCGCCCGGTTGCAGGTTGTCGTGCAGCCAGTTCGACACCTTGCCGCCCGGCACGCGCTTGACCGTGATCGACACCGTATGCGGCCGTGCGGGCGACGACGAGATCGTGTAGCAACGGTTGATCGTCTCGCCGTCGATGTCGAGCTCGAGCGTAAGGAACTGCCCGGGCTCGAACGAGAACGCGCGGCCCTGCGGCGAACGAAAGAAGAAGCTCTTCACGTCGTGCGTTTCCTGCCGCACCTGGCAGCACACCAGCGTTTCCTCGACGTCGCTCGTCCAGCGCTCGGGAAGGGCGTTCCAGAACGCCGGGCGCGTCACCCGGCTGTCCGTCGGCTCGAAATTGGCCGCATCTCGCATCATGTCTTGCTCCGCTAATTCGCTGCTGGATACTATTCGCCGGTTTTTTCGGCGAGCCGGCCGATGTACCAGGACGAGAATTTTTCAACCAGACCTTCCGTGAACGGCGAATACGGGCCCGGCTCGTACGCGCTGCTGGTCGCACCGCGCTGCGAGAATTCGACGAGCGCGCGATCCTGGTCGTTGGTTGCGTTCCATACGGCCGTGAGGTTCTTCACGTCGTAGTCGATGCCTTCCTTCGCGTCCTTGTGCACGAGCCACTTCGTGCGCACGAGCGTCTTGCCGGCCGACAGCGGGATCACCGAGAACGTCACGATGTGATCGCTCATGAAGTGGTGCCACGAGTTCGGCTGCGTCCAGAACGACAGCCCGCCGAGGTCGGCCTGGTTGAACCCGCCGAGCAGCTTCTTCGATGCGACCTTCGCGTCGAGCGTCTGCGATTCGCCGCTGCGGTCGAGCGGCAGGCGCTGCGTGCGGAAACCGGTCACGTCGAGCAACTTCTCGATCTCGGCGGACGGCAGGCCCATCTCGGCCCACTCCTTCCCGCGCTTGACGCACGTCTCCGCAAACGCGTCCATGCCTTCGGCATTCGCATCGGAACGCTGGTAGCCGAAGCCGTATTCGTACAGCGAGATCGTCAGCTCCGGATGGTTCGCGACGCAGTGATAGCACTCGCGGTTGTTCTCCATCGTGAGCTTCCAGTTGCCTTCCTCGATGATGTCGATCTGTGCGGCGATCTTCGTGCTCGGCAGGTCGTGCGGCAACAGGTACGGCTCCATCTCGGCGCGCATCTTCGCGAAGTCGACCGGCGGCTCGTCGGCAAGGCAGACGAAGATCAGGCCCGCGAGATTCTCGACGTGCACCGACTTCAGGCTGTGCTTGCAGCGGTCGAACTTCTCGCCCATGTGCTCGGCGAACATCAGCTGGCCCGTCAGGTTGTACGTCCAGCTGTGGTACGGACACACGATGTTGCCGACCGAGCCTTTGTCCTCGTTGCACAGGCGCGCGCCGCGGTGACGACACACGTTGTGGAACGCGCGGATCGCCATGTCGTCGTCGCGCACGATCAGGATCGAATCGTTCCCCAGTTCCACGGTCACGTAGTCGCCCGGCTCCGGAATGTCCGGCTCGATCGCCACCTGGATCCAGTGCTGGCGGAAAATTGCCTCCATGTCGAGCGCGAAGATGTCCTCGCTCGTATAGAACGGCGCGTCGAGGCTGTGCCCTTCCTTGCGTCGTTCGATCAATGCGCGAATGTCTGCCGATACTTTCATCGTTTGCTCCGGATTCCTTGCATCCATGGGTTCTTGCCGACAGGCATCAAAGTCAGTAGTCGATGAGCTGATGCTCGCGCAAATACGCGAGGATCACTTGTGCTTTTTCGACTGAACTCCCTTCATTTACGACGTTGCCGCCACGGCTTTCGGTCGTCGTCGCGGACAGCATCCGGGCATGCCCGGAACGCTTCTCCGCGGCGACCAGCTTTACGGGTTTACGCTCGACCGGGCCGACCTGCCACGCGGCCGCGTCGGCATCCGCGCCGGCCGCCGCGAGTGACGGCCGGATCGCACCGGCACGCAGCCGCGCATACGCGTAGCGCGGCTCCACATTCGCGAGCGGATGGACGGCAACGACGGCCGGCAGCGCCGCGTCGACGCGCCGCCGCAAGCCTTTCGGCAAAAATTGCCTGACCGCCGCGCGGCCGCCGTCGATCGTCACGTCGACGGCCGAGCCGACGAGCGGATAGCCGAGCGTAGCGGCGACGCGATACGGCAGCATCCCGGTGTCGTACGCGCCCTCGGCGCGCGTGCCGGTCAGCACGAGGTCGTAGCCTTCGACGCGCGCGGCGAGCGCGCGCACGGCATCGTCGCCGTCGCGGCAGGCCAGCACCTCGACCTCCCGCGCGCCGAGCGCGAGATAGTCGGCAAGCGCCGCATTCGCGGGGTCGCCTGCATGGATCACGTCGAGCTGCGCGCGATGCCGTTCCGCGAGCTGACGGCCGGTTTCGAGCGCGGCAGCGTCGTTGCGGCTATAGCGCGCGACGCCGCTGACGGGGTGCCTGCCGACGGACACGAGCACCGCGATGCGTTGCAACTGGCGGGGGGCGTTCATGCGGCGACTCCTTCCGGTTCACGGTTGCCGACCGCGGTCGGCGATTCTCCGCGCGCGACACGCGCGGCCTGCACCTGTTCGATCAGCGCGGCGATCGTCGCCTGTGCGTCGCCCACCACCGTCAGGTTCGCGCGCTTCGCGATCGGCGCACTGCCGTCGAGGTTCACCGCGATCACATGGCGGCAGTCCTTGATCCCCTGCAGATGCTGCACCGCGCCCGAGATGCCGAACGCGATGTACACGCTCGCCTCGACCGTCTTGCCGGTTGCACCGACCTGCTTGTCGCGCGTGAAGTGGCCGTTGTCGACCGCGACGCGGCTCGCGCCGATCGCCGCGCCGAAGGCGCCGGCCAGCCGCTCGAACGCGCCGATGTCGGCCACGCCGTTGCCGGCCGACACGATGAAGTCGGCTTCCTCGAGTGCGACCTGGGCCGCATCGATTTCGTCGAGGCCGAGATCGCGGTACGGTTGCGCGGCTTCGCCAGCCGGGCGGATGAAGTCGGCGGCCAGGCGTTCGCCCGCGCCGACGAACGGCAGCTTCGCGTCGACCGCGTTCTGCGCGAGCAGGATCACGTCGGGCAGCCCGCGCGTCGCGAACGCGCGCCCGGCCTGCGCATACGCGCCGACATGCTTCGCGTCGATCTCGACCACGTTCGTCGCGACGCTCGCGCCGGCCGCCGCCGCGTAGCGCCGGCCGAGATCGCCGTCGCCCGTCGCGTTGTCGGGCACGAACACTCGCTTCGGCGCGAGTGCCGCGACACACGCCTGCAATACTTGCAGTTCGCTTTCGGGATCGAATGCGCGGCGATCGAAACCGGCGAGTTCAATCAGCTTGTCGACGCCGAGTTCGGCCACGTCGTCCTTCAGTTCGCCGAACGCGAGCAGCGCGACTTCGGTTTGGTCGTCGGCGAGCAGCGCGGCGGCGGCGATCGCCTGCCGCGCATGGTCGTCGAGCGCGCCGCGTTCGCCGTGCGCGACCACCAGCATCACGTGCTTCGGATCCTGCAGCGCGCGGCGCGGCTTCGCGGCCGCGGCCGCATGACCGTGCGCGGCCCCGTGCACGGCGCTCGCATCGGCGCTGCCTTCCTCGCCGAGCGTGATGCGCTTCAGGCCCGCGGCCGTGATGATGAACGGCCGGCGCGGATCGATTCGTTTGATCGTATTCATCGATTCACTCCAGCGAGGCGGCGACGAGTTCGGCCACGTCGAGCACGTCGGGGCGCGGGCCCACGACGCCTTCGAGCATTGCCGTGCAGTTCGGGCACGCAACCGCGACCACGTCCGCGCCGATCGTGCGTGCATCGGCGATGCGGATGTCGGGAATGCGCTGCTTGCCCGGGATGTCCGTCAGCGGCGCACCGCCGCCACCGCCGCAGCAGCGGCCGCGCATCCCGTTGCGTTCCATCTCGACCACCTGGATGCCAATCGCCTTCAGCAGCTTGCGCGGCGCTTCCGTCTCGCCGTTGTAGCGGCCGAGGTAGCACGGGTCGTGATACGTGGTGCGCTTCTCGCGCAGCGCGTCCACGGCCTTCGGCGCGATCTTGCCGCTCTCGGCCAGTTCGGCCAGATAGGTCGTATGGTGCTTGACCGTCACACGCAGCCCGAGCGCACGGTATTCGTTGCGCAGGCTGTGCATCACGTGCGGGTCAGCCGTCACGATCTGCTGGTACGACAGCGAGCCGAGCGTGCCGATCAGGCGTTTCGCCATCTGCTGAAAGGTCGCCTCGTCGCCGAGCCGGCGCGCGACGTCGCCCGTGTCGGTCTCGGTCGAGCCGAGCACCGCATAGTCGACGCCGGCCTTGTTCAGCACCTGGACGAACGCGCGCAGCGTACGCTGGTAGCGCATGTCGAACGCGCCTTCGCCCGCGACGAACAGCACGTCGACCGGCTTGCCCGGCTGCGCGACGGGCGCGCTCAGGTCGACCGACCAGTCGTAGCGCGCGGCCGTGTCGTAGCCGCCCATCGTGCCCGTCTCACGCAGGTTCGCGAGCACTTCCTGGCCTTTGCCGGGCACCGTGCCATGCACGAGGGTCTGGTTGCGGCGCATGTCGACGATCGCGTCCACATGCTCGATCAGCATCGGGCATTCCTGCACGCACGCGCGGCAGGTCGTGCACGACCACAGTGTCTGCGCTTCGATCAGGCCCGACACGATCGGGCCGTTCGGCTCGCCGCGATGCTGGCCGACCGCGATGCCCGGCGACGGGCTGCCCGCGTATGCCGCATCGGTGCCGCCGGCCATCCCGACGACGAGATCCTGGATCAGCTTCTTCGGGTTCAGCGGCTGGCCCGACGCGAACGCGGGGCACGCGGCTTCGCACTTGCCGCACTGCACGCATGCGTCGAAGCTCAGCAGCTGGTTCCAGCGGAATTCGACCGGCTTCGCGACGCCGTATTCCTGCTGCTCGATGTCCGGCAGCTTCAGCGCGGTCGGCGGCGTGGCCGTGCCGTTGCCGGTGAACGATTCGCGCGTGGCCGCGAAGCGCTCCTGGCGCGGGTGGAACGCGAGGTGCAGCAGGCCGGCGATCGCATGCTTCATCGGGCCGCCCTTCGCGGCGCCAACCGTCATCGTGAACGCGCCGACGCCGATCAGCAGCGCGCAGAGCACCGCGAACGCACCCGACATCGCGCCGGCAGGCACCAGCATGAACAGCACGAGGCCGAGCGCGAACGAACCGAGCAGCCAGGGCAGCGTGTTCCACGGGCCGCGCGACAGGCGGGCGGGCACGTCCTTCGCCGCGCGCCGGCGCCACACGAACACCACACCGACCAGCATCGCGAGCGCCGCGAGGAAAATCAGCTTGTCGAGCCACGGCGAGTAGATCGCGAGGCCGTAGTTGACGAACACCAGCGCGAGCGCGCCGATCGCGCCGCCGGCGGTCGCGACGTGCGTCTTCGCGATGTACGGATCGCGGGCGACCACGTGGTGCAGGTCGACGAAGTAACGCTTCGGAATCGCGAACAGGTTCGCGACGCCGAACGAGCCGGGCGCCGTGGCCCGGCCGAGACGCCAGTAGGACGAGCGCTTCGCGACCGCGAACGCGAGCCCCGCCACCGACAGCCACAGCAGCGCGGTAATGAGGAAGGACGGATTCATCTTTAGAAATCCTTCACGAGACGCAGCGAGTCGTAGATCGCGCCGTGGACGTTGTGCATCGAGATGCAGTCGCCGACACGGAACAGCAGGAAGCGGCCGTTGCCGAGCTCCTCCGACAGGCACGGCTGCGGCTCGGCCGCAAACAGCGTGTGCGGATCGATCTGGCCGCGGTTCAGCGATTCCGGCTTGAGCTTCCAGTACAGCTCGTCGTTCGGCGACGAACCGTTCTCGATCACCACCTGGTCGACCGCGCGCTCCTCCAGTTCTTCCGTGTACTCGTTGCGCAGCACGGCGATCGTCTTGCCGTCTTCTTCATAGACGCGGTCGAGCATGGTGTTCGGCGTCGGGATCACGCCAAACGCGTACAGGCGGCGATAGAAGATCGGGAACGTCGTGCCGCCGCAATCGTCGGCCACCTTCACGTCGGGCGTCACGACCTCGACCTTCGAGCCGCGGCTCGCCATGAAGTCGGCCACGCCCGCGCCCGCATGGGTGCTCACGCCGTCGAACAGCAGCACGTTCTGCTTCGGCTCGACCTTGCCGGTCAGGATGTCCCACGAGCTGACGGCCAGCCCATCGGCCACGCCCCAGCCCGGCACCTGCCACGTGAAGCTCGAGCCGCCCGTCGCGAGCACGACGATGTCCGGCTTCTCGGCCATGATCATCTTCTCGTCGGCGGCCACGCCGAGGCGGCGGTCGACGCCCAGGCGCTTGGTTTCCATGTCGAACCAGCGGATGATCCCCGACATCTGTTCGCGCTGCGGCGCCTTCGCGGCGATCATCACCTGCCCGCCCACTTCCGCGTTCTTCTCGAACAGCACCACGTCGTGGCCGCGCAGCTTCGCCACGCGTGCCGCCTCGAGGCCTGCCGGGCCGGCGCCCACCACCACCACCTTGCGCTTCGGGCCGCGCGACTTCTCGACGATGTGCGGCATGGTCGATTCGCGCGAGGTGGCCGCGTTCTGGATGCACAGCACATCGAGACCGTTGTACTGGCGGTCGATGCAGTAGTTCGCGCCGACGCACTGCTTGATTTCGTCCTCGCGGCCGTCGCGGATCTTGATCACCATGTGCGGATCGGCGATCTGCGCGCGCGTCATGCCGACCAGGTCAATCATGCCGGTGGCGAGCAAGCGCTCGGCCTGGCCCGCATCGCGGATGCTCTGCGCGTGCATCACGGGAATCTTCACCACCGACTTGATGCCGGCCGCGAGGTGCACGAACGGCTCCGGCGGCAACGCCATCGGCGGCATGCAGTTGGCGATCGTGTTGTGCGTATCGCCGCCCGACCCGACCACGCTCAGGTAGTCGATCAGGCCCGTCTCCGACATCGCCTGCGCGATTTCCTTCAGCGCTTCGTGATCGAGGCCGTCCTCGTGGAATTCGTCGCCGCACATGCGCAGGCCGACGCAGAAATCCTTGCCGACCGCCTCGCGCACCGCCGTCAGCACTTCGATGCCGAAGCGCAGGCGGTTCTCGAGACTGCCGCCCCATTCGTCGGTGCGATGGTTCGAACGCTGGCTCCAGAACTGATCGATCAGGTGCTGGTGGGCCGCCGAGATTTCGATGCCGTCCATGCCGGCGGCCTTCACGCGCTTCGCGGCCGCCGCGAAATCGCCGATGATGCGGCGGATTTCCTCGATCTCGATGATCTTCGCGTTGCCGCGGTGCACCGGTTCGCGCACGCCCGACGGCGACATCAGGTGCGGCCAGTGTTCGCCGTGGAACGACGAACGGCGGCCCATGTGCGTCGCCTGGATCATGATCTTGGCGCCGTGCTTGTGCATCGTGTCGGCCAGCCGCGTGAGCGGATCGATGATCTTGTCGGTCGACAGGTTCACCGATTTCCACCAGCCCTGCGGGCTGTCGATCGACACCGGGCTCGATCCGCCGCAAATGGCCAGGCCGACGCCACCCTTCGCCTTCTCTTCGTAGTAGCGGATATAGCGGTCGCCCGGCAGGCCGCCCGGCTCGGCATACACCTCGGCGTGCGCGGTGCTGACGATCCGGTTGCGCAGCGTCAGCTGGTTCAGCTGCATGGGTTTGAACAGGTGGGGATAACGCATCGCTGGCGACCTCTGGCGTTCGAATGTCTCGTGTTGCGGGTGTTGTTCTGTGTCAGTGCATCAGTGCGCGATCGGCGACACTTCGAAAACACAGTGATCGTGGTGCTCGGCCGCGCACTGCACTTCCTTCGATTGCGCGCGCGGCGCGCCCTTGCCTTCCGGCGTCGTGTCGTTGACCCAGTCCATCGCGCCGGCGAACCAGCCGGCAAACATGTAGCAGAGCTTGCCTTCCTTGCCGGGCTGCTGGAGCACGAACGACGAGTGGCGCAGCTCGATCTTTGCGCGCGCGCTGGCCGGATCGGCCTCGATGATCGAGAACAGGCCCCAGCCGCGCTGCGACAGGCGCTTCAGGTAGTGCTCGAACACGGCCATGCCGGTCAGGCCGTGCAGCTTCGCTTCCTTGTCGCACCAGTGGTAGGCGGACTTGTAGCCGGCCTTGTAGAGAATCTCGGCATACGCTTCGACGCCGAGCGCTTCCTCGACGGCGACGTGGTTGTTCGTGAAGAAGTGGCGCGGCACGTACAGCATCGGCAGTGCATCGGTGGTCCAGACGCCGGTATCGGGATCGACGTTGATCGGCAGTTGCGGTTGCATCGTGGTGACTCCGTGAGGAAAAGTGGCTGCGCGACTCGGGCGCAGGCACGACATCGTCCGCGCGCCCGCGCAGCTTGCGCGGGCACGTCCCGATTTTTTCTAGTGTTGAATCGTTAGGGTTCGGTGTGCCGCGACGCTTACGCGCCCCACACGTCCTTGAACACCCGCACCCAGTTCTCGCCCATGATCTTGCGGATACGCGAGTCCTTCCAGCCGGCGCGTTCCATCGCCGCGGTCAGGTTCGGGAATTCGCCGATCGTGCGGATGCCGTCCGGGTTGATCACCTTGCCGAAGTTCGTGAGCTGGCGATAGCGGCCCTTGTCATGCGTCAGCATGTCGAAGAATTCCTTCGCGAAATCCTGCGTGAAATCCGTGCCGATGCCGACCGCGTCTTCGCCGATCAGGTTCACGACGTAGTCGATCGCCTCGATGTAGTCGTCGATCGTCGCTTCGATCCCGCGCTTGAGGAACGGCGCGAACATCGTCACGCCGACGAAGCCGCCCGCATCGGCGATCTCCTTCAGCTGCGCGTCGCTCTTGTTGCGCGGATGCTCCTTCAGGCCCGACGGCAGGCAGTGCGAATAGCACACCGGCTTCTTCGAGAAGGCGATCGCTTCCGACGACGTGTTGCCGCCCACATGCGACAGGTCGACCATGATGCCGACGCGGTTCATCTCGGTGATCACTTCGCGGCCGAAATCCGACAGGCCGCCGTCGCGCTCGTAGCAGCCGGTGCCGACCAGGTTCTGCGTGTTGTAGCAAAGCTGCACGACGCGCACGCCCATGTCGGCGAACGCTTCGATGTAGCCGAGGTTGTCCTCGAACGCGTGCGCGTTCTGGAAGCCCAGGATGACCCCGGTCTTGCCTTCCTTCTTCGCGCGGAAGATGTCGTCGGTCGTGCGCACCAGCGTCAGCAACTCGCCGTTGTCGCGGATCTTCTTCTTCATCACGCCGATGTTGTCGACGGTCTTGGCGAAGTTCTCCCACACCGACACCGTGCAGTTCGCGGCCGTGATACCGCCCTTGCGCATGTCTTCGAACACCGGCTTCTCGAACTTCGAGATGTTCAGTCCGTCGATGATGATGCTGTCCTGATGCAGCGTGCTCATGAGTTGCTCCAGTCTTGTCGGGTCGGTCGGATCAGTAGATCGGGAAACGTTCGCAGAGCGCGAAGATCTCGCGGCGCACGCGCTGTTCGGTCGCGTGGTCGCCTTCCGGGTTTGCGCGCAGCGCGTCGAACACTTCGAGGATCAGGCGGCCGACTTCGCGGAATTCCTCGACGCCGAAACCGCGCGTCGTGCCGGCCGGCGTGCCGAGACGGATGCCCGACGTGACGGTCGGCTTCTCGGTGTCGAACGGAATGCCGTTCTTGTTGCAGGTGATGCCCGCGCGCTCCAGCGCCTGCTCGACCGGCGCGCCCTTCAGGCCCTTCGGGCGCAGGTCGACCAGCAGCAGGTGGTTGTCGGTGCCGCCCGTGACGAGATCGACGCCGCCGGCCTTCAGCACTTCGCCGAGCGCCTGCGCGTTCGCGAGCACGTTGTCGATATAGGTCTTGAAGTCCGCGTGCAGCACTTCGCCGAACGCGACGGCCTTGCCAGCGATCACGTGCATCAGCGGGCCGCCCTGCAGGCCGGGGAACACGGCCGAGTTGATCTTCTTGGCGATGTCCTCGTCGTTGGTCAGCACGAAGCCGCCGCGCGGGCCGCGCAGCGTCTTGTGGGTGGTCGACGTGACGACGTGCGCGTGCTCGACTGGGTTCGCATGGCGGCCCGCGGCGATCACGCCAGCGATGTGCGCCATGTCGACCATCAGCTTCGCGCCAACGCTGTCGGCGATTGCGCGGAAACGCGCGAAGTCGAGCGCGCGCGGGTAGGCCGAGAAGCCGGCGATGATCAGGTTCGGCTTGTGCTCGTGTGCGAGTGCCTCGACCTGGTCGTAATCGATCAGCATCGTGTCGCGGTTCACGCCGTACTGAACGGCGTTGAACCACTTGCCCGACAGCGCCGGCTTCGCGCCGTGCGTCAGGTGGCCGCCCGCATCCAGCGACATGCCGAGCACCGTGTCGCCCGGCTTGGCCAGCGCGAGCATCACCGAGCCGTTCGCCTGCGCGCCCGAGTGCGGCTGCACGTTGGCATAGCCGGCGTTGAAGATCTGCTTCACGCGTTCGATCGCCAGCGCCTCGACTTCGTCCGCGAATTCGCAGCCGCCGTAGTAGCGCTTGCCGGGATAGCCTTCCGCGTACTTGTTGGTCAGCACCGAGCCCTGCGCCTCGAGCACGGCGCGCGACACGATGTTTTCCGACGCGATCAGCTCGACCTGCGACTGCTGACGCTCGAGTTCCTTCAGGATGGAGCTGCGCACCGGCGCGTCGCGCTCGGCAAGGGGCTGCGAGAAGAAAGGCTGGGTGTTCGACATAGTGCGTCCGTGACGAAGAATAAAGGGCTGCAACCGAAGCTCAGGGCCCGCCCTGCCTGGGTTTCCTGCTGCTCCCGTGCGAGGCTGCCAACGGCTCTATTCTTGTCGTTCGGATTTTCGGCGGATTGATGAATTTAGACGCGTTCTTTGCCTTTTCCGCCATGCGCGTCCGTTTTATACAAGTGTCCGGTCGTGCTTTTTGGGATGACCGACAAAAACGGCGCAGGCTATTCACCTATGGACACGCACTTCGGCGGTGCCTTTGTCGCCCGTTCGAAGTGCGGCGCGTCCCGGATACGGTGCAGTGCAGCATCGGCCTTACACCCAGACAACGTATGGAGCTAGGGTTTAGCCGTATGGCACGCTTGTTGCGCTCGCTCACACAATACCGTAGCCCGACCCGTGCCCCCCGGGCGAAAAGCTATTAGAGATTCAAGGAACGCTCCCCATGTCGCCCGACCGCACAGCGTCGCTGTCCCACTTCGCGTTCATGCCATTACCGAATTTCACGATGATCGCATTCACCAATGCGATCGAGGTGCTTCGGATGGCGAACTACCTGAGCGGCCAGCCGCTCTACCGCTGGTCGGTGATCAGCCCGGACGGCGGCCCGGTCACGGCGAGCAACGGCCTCACGGTCGACACGGGCCCGGCCGAATGCGTGGGGCAACCCGACATCGTGTTCGTGTGCGGCGGCGTCGACGTGCAGCGCGCGACCACGCCGGCCCATCTGTCGGCGCTGCGCCGCTTCGCACGCATGGGGCTCCCGCTCGGCAGCCTGTGCACGGGCACCTATGCGCTCGCGAAGTCGGGGCTGCTCGCGGGCTACGCGTGCGCGATCCACTGGGAGAACATGTCGGCGCTGAAGGAAGAGTTTCCGGACACGCGCTTCCTGAAGGAACTGTTCGTGATCGACCGCGACCGCATCACGTGCACGGGCGGCGTCGCGCCGCTCGACATGATGCTGAACCTGATCGCCGCGCGCGTGGGCACCGCGCGCGTCACGCAGATCGCCGAGCAATTCATCGTCGAACACGTGCGCGACACCAGCGCGCAGCAACGCATGCCGCTCGTCGCTCGGCTCGGCTCGGCGAACAAGTCGCTGTTCGAAGTGATCTCGCTGATGGAGAACAACATCGAGGAGCCGCTGTCGCGCGAGGAGCTCGCGCGGCTTGCGAACATGTCGCAGCGGCAACTGCAGCGCCTGTTCCGCGAGCATCTCGGGATGACGCCGACGCACTACTACCTGACGCTGCGACTGCGCCGCGCGCGCGAACTGCTGCTGCAGACCGACATGTCGATCATGCACATCACGATGGCATGCGGCTTCCAGTCGGCATGCCACTTCAGCAAGAGCTATCGCGACGCGTTCGGCGTCGCGCCCACACGCGAGCGCCGCAAGCAGGTCGCGCCGTTGGCGCAGGGCGCGGCCAGCGCCGGTCCGGCCTTTCCGGCGCATGTGCTGCATGCGTGAACCCCGCAGCGATTGACCCATAAAAAAGCGGCCTTGAAGGCCGCTTTTTTTTTGCGCTTACGAACCCCACACCTGTATTTCGTCGAGCGCGTAGCCCCACGGGGTCGCGCGCTTCGTGCCGAGCATCCGCACGTAGCGGCCGTGCCCGTTCAGGTTCGGCAGCGTGACATGCCCGTACGACACGCCGTTGCTCGTCGAATAGATCGTCGTCCAGTTCGCATTGTCGTTCGACGTCTGGATCTGGTAGACGAGCGCGCCCGCGTCCCAGTAGAGATCGATGCTGCTGATGGTCTTCGTCGCACCGAGATCCACGGAGATCCATTGCGGGTCGACGCCGGCGCCCTCCGGCGAATCCCAGCGCGTGCTCGTGGTGTTGCCGTCGAACGCCTTGTCGGGCGTGAGCGATGCGTTGTAGCTCGCCGACGCGGCGGCCGGACGCCCTTGCGACAGCAGCGTCGGCTGCGCGACGGACGGGCCGCCGTAGTAGCTCGACCCGAGCTTGGCCTTCGTCGTGTCGGCATTCACGCCGAACTGCGACAGGCTCCAGCGCTGGCCGGTCGTCACGTCGCCCACGTAGAGCTGATAGCCGCCCGCCGTCGTCGACGAGAAGAACAGGTAGTTCGTGCCGCTCACCGGCGCCGGGTCCGAGTTGTTGCTCACGCAATCGTTGATCGGCAACGCGTTCGGCGTCGAAGCCGGGTCCGCGGTCTTCGCATAGATCTGGTCGGCCGCGCCGCTGTCTTTCCAGCGCGCATAGAACACCATGCCGTCCCCGCGCACGATCGGGTAGTACGTCTGCAGCCCGGCCGGATGATCGAACACGGCGGTCGCGCCGGTCGCGATCGTGCGCTTCATCAGCCCCATGTTCGAGCCGGTGCCGGTCGCGTAGTACACGGCGCTCGCGTCCGGCGCGAGAAACGGCATCGAGTATTCGGCGCCGGCCGGCGCGTTCGTCAGGCTCACGACCGACGTGAACACCGGGCCCGCGCTCGTGTACGACAGCGTCGCCTGCTTGACGTCGCCGTTCTGCTTGAACACGAGGGTCTTGCCGTCCTTGCTGAATTTCGGGTCCTCGTTGCGCGTGGCGCCCGTGCTGTTCGTCATGTTGACGGGCGGCGTGCCGGCGCCGAGCTGCAGCATGAACACGTTCCATGCGCCGTTGCTGATGCCCATGAACGCGAGCCACTTGCCGTCGGGGCTGAACACGCCGTTCATCGGATCGGTGATGCCCCACGAACTCTTGCTCAGCTGCGTCAGCGTATGGGCCGAGAAGTCGTAGAGGAACAGCTGGCTCGTGCCGTCGCCGTACTTGACGTAGCTGTGATAGACGAGCTTGCCGGTCAGTGCGGCGGGAAACGACGCGTTCGACTGGGCTGCGGGATTGCTGATACAGGCGGCTTGTGCGGCGCCGCCGAACAGGTTGAGGGCGATGCCGGCCACCAGGCCCGCGACGAGGGTCTTCAATTTCACGCTGAATGCTTCCGGATAAGGTAAGGACGCCGTAGACAAGGCCACGCGCGGGATGCGCGGGAGCCACGGATCCTCCGCCGGACAGCGTGATTTCCGTATCGATCGGACATCGGGAACAAAACTTGCGGGAGGATGCCCGCTTGTCAGACGAAAGAAAAGGATCAGAGCGCGTAAAAAACATACGGATCAGGCGGGATTGCGCGCGACGGATGCCGTGCTACTCTTTTTTCAGCGAGGCCCCGATCGGCCGGAGGGCAGGCATGAAGCGACATGCGGCGCTGGCACAGACCATCGCCGATGCAATCCGGCGCGGCGACCTGGCAGCCGGTACGCGCATCCCCACCGTGCGCGCCGCCTGCCGCGCGTATGGCGTGAGCCCGTCCACCGTGTTTCGCGCGTACTACGCGCTCGAAAGCGAGGGTCTGATCATCGCGCGTGCGCGGTCCGGTTATTTTGTTGCGAACCTCGAAGACAAACGCGTGCGGTTCGGCCACGAACCGCCGCGCAAGCCGGCCGCCGCGCAAACCGGTGGCGGCGACGACGTGCTGTCCCGCCTGCTCGACTCGCTCAAGTGCGAGGACATCGTCCCGCTCGGCTCCGCATTCGCCAGCTATTCGCTGTTCCCGATGAGCAGCCTGTGGCGCTACGTCGCGTCGGCGGCCCGCAACATGGACCGCACGAAACTGCTGTCCGGCTTGCCGCCCGGCCACGACGCGCTGCGCCGGCAGATCGCGTTGCGCTACCTGAACGCGGGCACGGTGTTGCCGCTGGACGAGATCGTCATCACGACCGGCGCGCTCGAAGCGCTGACGCTCTGCCTGCAGGCGCTGACGCGCCCGGGCGACATCGTCGCGATCGAACGACCGGCATTCCACGCGGTGCTGCAGGCCGTGCAGCGCCTGCACCTGAAGGCCGTCGAGATTCCGGTCGACCCGCGCACGGGCCTCGACCTCGATGCGCTCGTCGAGGCACTCGACACGCATCCGGTGCGCGCCTGCTGGTTCATGACGTCCTTCCACAACCCGACCGGCGCGACGATGACCGACGAGCGCAAGCGCGCGCTGATCGACCTGCTCGCGTCGCGCGGCGTGCCGCTGATCGAGGACGACGTGTATGGCGAACTGCATTTCGGGACGACGCCCACGCGCCCCGCCAAACTGTATGACGACAGCGGGCTCGTCCTGCATTGCGGTTCGTTTTCGAAATGTCTCGCGCCGGGGTTCCGGATCGGCTGGGTCGCGGCCGGACGCTACGTGCGGCAGATCCGGCAGGCGAAGAGCGCGAGCGCGCCGTCGGCCGACGTGCCCGCGCAAATGGCGATTGCGAACTACCTGCGCGACGGCGCATACGACCGCTTCCTGCGGAAACTGCGACGCAATCTCGCCGCGCACCAGGCGCAGATGCTGGCGGCCGTGCGCGCGTATTTTCCGGCCGACACCGAAGTGTTCGCGCCGCTCGGCGGGTATTTCCTGTGGATCGAACTGCCGCCGCGCGTCGATGCGATGCACCTGTTCGGCGAAGCGATGGAAAACGGCGTCAGCATCGCGCCGGGGCCGATCTTTTCCGCGACCGGCGGATTCCGTCGTTACGTGCGGCTCAACTACGGCCGGCCGTGGACGCCCGCCGTCGAACACGCGATGCAGACCATCGGCGCGCTGGTGGCGCGGCAACGGCACACGCACTAGTACGGAAGATGCCGTCCGCACGCGCGCCGATCATACGCGGCATGCGCGTTGCGACTTGCGTTCTGACCGGCGCGCGACAAAGAATATAGATCGAAAGGCAGGCGTGGCGATGTGAAGCGGGCGGCGGAAAAAGCCGCACACCGGATAACGAGCAAAAAAAAACCGACCGGCACGAACGTGGTGCCGGATGGCGGTTTCAACGGAGGAATCACATGAGCACCGAGCGCGAACTCCAGGCGACCATCGAGGCCCTCGTACAGGACGGCAAAGGCTTGCTGGCTGCCGACGAAAGCGGACCGACCATCGCGAAACGCTTCAAGACGATTGCGGTCGAATCGACGGAAGAGAACCGCCGCGCATGGCGCAGCCTGTTGCTGTCGACGCCGGGCCTCGGCGAATTCATCAGCGGCGTGATCCTGTATGAAGAGACGCTCGGGCAATGTGCAGACGACGGCACGCCGTTGCCCGAACTCGCGGCGCGCCAGCAGATCGTGCCCGGCATCAAGGTCGACGCCGGCAAGATTGCGCTCGCCCTCGCGCCCGGCGACGAAATCACGCAAGGGCTGGACGGGCTCGCGGCGCGTCTCGACGGCTACAAGCGGCAAGGCGCGCGTTTCGCGAAATGGCGCGCGGTGTACAACGTCTCCGCCACGCTGCCGGGCCGCGCCGCAATCGAAGCGAATGCCGAAGCGCTGGCGCGCTACGCGGCGATCTGCCAGGAGGCCGGCGTCGTGCCGATCGTCGAACCGGAAGTGCTGATCGATGGCGACCACTCGATCGGGCGTTGCGCGGCAGTAACCGACGCGGTGCTGCATGCGGTGTTCGACGCGCTGCATCGGCATCGGGTCGTGCTGGCGCACATGCTGCTCAAGCCCAGCATGGTCGTTCCCGGCAACACGCACGCGGCGCAGCCGACGCCCGCTGTGGTCGCCGATGCGACGGTGCGCCTGTTGCGCAGCGTCGTGCCGGCCGAAGTGCCCGGCATCTTCTTCCTGTCCGGCGGACAGACGCCCGAGGAAGCGACCGTCAATCTCGACGCGATGAATCGCCTCTCCGGGCGGCCGTGGCTGTTGAGCTTTTCGTACGGACGCGCACTGCAGGAGCCGCCGCTTGCCGCGTGGAAGGGACAGGCGGCCAACGTACGCGCCGCGCAGGACACCTTGCTGCTGCGCGCGCGCCTGAACGGTGCGGCCTGCCGCGGTCGGTACGAGGCCGCGATGGAACGCGCCGCCTGAACGGAGGCGGGCGAAGTTCGCCCGATCAATCGATCACGACTGTCCTCATCGAACGATGCGCATCCTGCTCAACCGGAAAATCGTCGCACGCGACACGTTGACGGGCGTCCTGAACGCCCATGCGAGGTCGCGGCATACGGCCTGCTGCCGCTGCACGCAGTGCGGATTCGTCGCGTTCCGCGCGCTCGAGCACTGCCCTGCTTGCGGCCGGTGGAACTGGCCGTTCGAGCCGATCCGCCGCGCGCCGGACGACACGCGCGCCACGCATACGGTGCAGTCCTTCTTTACGTGGTCGTCACGCGTCGCGCGGACGCTTCGCAATGCGGCGTTCCGGCGGCCGCGCGCATCGAGCGCGCCGATCATGAGCATCCTGACGCTCGTGCTGCTGGTCGGCGGCTACGTGACGGTCGACCGCACGTGCAAGGCCGATCCCGTTTGTCGCGGTTCCAATACATCCGGCGCGGCAGCGATCGAATCCGTCGTGCATGCATCGAACGATCCGGTGCTGCCGGTCTTGCCGGCGCCCGTCTATCCGTTTCATTCGACTGACGGAACGCAACTGGCGGCCAATCAGCAACACGGCGGCCCGAGCGCCATTGAACCCGCCAGCCCGATGCCGGTTGCGCGGGCCGCGCCGTCGATGCGCGCGCGTGACCGGCTTCACTCTGGCGCGGTTCGCCAGGTCGACTGGCGTGGCAGCCGCGCACCCGCACATCGCACGCATGCGATCCGCCGCGTGAGCCTGCACACCGGCCATGTGCGACGCACCGCACCCAGCCACGCCGAAGTCGCGAAGCTCTATCGCGGCCGCTGAGTGCGTGGTCCGGCCGTTCGCGCCCGCCTCGTTGCCCCCGCAACCCGCAACGAAAACGGGCGGCCCGTTTCCGGAGCCGCCCGTTTCGCGTTGCGCGTGTCGAAAGCTAGCGCATCAGGCCGCCAGCAACCCGTGCGGGTCGATGACGAATTTGCGCGGCGCGCCGCCGTCGAACTTCTTATAGCCTTCCGGCGCCTGGTCGAGCGAAATCACTTCGACGTTGACGATCTTCGCGATCGGCAGCCGGTCGAACAGGATCGCCTGCATCAGGTTGCGGTTGTACTTCAGCACCGGCGTCTGGCCCGTGAAGAACGAATGCGACTTCGCCCAGCCGAGGCCGAGGCGGATGCTCAGGCTGCCGTGCTGCGCGGCCTTGTCCTTCGCGCCCGGATCGTCCGTCACGTACAGGCCCGGGATGCCGATCGCGCCGGCCGGCCGCGTGATTTCCATCAGCGAGTTCAGCACCGTCGCGGGCGCTTCCTCCGAGTGACCCGACGAACCGTGGCCGTGCGCCTCGAAGCCGACGCAGTCGACCGCGCAGTCGATCTCGGGCACGCCGAGAATCTGCTCGATCTGCTCGCCGAGCGATGCGTCCTTCGACAGGTCGACCGTCTCGAAGCCCATCGCCCTCGCGTGCGCGAGGCGCTCCGCGTTCATGTCGCCGACGATCGTCACGGCCGCGCCGAGCAGGCGCGCCGATGCGGCCGCCGCCATCCCGACCGGGCCCGCACCCGCGATATAGACCGTCGAGCCCGGCTTCACGCCCGCGCTCACCGCGCCGTGATAACCGGTCGGCAGAATGTCGGACAGGCAGGTGAGATCGCGGATCTTCGCCATCGCCTGGTCGCGGTCGGGGAATTTCAGCAGGTTGAAATCCGCGTACGGCACGAGCACGTACTCGGCCTGGCCGCCGATCCAGCCGCCCATGTCGACGTAGCCGTATGCGCCGCCGGCACGCGACGGGTTCACGTTCAGGCATACGCCCGTATGCGTGTCCTTGCACATCGCGCAGCGACCGCACGCGACGTTGAACGGCACCGACACGAGATCGCCGAGCTTCAGCGTCTCGACGTCGCGGCCCACTTCGACCACCTCGCCGGTGATCTCGTGACCGAGCACGAGGCCGACCGGTGCGGTCGTACGGCCGCGCACCATGTGCTGGTCGGAGCCGCAGATGTTCGTGCTGACCACCTTGAGAATCACGCCGTGCCCGATCGCACGGCCGCTCGGATCGACCATCTTCGGATAATCGATGTTCTGGACTTCGACCTGGCCCGGTCCAAGATAGACGACACCTCGATTGCTGCTCATCGTATTGTCTCCATGTCTCGTTGGATGGCGCGGCGGCGCGCCGGCCTATGCGGCGCACACGCAACGTGCTGTTCGAGAGTAGTCCCGGAGGCAGGGGCGCCGATGTCTCAAACGCGACACGTGTTTGAACGGCGCCGACATCGATGGCGGAAACGCGAAAGTCCGGCCGGGAAACGACGGGAAGGCGGGGAGCGCAGCGGGCCGGCCGATCCTGGCGGCCGGCCCGGCCCTTTTTTCAGCAGGCGTTACCCGCCCTGATTCTCGCGGACGATCGCGGCGGCCGCCGCTTCCGCGTCGCTCGCGACGCCGTCGTGCACGCGCGTGCTGACGGCCGGCGTCGGCGGCTCGCTGTCCAGCGCATGGCCGTTGCGGTCGCGCGTGTCGACCGTCGCGCGCATCGACAGCCCGACACGCAGCGGATGCGCGGCCAGGTCGCGCGGATCGATCGCGATCACGACCGGCACGCGCTGCACGACCTTGATCCAGTTGCCGGCCGCATTCTGCGACGGCAGCATCGAGAACGCACTGCCCGTGCCCGCCGAGAAGCCCTGCACGCGGCCGCGATAGGCGATGCGCGAGCCGTAGAGATCCGACACGATCTCGACCGGCTGCCCGACACGCATGTGGCGGATCTGCCCTTCCTTGAAATTCGCGTCGATCCACAGCCGGTTCAACTGCACGATCGACATCAGCGGCACGCCGGGCCCGACCTGCTGGCCGACCTGCACCGAGCGTTGCCCGATCGTGCCGTCGACGGGCGCGACGATCGTCGTGCGCTTCAGGTTCCGGTACGCGAGCTTGAACTGCGCGGCCGCCTGCACGACGGCCGGGCTCTCGTCGACCGGCAGCTTGCTGCCGAGCGCACGCGCCGCGTCGAGCTGCGCCTGCGCGGCCGCGAGATTCGCCTGCGCGCCGGCCACCGCCGCACGCGCACGCGCCAGCTCCTCGGGCGCGACGATCTCGACCGATGCGCCCGAGCGCGCCACGAACGCACGCTGCGCGAGCGACAGGTCGGCGCGCCGCGCATTCACGGCTTCGACGTACATCGTGTTCGAGATCTTCGCGTTCGCGACCTGCCGCACGGCCTGCGCGAGCTGCGCCTTCGCCTGCGCGAACGCGACGGACGCCTCGGTGTCGTCGAGCCGCACGAGCGTCTGCCCGGCGCGCACGGCCTGCGTATCGGCGACGACCACGTCGGTCACGGCGCCCGGGATCTGCGCGGCGACCTGCACGATGCTGCCCGCGACATACGCATCGTCGGTGTCTTCGTAATAACGGTCGCTCAACAGCCAGAACGCGATCCACGCGAGCGCGGCCAGCAGCACGACCGCGAAGAACACGGTGAAGCGCTTGCGGCGCGTCGCGCGACGCGCGTCGAGTGCCGGATCGTTCAGTGCGGCCGGCTGCGCGGCGGTATGAAGGTTGTCGTGGTGCATCAGTCGCTTTGCGTAACGATCAGACGATCGTGCTGGAAGACGGGTAGCGCCGGCATGACCGACGGGGCCGGCGCCGGCGCTTGGCTCGCCGATGCAGTGCGCGCGAGAACAGGGGTGCCGCGAGGCGTCGCGCCGGGATTCGTCGTACTAACAGTCGACGTACGCATCGCCTCGTCGCGCCGCGCGGGCCCGACACTCGACGTGCCGGCGGCCGGCGGCACGACGCCGCGCCCCTGACGCGCATCGGCCGCCGGTCCCGCCGCGGCCCGACTCGCGGCCGCAGCGGTCGCCGCACCGCGCCTCGCCGCCCCGCTGCGCGCCTGATGCACGGCCGGCGCCGACGCCACCGCCGCGCCCGCATCGAACCCGCCGCCCAGCGCGCCGATCAACCCGACGCGCAACGTCCGCTGCCGGCCGAACAACGCGATCATCTGCGCGCGCTCGTCGATCAGCGTGAGATCCGCGACATCGACATCCTTCTGCATCAGCACGCCGCGCCGGTGGCGGTCGGCCGCGATCTGCACGATCTTCTGCGCGGCCGCCACCGCGTCCTGCTGCTGCGTGACGAGCGTCTGCGCGGTCTGCAGCGACGTGACGATCTGCGCGACCTGCCCGAGCGCGTCGTCGACGGTCTTGTTGTACAGCCCGATCGCAACGTCGGCCTGCGCGACATCCGCGCCGAGCTTCGCCTTCAGCCGGCCACGGTCGAAGATCGGCAGCGAGATCGCGGGGCCGACCGATCCGGCAAGCGAGTCGCGCGAAAACAGCGACGCCGGTGTGAGCGCGAACACGCCGCCGAGCGCGACGAGGTTCACGTCCGGATAGAACTGCGCGCGCGTCGAATCGGCATTCGCAAACGCGGCTTCGACGCGCAGCCGCGCGGCGACGATGTCGGGCCGGCGGCCGAGCAGGTCGGCCGGCAGCCGCGCCGGCAGCGCGCCGCCGGCGAACGCGCCGACGCGCGGCCGCTGCAGCGCGAGCCCCCGCTCGGGGCCGCGGCCCGACAGCACGCCGAGCTGCAGTTGCGCGAGCTTGATCTGCTCGTCGTTCAGCGCGATCTGTTCGAGCAGGCGGCTGCGCTTGATCGACGCGTCGCTCGCGTCGTACGCGTTGTCGAGGCCGCGCGCGGTGCGCTCGCGCAGCACGGCCGTCACGCGCTGGCTGATCTTCAGCTTCTGCTGCAGCAGGTCGCGCGTCGCATACGCCTGGTCGAACTGACAATACACGGTGACGACGGCGACGGCCAGCGTGAGCCGCACCTGCTCGGCCTCGACACCGGCCGCGTCGCGCAGCGACATCAGGCTCTTCGTCGCGGCGCGGTTCTTCCCCCACAGGTCGAGCTGGTAATTCAGCCCGACGAACACCGACGACGGCGACACGACCGGATCGCCGAAGATCTCGACCGGCACGCGATAACCACCGGCCGTCACGTCGGCGATGTCGCCGGGCTTCGGCATCCGCGCACGGCTGACCGTCGCGCCGGCCGTGCCGGTCAGCCCCGTCAGCGAATCGAACTGCTGGAGTTGCGCCTGCGCGATCCGCAGCCGCGCCTGCGCGACCTGCAGATCGGGGTTGTTCTGCGCTGCCTCGGCAACCAGTTCGTCGAGCTGCGGATCCTGCAGCTGCTTCACCCAGTCGGGCGCCGGCCACGCGCCGTTCGCGCCGGGGCCGGCCGTGCGCGCGAGCGCATCGTCGGCCGGCGCGCGCAGCGACAGCGAAGGCAGGAAACCCGACGGCACGCATCCGCTCAACGCCAGCAGCATGGCCGCCGCCGCGATCGTCGCACCGCCCTTCACACCCCGCGCCGCATCGGCCGCTGTCGTCATACGCCGCATCGCGCCCCTCATCCTTGCTGCGCGCGCGCGGCCAGGCGCGGCCGCGTGCGTTCGAGCGGACCGAGCCGGCCGAACAGGCCGTCCGCGACGCCGAACAGGATGCCGGCGAGCTTCGCGCGCTTGTCGCGTTCGACCAGCGCGATCTGCACGACCTGCCACACGGTCAGCAGGTTCGGCACGATCGCCACCGGAAAGCGCAGCCCGTACTGCATCCCGAGCTGCACCGCGTTGCGCGCGCTGTAGTAGCGCCGTTGCCACGAATGATTCATCGACGTCATTTCAAAAGGGCCGACCGCGTGGCGCTGCTTCGCGCCGATCCGGTGCGGCAGCACCAGCGACGGCACGACATAGAGCGGCACGTTGCGCGACAGCGCGCGAAAACTGTATTCGGTGTCGACGTGATCGATGAACAGCGCCTCGTCGAACCGGCCGAGCACGTCGAACGCGTCGCGCGACACGATGCAGCCCGACGAGATCAGGAATGCGCAGCGCTGCATCGGCGCGCCCGGCTCGAGGCGCAGGCGGCGCAGCCCGATCCCGTTGGTCGCGAGTTCGGGCAGGAAGCTGCGCGCGTTCTCGTCGAAGATGCGCGGTCCGGCCAGGAACGCGCGCCCCGCGAGCCCCGCGCAGACATCGCGCATCGCCGGGAAATACGCGGCCGGCACCGACGAATCCTGGTCGAACAGCGCGACCGCATCGATGCGGTCGCGAAACAGCGCCGCGAGCCCCGCGTTATACGCCCCGGCGATCCCGCCGCGATTGCCGTGATGCAGCAGTGCGATGCCTTCGCGCGCGCACAGGTCGCGCGCCCGCGCATCGGGCTGCGGCGTGTTGTCGACGACGATCAACGCGTCGCACGCGTGCCGCCACGCACCGAGCGCGTCGAGCTGCGCGTCGCTCGGGTGATACAGGATCACGAGTGCCCCGAGTGTCGTCATGTTCCTCTCCTCAATGCCCGAAGGACGCCGCCGCGCCGCGCTTCGGCCGCGTCAGCCACATCATGGCCGCGAGCACGAGACACGTCATGCTCGCCATCCAGAACATGTCGTTCGTCGCCATCATGTACGCCTGTTGCATCACAACCTGGTGCAGCGTCGTCAGCTCGCGCACGCCGTCCACGCCCATCCCGTTCAGCGCGTGCACGAAGCGCTGCGTGTTCGCCGACGCATGCGTGACGGATTGCGATACGACGTCGTAGTGATAGGTCGCGCGGTTGTCCCACAGCGTCACGCTCATCGCGGTGCCGAACGCGGCCGACAGCGTGCGCAGGAAGTTCGACAGGCTCGACGCGGCCGCGAGCCGGTCGTCCGGAATGCGCGACAGCGTCGCGGCGGTCAGCGGAATGAAGAAGCACGGCAGCCCGATCCCCTGGATCAGCCCCGGCGCGGCGATCTGCGCGAACGTCATCTTCAGCGTGAAATGCGCGTCCCACGCCAGCACGGCCGCGAACACGAGGAAGCCGAAGGTCGCGAGCACGCGCGCGTCGAAGCGGTGCGCGTGCAGGCCGACGAGGATCGAAAACACGAGCGCGAGCACGCCGAGCGACGCCGTCGCGAGCCCCGCGTGAAACGCGTTGTAGCCCATCACGGCCTGCATCCACAGCGGGAACACGACGCCGACCACCGAGAAGCTCATCATCCCGAGCGAGATGATCAGCACGCAAAACGAGAACGTGCGGTCGCGAAACAGGCCGAGATCGACGACCGGGTGCGCCTCGCCCGCTTCCCAGATCAGCAGCGACACGATCGCGAGCCCCGCGACCACCGCGAGCGTGACGATCAGCGGCGAATCGAACCAGCCGCGGTCGTGGCCGAGATCGAGCATCGCCTGCAGCGAGCCGACGCCGATCACGAGCAGCACGATGCCCGGCACGTCGATCGGGCCGGCCGCGCCGCGCTGCGCGTCGGGGCGCAGCATCGCGGTGCAGACCGCGAACGCGAACAGCCCGATCGGCAGGTTGATCAGGAAGATCCACGGCCACGAGAAGTTGTCGACGATCCAGCCGCCGACCACCGGCCCGAAGATCGGCGCGAGCAGCACCGTCATCGCCCACAGCGCGAGCGCGATCGTGCGCTTGTCGGGCGGGAACGTGCGCAGCAGGATCGTCTGCGACAGCGGCACCATCGGCCCCGAGCACAGCCCCTGCAGCGCGCGGCAGATCACCAGCACATGCAGGTCGCGCGCGAGCCCGCACAGCAGCGACGTCAGCGTGAACAGCAGCACCGCGCCGACGAACAGCCGCAACTCGCCGACGCGGCGCGCGAGCCAGCCCGTCAGCGGCACCGCGATCGCGGCCGCGACCGAATACGAGCTGATCACCCACGTGCCCTGGCTGTTCGACACGCCGAGACTGCCGGAGATCGCCGGCACCGCGACGTTCGTCACGGTCGAGTCGAGCACCTCGATGAAGGTCGCGAGCGACAGCGCGAACGTCAGCAGCGCGAGCCGGATGCCACGCACCGGCTGCGCGGCCGGCATGGGGGCCGGCACGTCGAACGCGGACGGCGCGACGGGCGCATCGTGAAGCGGCGACGCCGTGCTCATGCGCCGGCCACCGCGACATCGGCCCGCGCGGTCGCCCGCCTGCGCTTCGGCGCGAACCGCTCGATGAAATCGGCGGCCGCGTGACAGCCGTCCGGCGCGGCCGCGAGCAGCGCGCGCGTGCGCGCCGCGTGCACCGCGAACGCGGGTTCGTCGAGCACGTGCGCGAGCGCCGCGCCGAGACGCGCGCCGTCGACGGGGCCGTCGACGCGCACGCCGCAGCCGTTTGCCACGACGCGTTGCGCGTTGTCGAACTGGTCGTGCGCGAACGGCGTCACGACCTGCACGATCCCGGCCTCGCACGCGAGCGCCGCGGTGCCGATCCCGCCGTGATGCACGAGCGCGCGGCAACCCGGCAACAGCGCGCGCATCGGCACGAAGCGGCGCACGAGCAGCCGGTTGCCGTCCGGTGCCGCATCGTGCGGCGTCAGCAGGATCCCGCGCGCGCCGGTCGCGCGCAACGCGTTTGCCACCGCGCGCGCATACGCCGCGTGATCGACCCGCGTCGAGCCGGCCGTGAACACGACCGGCGGCTCGCCGGCCGCGAGAAACGCGTCGAGTTCCGCATCGTCGTCAGGCGCCTCGATATCGTTGAACAGCGGAAAACCGCTTTGCAGATGATTCGACGGCCAGTCGGGCTGCGGCGGCGCGAACCAGCCGGGAAACAGGCACAGCACGCCGTCGGTCGAATGCAGCCAGCGGCCAAGCACGCGCCGCGCGGGCGCGAGCCCGAGGTCGCTGCGAACCGCGTTGAGCGCCGGGCCGCACACGCGGTCGAGCACCTGACGCTCGATCAGCGTCATCAACGCCGACTTCACGGGCAGCGGCCAGCGCGCGGGAATCGTCAGGCGCGGGTGCGTCGGCGGCGCATGCGCGGACAGCAGCGTCGACGGCGACACCTGCACCGACACGTACGGCGTGCCGTGCAGCTCCTGCATGAAGCGCGCGGAGAACGCCCACAGCGTGCCGACGAGGACCGTATCGTCGTCGGTCAGCGCACGCAGCGCGTCGTAATGCGGGCGCAGCATCGGCGCGATCACCTGCCACAGCGTGCGGAACGACGTGCGCGGATCCCACAGCGCGGGATTCGCCATCGCGGCCTCGTATTCGGCCGCGGTGCCGACCGGCACGAATGCGAAGCCGCACCGGCGCACGGCCGCCTCGAACGGCGCGTGCGTGCAGAACACGACGTCGTGACCGCGCGCCGCGAGCGTGCGCGCGACGCCGAGCAGCGGATGCACGTCGCCCGCCGAGCCGATCGCGGTCACGATCATCTTCGCCATCGCGCGCCTCGCAGGGTCAGTAGAAGCCGGGAATCAGCGCCGCGACCTCGCGGCGGTACTGCGCGTACGCCGGCCCGAAATACCCGGTCAGCCAGTTCTCCTCGACGCGCACCTTGTATGCGAGCGACGCGAACACCAGCAGCACGCCGAGCGCGCCGCGCCATTCGCCGCCGACCAGCGCGGCGCCGACGAGCGCGATCAGGCAGCCCGTGTAGATCGGATGACGCACGAGCGCGTACGGCCCCGTGCGGACGAGTTCGTGGTCTTCCTTCAGCGTGACCGACACGCTCCAGTTCGTGCCGAGGTGCAGCCGCGCCCACACCGAGAACAGCAGGCCGGCGACCAGCACCGCGAGCCCGCACTGCGCCTGCAGGCCGAAGCGCTGCCAGTCGGGCACGAACGCCTGCCACGACGGATCGGGCAGGATGATCAGCGCGCCGCCGACGATCAGCGGAATCGACTGCAGCGTGCGCGAGCGCGACGCTTCCTTGCGCACGGTCGTCTTCGCGCCCTGCGACGTGGCGATCCAGTAGGCGAGCCATGCGGCCCACGGTACGACGATGGCGATGGTCTGAACGATATTCACGGCTGGCCTGCCTCGTTGGGATGGGAATTCGGATGCGCCGGATCGGCCCGATGCACGATGCGCGGCGTCACGACGACAGCGCGTGCATCGGCGCGGACACGCACGCATGCGCGGCGCCGAGCGCGATGCCGGCCGCGACCGGCGACGCGCCGCAGAAGAAGTCGAGCAGCGCCGCACGGGTGGTTTCGCGCTGCGCGCGGCCTTCGATGTCGAGGAAATGGCCGGCGTCCGGCACCGTCGCGAACCGCGCGCGCGGCACGTGCGCGCCGAGCTGGCGCACATCGGCCGGCGTCGTGTATTCGTCGCGCTCGCCGTTCAGGAACAGCAGCTCGCAGCCGATGTTCGAGAACTCGCTGAAGTAGCGCTCGGGTTGCAGCGACAGGATCTGGTCGACGTGAAACGCGACCTGGTCCTGCTCGTCGCGCGGCAGGCGCGTGAGATACCGGTAGTTGTACAGCTTCATGATGCGCGGCAGGTAGCGGCCGACCGTGTCGTTCAGCAACTGCGCGGCCTTCAGGTTCTCGCCGGCCGCGATGTGGTCGCGGGCGCGCGTCACGTAGTCGACCATCGCGTCGTTCAGGAACGGCGAGAACGAGCAGATCGCCGCACGCCGCACGCTCGGGCAGCCGCGCGCGAGCGCGAACAGCGACGCGACGCCGCCCCACGACACCGACACGAGGTACGCGGGCGCGAAGCGCTCGACCAGATGCTGGAGGATCGCGGCTTCGTCGTCCTTCGTCAGGATGAAGCAGCCCGGGTTGTGCTGGCGCGACTGCCCCGCATACGGCAGGTCGAAGCAGATCGAGTTCATCCGCTCGCCGAGATACTGGACGGTCTGCCCGAACGATGCGGTCGTCGCGAGCGCGCCGTTGACGAGCATCGCCGTATCGAACGCCGGGTCGAACACGTTCCGTTCGACGTAGACCTTCAGACCATTCGGCAGCGGGACCAGGTGTTTTTCGGTCGGCATCGTCGTTCTCCGGTGGATGCGGCGTCTCGACGTCGCGGCATGCTGCAGGTGCGCAATGGCTGGCGCCGGCCCCGCGCGCGACCTGCGCCGCGCCCATTGCCGACGCGCCGCGGCAAATGCCGGCGGCGCCCATTCATTCTTCTTGGTGCGGCGCCATACTAATACGGGCAATATTACTTACTCAAGTCATTCCAACGATTCCCTCTACTCCACCGGGAAATACACCGGATTCAAATTTTTCCTGCATTTTTTATGGTAAGCGGAACCGATTGAAAGGCAATCGCAATCGTTTGCGAGCAGGTGACCAGATCTTGAACCAAAGATGCAAATTCTTTTATATTCAAACGTTTATGCCGTTTTATTCGCTCGATTAAAACGCTTTTTCATGAATGAACCATGGCAGCATTCCGAACGCAGACTTCTGCGATTCATCCAATATCACACCCCTCAACATTCTTTCGATATGTAATAGATTCGAGGCGCGTAACGATTAACCAGATTGATCGTTCGCATTGAAATCCGTTTTAAACAAACTCCAGTTTATTTAATCATCTTTCAATTATTTTTCCGCACCTGCACAACGCCCGGCTGCACACCGCGCGCCGCCGTCGAATAGCGCTGTCATCGTCAGACCCCGGTTTTTTATTGATTGAACGATCAATAAAAAACCGCTAAGCTCTCGACTTCCATGAACGGCCCGTCCGGGCGAAGGGAGTCGCGATGCCGAAAGTCGGAATGCGGGAGATTCGCCGCGCGCAGTTGATCGACGCCACGCTGCGTTCGATCGACGAAGCGGGCCTGCCCGGCACGACGCTCGCATCGGTCGCGCAACGCGCGAACATCTCGACGGGCATCGTCAGCCACTACTTCGGCGACAAGGACGGCCTGCTCGAAGCGACGATGCGGCACGTGCTGCGCGATCTGTGGGCTGCCACCACGGCCCGCCGCGTCGGCGCGCGCAAGGACCCGCGCGCCCGGCTGCGTGCGGTCGTCGCCGCAAACTTCGACGACACGCAGGTCAGCGCGCCGGTGATGAAGACGTGGCTCGCATTCTGGTCGCAGAGCATGCACGACCCGATGCTCAAGCGCCTGCAGCACGTCAACACGCGGCGCCTCCATTCGAACCTGTGCGCCGAATTTGCAAAGGCATTGCCGCGCACGAAAGCGCGGGAAGCCGCCAGCGGCCTCGCCGCGCTGATCGACGGCCTGTGGCTGCGCGGCGCGCTCGCCGGCGGCCCGATCGACACCCGGGCGGCACTGAAGCTCGCCCACGATTACATCGACCTGCTGCTCGCGTCCGACTGACGCGTCACGCAGTCGCCCTCAAGGAGATCCTCATGTCCGTATTCGGTTTGCAGCGCCTCTACATCGGCGGCGGTTACGTCGACGCCACGAGCGGCAAGACTTTCGACACCTTCGATCCCGCCACCGGCGAATTGCTCGCGCAGGTGCAGCAGGCCAGCGCGGCCGACGTCGACCGCGCGGTCGCCTCCGCGCAGGAAGGCCAGCGCGAATGGGCCGCGATGACCGCGATGCAGCGCTCGCGCATCCTGCGCCGCGCGGTCGACCTGCTGCGCGAGCGCAACGACGAACTCGCGGCGCTGGAAACGCGCGATACCGGCAAGCCGATCGGCGAGACGCTTGCAGTCGACATCGTCACCGGCGCGGACGTGATCGAGTACTACGCGGGCCTCGCGACCGCGATCGAAGGGCTGCAGGTGCCGCTGCGCGCCGATTCGTTCGTCTACACGCGCCGCGAACCGCTCGGCGTGTGCGCGGGCATCGGCGCATGGAACTACCCGATCCAGATCGCATGCTGGAAGACGGCGCCCGCGCTCGCGGCCGGCAACGCGATGGTGTTCAAGCCGAGCGAAGTCACGCCGCTGACGGCGCTGAAGCTCGCGGAAATCTATACGGAAGCCGGCGTGCCGGCCGGCGTGTTCAACGTCGTGCAGGGCGACGGTTCCGTCGGCGCACTGCTCACAGGCCACCCGGACATCGCGAAGGTGTCGTTCACCGGCGGCGTCGAGACGGGCAAGAAGGTGATGTCGCTGGCCGGCGCATCGTCGCTGAAGGAAGTGACGATGGAACTCGGCGGCAAGTCGCCGCTGATCGTGTTCGACGATGCCGACCTCGACCGCGCGGCCGACATCGCGGTGACCGCCAACTTCTTCAGCTCGGGCCAGGTCTGCACGAACGGTACGCGCGTGTTCGTGCACCGCTCGATCAAGGACGCGTTCACGCAGCGTGTGCTCGAACGCGTGAAGCGCATTCGCGTCGGCAAGCCGACCGATGCCGACACCAACTTCGGCCCGCTCGTGTCGGCCGCGCAACTCGACAAGGTGCTCGGCTTCATCGAGAGCGGCAAGAGCGAAGGTGCGAAGCTGCTCGCGGGCGGCACGCGCCTGACCGACGGCCACTTCGGCAGCGGCCAGTACGTCGCGCCGACCGTGTTCGGCGATTGCCGCGACGACATGAAGATCGTCCGCGAGGAAATCTTCGGGCCGGTGATGAGCATCCTCGATTTCGAATCGGAGGACGAAGTAATCGCCCGCGCGAACGACACGCACTACGGCCTCGCGGCCGGCGTCGTGACCGAGAACCTGTCGCGCGCGCACCGCACGATCCATCGCCTCGAAGCCGGCATCTGCTGGATCAACACGTGGGGCGAATCGCCGGCCGAAATGCCGGTTGGCGGATACAAGCAATCCGGTGTCGGACGCGAGAACGGCATCACGACGCTCGAGCACTACACTCGGATCAAGTCGGTGCAGGTCGAACTCGGCCGCTACAACCCGGTGTTTTAAGAAAGGAGTTGCCGTCATGACGACACGCGAATACGACTACATCATCTGCGGCGCAGGTTCCGCGGGCAACGTGCTCGCAACGCGCCTGACGGAAGATCCGGACGTGAAGGTGCTGCTGCTCGAAGCCGGCGGCCCCGACTACCGCTTCGACTTCCGCACGCAGATGCCGGCGGCCCTCGCCTATCCGCTGCAAGGCCGCCGCTACAACTGGGCATACGAGACCGACCCCGAGCCGCACATGGACAACCGCCGGATGGAATGCGGGCGCGGCAAGGGGCTCGGCGGCTCGTCGCTGATCAACGGGATGTGCTACATCCGCGGCAACGCGCTCGACTACGACAACTGGTCGACGCACAAGGGCCTCGAGAACTGGACGTATCTCGACTGCCTGCCGTACTTCAAGAAAGCCGAGACGCGCGACGTCGGCCCGAACGATTACCACGGCGGCAACGGCCCCGTGTCGGTCACGACCAGCAAGCCGGGCGTGAACCCGCTGTTCGAGGCGATGGTCGACGCCGGCGTGCAGGCCGGCTATCCGCGCACCGACGACCTGAACGGCTATCAGCAGGAAGGCTTCGGCCCGATGGACCGCACCGTCACGCCGCGCGGCCGCCGCGCGAGCACCGCGCGCGGCTACCTCGACCAAGCGAAGGTGCGGCCGAACCTCGAGATCGTCACGCACGCGCTCGCCGACCGCATCCTGTTCGACGGCAAGCGCGCATCGGGCGTCACGTACCTGCGCGGCAGCGAACGCGCGACCGCGCATGCGCGCCGCGAAGTGCTCGTGTGCAGCGGCGCGATCGCGTCGCCGCAACTGCTGCAGCGCTCGGGCGTCGGCCCCGGCGCGTGGCTGAAGGAACTCGACATTCCCGTGGTGCTCGACCTGCCCGGTGTCGGCCAGAACCTGCAGGATCACCTGGAGATGTACATCCAGTACGAGTGCAAGGAGCCCGTATCGCTGTACCCGGCGCTCAAGTGGTGGAACCAGCCGAAGATCGGCCTCGAATGGATGCTGAACGGCACCGGCCTCGGCGCGAGCAACCACTTCGAGGCGGGCGGTTTCATCCGCACGCGCGACGACGACCTGTGGCCGAACATCCAGTATCACTTCCTGCCGGTGGCGATCAACTACAACGGCTCGAATGCGATCGAGATGCACGGCTTCCAGGCGCACGTCGGCTCGATGCGTTCGCCGAGCCGCGGCCGCGTGAAGCTGAACTCGCGCGACCCGAACCAGCATCCGAGCATCCTGTTCAACTACATGGCCGAAGCGCTCGACTGGCGCGAGTTCCGCGATGCGATCCGCGCGACGCGCGAGATCATGCGGCAGCCCGCGCTCGACCGCTATCGCGGCCAGGAACTGAATCCGGGTGCCGATTGCAAGTCCGACAAGGAACTCGACGCGTTCGTGCGGGCCCGCGCGGAGACCGCGTTCCATCCGTCGTGCTCGTGCAAGATGGGTTACGACGACATGGCCGTGGTCGACGAAGAGGGTCGCGTGCACGGGCTGGAAGGCCTGCGCGTCGTCGATGCGTCGATCATGCCGATCATCACGACCGGCAACCTGAACGCGCCGACGATCATGATCGCCGAGAAGATCGCGGACAAGATTCGCGGCAGGCAGCCGCTCGCGCGTGTGGACGTGCCGTACTTCGTCGCGAACGGCGCGCCGGCGCGCAACGCGAAGGCCATGCGGGCGCCCGAGACGGTCTGACGACGGCGGGGACGCCCAAGAAAAACGCCGCTGACGGTTACCGTCAGCGGCGTTTTTCTCTACGATCATTTGCGTGGAGGTGGATTCCGGCCTTGTAGGCGCGCAATCGCATCGACCGGATGCACCTGCGGCCTTACGCGTTTCGAACTGATCCGCCACGGCGAGCCCTGCCGCCGATACCATTTCCAGCCGTTCGCCGATGTGATCTGCATGCCGCGGTCGGGACATACGCCATCGGCTATATCCTCGTAGTAGAGTCGCGCCGCGACGTGATGCTGCCATTCATTGAAGACATCCGAAACAATCCAGCCGAACGTCGCACCCCACATCACAAGTGCCCACTGCAGCGGAATGGGACTATTGAGGTCCAGCGCGGCATACCAGCCGACGACACTCGTGTAGACCGCGCACGCCACTGCACCACCCCAGATGTAGACGAGTGGCAAATAGAGCGAAAGCATGCGACGACGTCGAGCGCGTTCGTCGGGTGCGCTGCCGGAGCCGCTCCGGTGCCGACGATGTCCGCTCATACTTGCTCCGGCGAACGCCTTAGCTTCCGGTGGAAGTCTTCTTCCACCTCGCGACAAGTCAGCATCGCGCCACCGATCTGGAGCGGGAACAACAGCACGAACGCAGCAAGGCAGCCCCAGAACCATCCGGCAGACGCACTCGCCATATCGAGCAAAAACACGAAGAAGACGATGCAGCATGTCACGCCGATGGTAGTGGACAGACGGAGCATGCGAGCGTGTCCCGAACCGACATGAGGAACGGGCGTCACTTGCGTCCCGAGCAGATTCAACATCACGCGTTGGCTGTCCGGCGAAGCGATCAGTTGCACGCCCTGCCCGTGCTCCACCATTTGCGCCGCCAGCGCCTGAAGCAACAATCCGTTCACCGGCCCCGGCTTGCCGATCGCGCCGTCGACGTCGTGCTCGGCAAGATTGAGGCGGGCATCCTTGATTGCACCACTGGTTGCGTGACGGCCCTGTCGAGACAAACCGCTCGACCACATATGCCGAATGCGTCCACGCGTCGTTTGTTCGGCCGCCAATAGCACATCGACTGCGTCCGTGACGGAATCGGGCGGCACCGAAATCGGTCGGAACAGACGAGCCTGGGGTTTGAGCTTGCGCTCGAATGTGTCGAGGACCGCAGGCGAGGCGAGCAGAATCGCAACAGCCGCCTCCGAACAAACCGGCTCCTTGCCCTCCCGATGCAGCTGACAACCCAGCACCAAACGGAAACCGGAATGCAGGTCAGCGTCGAACCACTGCTCTATCCTCGCCGTCTTTGCGTCGAGCGGCGCCCATCGGAGCTTCGCAAGATCGGACAGGGCGAGTTTCCGCCAGACCGCCTGGAGCTCGTTGATGTCGCTCTCGTCTTCGGAATGCAGCATCACTTCGAAGGTATGGACAGGCGCAAGACGCATGACGCGCGCTGCGAATGGCGCGATCAGTCGTTCGATAACCTGACCGATCCGCGATACACCCGCCGAAGCTTCCGTTTCCGGCAACGCCATGATCTTGCCCGGATTCATTGGCGCTCGGCCTTCAAGACCGACCAGACGTTCCGCCAACTCCGGCTCCGGGGTCAATGCAACGCTGCCCAGAATCGCCACGTGGGACCGCGCCCATCTTTTCCATCTCGCGCACTTGCACCGACAGAGGTAATTCCACCTGTCGACCCGCGCGATCCATTCCTCGTAATTGGTATAAATCACAGCGGTAACCGCTCCCCATATGAACAGCGGCAACAACAATGCGCGCACGAAGAAGGTGCCGGAAATTACGGACTTCCCTTGCTCCCAGGTGAGGATCGTGATGACGATGCCGGCAATCTGGACGACAACGAAGGCGATCACGCACCACCAGATCGACGGTGGCTTGCCGTATTCGCATTCGGCGATGTCGGGTTCGGTCCATGTCACGCTCATAGGATTTTCATTCCGGTGCTGCTGGCGATGACTTCGCTGCCGCACGCCGTTCGGCAGCGGTGAACGACCCAGTTTCGATTTCCTTCGCGATAGCCTTCGCCGGATTCAATGATGCGGTTGTCGCCGTGCTCAGGGCAGGACACGATGTCGTGGTGCAAAGCCACCTTTCGGCCGTCGAGGGTGAATGTGGACGATGCGGTTTTGACGATGCCGCCGTGCGTGGTGGTATCGCCGAGGCATACGGGGATTTTCATGATTGGCGAATCCGAAGAAGAACTGCATGCGTGCGTTCGGCCGCAGATCTTCCGCGGCACGAAATTAATGTTCAATAGCAGTGCGCTACGATCTTTCTTGCAGCGTTCACGGATAGACTCCAAGTGGAATTGCACAACCGGTCATGAACACCAAGACACTCACCGAAGACAATATCTGCAGTACTTTTCGCATCGCTTCTTGCTCTCTATAAATTAAAAATAAGCTTGAACCTTACGGTACTAATGGGGCATCCGGATTCGTCGGCTTGATCGACGGATCGCATACGACCCTATCCTGCCCGGATGGCGTCGAAACTCCTTGAAGATATTTCGGTCGTTTCGATGCAGCAAAACTGGATCCTCTCACCCCTGGCGGATAGGGCTTTCCAAGATCGATCCCTTTTATCAATGGATACTCTCTCACATAAGCGTCGGCCCCTTCAACGGCATAGTCCGCCTTCGCAACAAAAAGCTTGTCCCCGACGACTGCAAACGTATATCTTTTTGAATCTCTAAATGGATCGAAACTGTGTTTCGCATAGATCGTAGCGCGAAACGTCTGCCCCCCGTCGGTCGAGTACCAAAATGGCATTACGCAACCTTTCTCACCGTTTCCGCAAATAAGATTCGGTGGATATGCCAACGGAAGAACAATGTTCATACCGGTCGGATCGGCATTAATCACACGCCCTTGGAAATTCTCGAAAAGACCTCGCCCCAAATGCTTTCGGATACCTGCATGCGTATCGTTGTAGTAAGTTTCCCCATGATTGCAGTCCCGATAACGCTCCAGCGTGACAAACCGGTGATCGTCAATCCGGTAGATGATCTGCGACGGCGAATCGTACGGCAATTCCTTCAGTTTCGAACTCATGAATTCGCCAAGCCCGAAGACCGGACGCTGCGGAGGCTGCGCCGTGCATCCCTGCATCAAAGCGAGCAGCACAAGCACAATCGCGGGATGTCTCATGACGACCCTCCGTACTGCTGTTGAGCAAGGCGCTTGCCTTCCGCCCTGCTTTGCTCCTCATCCACCGTGTTCCAATCGATGATTGATGGCTTGGTGACAATGTCCAACTTACCGGTCGAAAAGTACGCGTCGCCACCCAACGTCCAGTCAGCCTGCTTCATCAACGACGTCCACAGCGACTTCCTCTCGTAAGCATCGCAAAAGCCAATCGGGAGATCGTAAGCCACTACACGGCGCATGAATTCCCGATTCTTAGGTAAAGTACTGTGGTTGGTCGGCTCGGCATTGTAGGTATCAAGCCGTTCAAGCATTTCGTCTTGGTTTTCGCGTCGAATCGTACGCCCAGACGTGTATATGTTCTCCGTGACGATATCGCGCGTCGGTTGATAAACCGAACGCATGAAGCGATAGTCCTCATCTGCATAACTCCCCGTGTCCGGATCGTTCGGATCGGGAACCCACTTACCCATCGCATCGGCACCTTTGCGTGAATTTTCGAAAGCCTCCATCTCTTCCGCAGTGATTGGCATCGGTACCTGTTCGGCGTTGACACTGACCGTTTTATCAGGATGAGGAACGGCCCAAAGTGTCAAAATCGGGGTAAAGATATTCCGGTTGCCATTCCAGAAATCCGTCGGCTTGGCACCGAAAACGAGCTTACTTCCAGGTATCGGGGGCAGTGTCCCGAATTTCTTCATGCCCGGCTCATCGCCGACTGGTGTGCCGCGCGCCAGCATGCGCTGCTTGACCGTATCGCCTAACTCGGCAAGCAGTTTGTCGTCTATCCCCTGCCAGCCGATGCTTTTCAGCGGTGTAGCGCCCATCACCCGGTCATGCGGCGTAAAGTACACGTATAGCCGCCCGTGATTGTCACGCTCGTGTACGCCAGATCGGCTTTTGTTGTCCGGCCGCCAGAAATCCATATCCTCGGACGCACCGCACTGAAGCTGTCGTATCTGTGTCTCGTTCATGACACGTTTGTCCCGCTTGATCCGCAGCGCAAGATTCCGGAATGTGTTGACGCGAGCCTCCGCAGTCTGACGATCGGCGCCGCAGGCCAGTGCATCGGTTATCTTGTCGTCAAGCGCGTACGGCGAATTCATCACGAACAGCGCGTCGGGTGCGCGCGTCGTACATAGCGCGGTAGCCGCCATCGCAATCATGGTGCCCTGGCTGTGCGACATGACTGTCACCGTGTCTCGCGGGCACTTTTCGCGAATCGTGTCGATCAGTTTCGCCAACCTTTGGGCCGCGTGCGCATAGTAGGTACGCGGCGGCGAATCCTGAAGCTGACGATCCGCCTCGGTATTCAATCTCTCCATATCGAAACCGCGGATATGCCGCTCGAAGCCAACCTTGCTCCACAATTGCAGAAGGTTATTGGTGCCGTTCTGGAACGGGCCACCACCCCAGAACCAAGGTCCAGCCGGAACATCATTGCTTAACCACGGACCGTTGTCATTGGCGCAGTGGGAGGCCCAGAAATCGGAATCGTCCCGATTACGCAATGGAATGCGCCAACTGCGTTCGGTGCCAGGAACCGCGCTGTAGCCCCAGAAAAAGCGGATGACCGGTGAATGCCCAGGCTGAGTTGAATCAATCTGGCGAGGAACTCCACGACCTGTAGCAGGATCTGAAGATATGTATACGTTAGCTTTCAGCTTGCTACTTTCTGATCGACGTAGGCGCTCGTTCAAACCTTCACACAGCGCCTCTTCCGCCTCGTCATACCACTCCCCCGTCGAATTGACGCCGTGCACGAAAATGATGACGCCCGGCATATGCGGCGGAATACGGCATTCAGCACGTACCTCGAAGCTGGTCGGGGTGTGATACGACTCCCAATAAGGCTGCCCCAGGTGATCACGCTGCATCGGCACGATCCGCGTCGCGGTGGGAAGCCGATAAGGCGTCGGCGCACCCGTGTCGTCGGTCATGTCCTCCTCGGACGATGAATTGATCTGGTCGTCCATGTATCAGGCCTCCTTGTGTTTCTGGAGTAGCAGCTTCATGCCCCGCGCAACATCCTGCCGGCTTAGCGAAGTCTCGCCCTGCTCGTTGGTCACCCCGTCCACCGTCTGCCCGTCGGCAAGCTGGATTCGATACGGTCGGTTCGAAATCGGGCGACCCGTGATGCTGTCAGTCAGAATGAAGTGCTCGTCGTTCGGGACTTCCACCTGACCGAATTTCGGCAACGGCAGCGACAGCGCCCCCGGCCCCTCCTTCTGAATCTCGATGATCTTCAGGATCAAGCCACCTGCGCCGCCAATCTCTACGTTGTCGCCTTGCACCTTGACGTAGGCCGACCCGCCGCCGCTCAGAACGACGCCGTTGGCTGCATTGAGCGTCGCGGTACCGTCAGCGCTGGTGATTCGTACGTCCTTCTGCGCAACGATCTCCATCGCATCCGACTGCGCCTGAATCTGAACCTTGCCACGTGCCGCGTACAGCTTGATGCCGAGCTTGTGCGCAAACAGCGACAACACTTCACCCGCCGCAATCGCGACATTCTTCACCGCATTCACGTTGAATCTGGCCGACGTAGCAATGCTTACGTCCTTGCCGGCCGACACCATCACCCGGTCTGGCGTGGCCATGCCGATGCCGTTCGGTGCCGACAGCGCGATGACCGCCTTCTTCAGCCCAGACAGTTCATCCTTCAACCACGCGCTCTCCGCTCGCAGATCCGCGATCTCCGCCTTCGCCACCGCAGCAGCGTCCGCCAGCCCCCTGGCTTGCGCCTGCGTGATCTGCAGCTGATTCGTTGCTGGCCGCATGTCGCCCTGTTCCCCGCGCGCCTTCTCCTGCATGTCCGCCGACACCAGCACGCCCCCGCCCGCACGCACGTGGCCCTGCCTGTCCGTACGGAGTTCGAACCCTTCGCCGCGCTTCTTGCTGTCGCGATCAACGGCATAGCCGAGGTTGAGCTGCGTCTTGCCGCGCTCGGTCGAGACCTTGATATGCTCCTTGCCCTCCCGGTCGTCCATTTGCAGCGTATTGTTCGATCGAGTCCGGATCGTATTGCGCGTCCCCCACGGTTGGCCCGCAACGATCGGGTCGGCGTCTTCAGCCGTGTGCAGCACCTGGCTGATGTACGGCAAATCGGGATTGCCCCACAGAAACCCCACCGTCACGACCGTCCCCTCGACCAGCCCGAAGTGAAACCCGGCCTGCCCCGCGCCCGCGAACGGCTTCGCCAACCGCATCGGACAGCTTTCGAGCCCCGCCGTGCGTTTGTCCTTGTCGGCATGGATATGGACGACGTAGCGGCCTTCAGCATCCAGATATGGATCTCGCCAGCCTCCGGACGAGGCCACCGTCCCAGTGATGACACCCTCGACTCGCGGCCACGTCTCTTCCTTGAGTGCGAGCCGGTAGAGACGATCGGACGGAATCGCGTCAAAATCGACCTGATACCCGTTCTTGCGCGATGCCCGGCACGTCACCCGCACGGCCAGCAACCCATGCTTCGCGTCCGGCAGCGCGCGATTGGTCAGCTTCAGCACCGTGCCCGGAGCGAGATCAAGCAGGTCGCATGTGCCGCGATACGCGACCTGCTCCGCCAGCGCGGCTTCGTGCCGCAGCAGCGCCTCCCGCTTTGCGTCGTCTTCGGTCAGGTATGACGTACCCCACACGTAGTCTTCGCCATAGGCAGTCCGGTCTTCGTGGATGTCGTTCGACGCCTCCACCGGCCCGGCCGGTCGCCGCTCCGTGTGATAGCTGCGCACGGTGTGGCGCTTCGGCACGGTTGCCGCGCGCATCTCCAGCGAATGGACCGATTCGCGGCCATCGGCCAGCAGCCCGCTGTGCTCGCGATATGGAACCGTCAGTGCCGCGTCATGACGGTAATGCGTGAAGTCGTCGGCGAACCGCAGGTGTTCGAATTTCTCGCCGGCGTCGCATACGAACCAGATCCCCGTCCGACGACAAAGCCGGGTGACGAACGCAAGATCGTCCTCACCCCATTGCATCACGAACGCATGCTTGCGGTACGCGCGATACAGCGTGAACTCGAAGCTCGCGAAGATCCGGTTGAACTCGTGTTCCTTCAGGATCTGCCGAATGATCTCCGGCTCGCTCATGTCCAGGAAGAACCGGCAGCGACGCGTACCGCGCAGCAGCGCAAGACGCGACTCCAGCACGACTTCATAGGTGGACTGGTCGCAGTTGCTACCCGACTGTGAAAACCGCGTCACGATGCCATGGACCCGCCGCGGCGATTCCGGCGCGCTCCAGCGATCGCGAGGCGGCGGCTGGATGACGAACGTGCACGGCCTGTTCAGGTACTCGCTGCGCGACAGATCGTGTACGGGATGGGTGAACCGAATCGTGTACTTCGTCGGTTCGCCCATCCCGCGCGAACCCTCGAAGGCAAAGATATCCGCTAGCGCGGCGCTCTTCGCCTGAGGCATGTCAAGGCGGTAGAACTGATGGATGTCGATACCCGCACGTGCGGATGCATCGACAAGGACGCTGCTCGGGGCCAAGGATCTCCTCCCTGTCAAACGTTTGCGAAATAGTCCCGAAGCGACCTTAATCTGCAAGTCTTAAGAATGAAATAGAACGAGTTCGAAAATGCGAATGGAATGAAAAAAGTGTGTCAGCCCGTGAGTCGCCGATCACGACCGTCAACGAGGTCCGCAGCCACATGCGGCTCGCACACAAGCACGCACCGTACTTCGTCGCGAACGGCGCGCCGGCGCACAACGCGAAGGCCATGCGGGCGCCCGAGACGGTCTGACGACGGCGGACGCCCCGCCCGATCCTCGACGCCCGGACGAAACGCCGCCGACAACGATTGTCGGCGGCGTTTTGCATTTCCGGCTCAGCCGTTGTTGACCGCTTGCCTCAAACGCTCGACGTCAACGTGCTTCAGGTAATTCGTGATGTTCTGCCAGATCGGATGGAACCCGTAGCCGCCGTGCTGCAACTCGTCGAGCGCCTGCTCGCGCGTCCAGCCCTGGTACACCATCCGGTACAGCGCGGAGACCAGGCCGGTGCGATCGGCGCCGTGCTGGCAGTGGATCAGCACCGGGCCGTCCTGGTCGGCGGTCCGCAGCGCCTTCAGCGCGGTGACCATGTCTTCGTCGCGGATGTACCAGGTGTTGATCCGGATGCGCTGCATCGTGATCTGCGTGCCGGCCAGGATGCTGTCGTCCGCGTGAAACGCGCGAAAGCTGATGACCTTGCGGATGCCGAGCTTCTGCAATTCCGGCAGGTCTTCGCGCGAGAGCTGCGCACTGCGGTACAACGTCGGCGTGATGCGATGCAGGTTGTTCACGCGCGCATCGGCAATGCTTTGCGCCCATTGGATCGGGCGGGCGGAAACACCGGCGACCGGGTCCGCATGGGCCGGCTGCACGAGCCCGGCGAGCGTGACGGCGATCGCGGCAATGAAGGCGATTTTCATGTCGGTCAGTGGAATGCGCGCTTGCGCTCGCGGGACAGGATGAACAGGACGATCGCGGCGGCGCTCATGGTCCAGTAGTCGGTCGGGGCAACGCCCAGCCAGTGGATATGCCACGGTACATTGGCCGGGTTGAAGCGGGCAAGACCATAGGCCGGATTCAACACGAACCACAGAAAATCCTCGGTCAGCCAGAACAGCATGATGCACGCGATGATGCGCGCTTCGATGCGCCACGACCACCGCCCGTTGAAAACGGGCGGCAGGTGGAAGAACAACGCGACGAACGGGAACACCCACGCGTGGTATCCGGTCATCGGGCGCCCGCCCCAGAAGATATCGAGCAGCCAGTGATGCTCGATGCGCCAGGTCGGCAGGTTGGCGGCCCAGCCCGCGCTGCCTTCGATCTGGATCTCGACGTTCGCGAAAAAGAACGCGAGCAACACGACCCACGCGACGACGAACAGCGTATGGCGCGTCGGCACAAAACGCGCGACGCTCATGCGGCAGGCTCCATACCCAGCACGCGGTCCAGCACGAAGCGTCCGGCCAGCGGCCGCCCGAGCGGAGCCAGGCGGCGGCGCATGTCGGCCAGGCGCTCCGGCGTCTGCAGCAACGCGCGGATCCGGTAGACGAGCGCATCGTCGTCGATGGCCTTCAGCGCCACGCCCTGTTCGAGCAGGAAATCCGCATTGCGCTCTTCCTGGCCCGGAATCGGCGAGTTGACGATCATCGGCAACTGCATCGCGAGACATTCGGAAGTCGTCAGGCCGCCCGGCTTCGTGATGACGAGGTCGGCGCAGGCCATCAGGCGTTCGACCTGTTGCGTGAAGCCCTGCGGAAAGAGCCGGCCGGGATGCCGCGCGGCAAGCGCCTGCAACGACGCCAGCATCGCCTGGTTCTTGCCGGCCAGCGCGATCAGCTGGAAATCGGCATCCATCTCCAGCAGACGCGTCGCCAGCACATCGAGCCCGCCGAGGCCGGCGCCGCCGGACATCATCAGGAACGTCGGTCGCGCGGGATCGAGGCCGAATTCGGCCGCGCAGGCCACGCGATCGAGGGGCTGGCCGAACGCCGGCATGATCGGGATGCCGCTGACGTGCACCGTTTCGGGCGCCATGCCGCGCGCGTGCATGCGCCACGCGATCTCGTCGTTGGCCGCGAAGTAGCCGCGCATGTTGGGCACGACCCACATGCTGTGCAGGTCGAAATCGGTGACCTGCACCCACACCGGCGTGTCGACGCGCCCCTTGCGAATCTCGCGTGACAGCAGTTCGGCGGGCAGGAAGTGCGTGCAGATGATCGCGTCGGGGCGCTGCCGTTCGATTTCCGCGAGCAACTGCCGGCAATTGAGCCGCTCGATCGCGCGCCGGATCTTCTGCGACGGCGCGCCGGGATCGACCTCGTCGGTCTTCTGGTACAGGTAGCCCCAAAGCGCCGGCTGGCTGCTGACGAGCTTGATGTAGAAATCGGTGTACAGCTTGCGGAAGCCGGTGGAAACGAAATCCATCACGTCCAGGTGCGTGGCTTCGATGCCGGCCGGATGGCTGTCTGCGAATGCGCGGATCGCTTCGGCCGCGCGGGTATGACCGGCGCCTGCGCTGACGCTAAGAAGAAGGATTTTCTTGCTTTGCTTTGACATCTGACTGACCGTTTCGATGGAGGTGATCCGGACGCGGGTTCGGCAGCGGCGATCTGCGCGATGGCCTTTGGCGTCCGGCTTTCAACTGGCTTGGCAGATCTTCGGCGGCGCCGGCGGGCGGTCGGTTACACCGAATCGATCGCCGGCATCGTCTGCGGAATCATACTGCGTCAGGTCGATGCGGCTCGAATCTGTTGCTGCCGCTCGCGGCGCCAGTTTGGCATGGCGCGAGACGGCGGTGGATGCCGACGACATGACGCCCCGCTCGCGTGTGCGAATGGGGCGCAGTATTTCGACGCGAACAGGGTGCTCGCGCGCGTGTCGTTTCCTATCGTTTCGGCAAAAGGCCGTGGGTCAGCCGGCCTTCTCCTCGCTATCGCCGAACCGGGCCGTCGCCACGGCTTGCGTGCGCATCCGCTTGGCGCGGACGATCGGGTTCCATCGCGACGTCAGGCTCATCGCGTCGCGCAGGCGTTCGAACGCGACATCCTCTTTCGGCCCGAAACGGCTGACTGCCGGCCACGCGAGCATTTCATCGAGCCACGCCTGCCATGTGTCGCCGTGAAAGCGGTGGCCGATTTCCCGCACTGCTTCGGGCGCCGCGATCACAATGCCTGCCAACAGGTAGTACGCCCAGAAGCTGCCCGCGCCGACGAGCCGGTCGAGCCGGCACACGGACAGCGCAGCAAGCAGCCCGTCCATCGACGCGAGATCGGCGCGATGCGTGCGAATCGCCCGCGCAACGAGGTTGTGCTGCCCGCCATACGCGGCAGCGGAAACCCCGTTGCCGGCGGCGAGTGCTGCCGAGAACATCGCGAGCGCAGCCATCTCGTCGATGCGCGATGCGTCGTCGCGCGGGCCGCACATGCGCAGCACGATTGCGTCGATGACGGCGCCGGGCCGCGCCGACGTTTCCGCACTCGCCACCACGACGACGGCCAGCCTTTCTCTCAGGTTCTTTGCAGGCGACGTCTCGCCCTGCCTGTCTTTTTCATGTGCGGCGCGTTCGCCGGCATCATCGCCACTGCATTCGACACCGCCGGCAATCCGCTCGAGCGCGGCCCAGCCGACATCGGGATCGTCGAATGCGCACGCATCGATCACGCCGTGTGCGGCTTCGAACACGGCGCGCGAGCCAGGGCAGCAGCGTTCGGCTTCGGCGAGCTGCTGCGCGGAAGGCACATGCGAGCATGCGCCGCGCGGGACGGTCGAGTCGCATGCGCAGCCGCCGCCGTGCGCCGCGATCCACGGTGCAAGCCCGTGAAGCACGGCCGCTGCGTCTCGAGACAGGCTCGCGCCTGCCCGCATGCGTATCGCGTGTGACGCGGCGACTGTCGTGTCGCCGGCGTCGCCCGCCGCCGTCGCGCAGGCGGCAGCGTCGAGATGTTCGATCAGGTACTGCAGCCACGCGGCCGTGCGCAGCCGGTCAGGCGTCGCGCCGCGGGCATCGCCATACTTCGCTGGGTCGGTGAGCATGGGTCGTCCGGGAGTGTTCTGGCCAATCGGAATGTTGTTGTTTCAGCCGAATCGGGTCGCGCGGTACGCCGCGCCAGCCCTGTATGGCCACCCGCATCGGATCGCGACACGGGCGGCCAGCCGGCCGTCGCGCCGATACGCGCGACGACACGAATGCCACGGAGGAAGCAGAAGCCCGCCGTGCATGCTGCACGGCCCTCCCGCGCGGCGGACGCCCCCGCTTCGATCCGCGATCGCTTACTGCACGTGGAACTTCGGCGACGTCACGACCGTGCCGGCCACCGTGCAGTCAGGCGTCAGCACCGTATTGTTAAACGTCAGCGACGAGTTCGGGTCGCTCCACGCCGTCACGACCTTGCTCGGCCCGCAGGTGCCGAGCAGCGTGACATTCACCTTCACGTTGTTGATCGACAGCTGCGTCGTGCTGTCGGCCTGCCCGGTCCACGGCGACGCGCTGCTCGCACTGCCGCTGATCAGGCCGCACGTTGCGCCGCCCGTGAACGTCGTCGACGTGATGTTGACGATACCCGTCGCGGAGATCGTGCCGTTGAACGTCGCGTTGCAGCTCGCGTTGATCGCCCCCTTGGCCAGGACCGTGAGCCCCGTCGCGGAGAACGGCTCCCCGTTCGGATTCATGGCTTGCCCGTCGGCACGCGATACGGTAACGGCAAACGCGGGCGCGGCCGAAACCGCGGTGAAAGCCACTGCAGCAACAAGCGATACGATTTTGCGAATGCTCATCTGAACTGCCCCCTCTCTTCACAAATGGCGGCACGCCGCCAGGAACGCGACCTTCCGGCCGGAATGGCCCGGTCGGCCGGTCGCAGGAAGCCGCCGGCGCGCGTCATGCGCGCCGAACGGCTCAAAACTTGTAGGAAATCCCGACGAACGTGATCAGCGGATCGGCCTTCAGCCGCGTGCGCGTGGTCGCGAGCGTCGAACCGTCGGCCGCCTTGATCACCAGCGACGAGTAGGTCTTCAGCGGCATGTATGTCAGCGTCGCCGTCAGCCCCCAGTGCTTGTCGATCGCGTAGCTCGCGCCGACGTTGTAGACCGGCGTGAACGACGACGACGCCTTGCCCTCCACCGACGTCGGCCCCGGCTTGCCGGCGCCGGCCGCGAGCACGCTGCCGAGGTTCTCGTTGATGTCCTTCGCGAAGTTGCCGTTCAGCTCGATGTTGCTGAACCAGCTATAGGCCACGCCGATCCCGACGAACGGGCGGAACTTCGCCGTCGGTGCATTGAAGTAGTACTGCAGGATGATCGTGGGGCTCCACTGCCGCGCGTTCTTCACGGCCGGCTGGTTCGACGACTTGTCCATGTCGACGGTGCCGAGCGCGCCGGCCGGGCCCGGCGGCCGGATCACGCCGTGCCCGGTCAGCGTGAACTCGGGCGGCACGCCGAGCACCGACGTCACCGCGATGTGGTCCGTGAAGAAGTGCGTGAGCGTGAGGCCGACCGTATCGGCGTTGTTGACCGTCAGGCTCGTGCCCGGCGACGTGAACGACCCGGGCAGGCGCAGCGGCCCGTTGATCGGCATGCTCGCGAGATTCGTCGTCAGCCCGTTGGTCGAATCCTGCGGCATGATGTGCAGCCACCCGAGCGTCGCGACGTTGTCGCCCGCCTGCTGGGCCGATGCGAGCGTCGACATGCCTGCGACGACACCCGCGACAATCAGCTTCTTCATGAAGTCTCCCCCTCATTCTGTCCGGGCGCCGCGCATCCACGCGCGACGCCGCCGTGTCTCCGTCCGGATGTGGTCACTGCACGAACGCGCCGACCGTGAAGTACGGATTGCTCGTATCGTTCATGTCGAGGAACCCGAACACGCCGCCGCTGAACACGAACTTGCCGGTCGCCGGCCCCGACGCCGCATCCGCGTGCACGGTCGTCACGACGCCCGGCACCTTCTGCGTGTAGTCGAGGTTCAGGGCACGCGTAAGCGCGGCCTGCGACGCATTGAACGGATCGAGCAGCGTGGCCTGCGCGCCGACGAGCGCGGTCGCGCGATAGTTGAACGCGCTGTCGACCCCTGTGTACTCGCCGTTCTGTGAGCCTTGCGCGATCGCCGTCTGCGGGCTCAGGAACGAGATGCCCGATTCGTCGTCCGCGCTCGGCGGGCCTTGCGTGAGGTCCGCGTTCGCCGCGCCGGTGCGGATGAAGATCGGCACGAGCTGGTTGCGCAGCTTGCCGACGATCAGCATCCCCTTGCCGGCCTTCGCCGGATCGAGCGCGGCGAGCGTGGGCGGAATCTGCGGCTGGTAGTTGAGCGACTGGAACGCCGGCGCATCGGGGCGCAGCGTGAACGGCTGGTTCACGGTCGCGCTCGACGCGAGCGGCTGGCCGCCGTTCTTCTTGCCGAAGTTGTCGGTCTCGACGTAGCTTCCATCCGCGTTGATCGTCACCTTCTGGTCGAGCGCCACCGGCTGGAAGCTCTGCGACGGCACCTGGTGATAGCCGAGCTGGTTGTACGTGCCGGCGATCTTCGTCAGGTCGGTTTCCAGCGACGAGAAGCTGATGAACGGGTAGTACGGGAACGTCGTCTTCGGGATCTTGCCGACGCCGATCACGCCGTCGAACTGGATCGTCGCGCCGGGAATCGCGCCGCCCAGCACGCCTTCGCCGAGGAACAGCCGCGCGGGCCGGCTCGGGTCGAGACTCGCGTTCTGCATCCGGAACGTGCACTGGTTCAGCTTCACCGTCGGCAGGCCCGTTTCATCGGCCAGCGTACCGTCGACCACATTGGCGGGCGCCGTGTCGCGCGTCGGCTGCACAGTGCCCGTGGTGGTCGGCACCGGCGACGCGAGGTAGGTCATCCGGTACGTCATCTTCGTCGTGTCGAGCTGCACTTTCACGAGCTCGCCCGACCCCGACCCGCCGATGAACACCGTGTTGTAGTCGATCGTCTGCGGGCACAGCCGGACCACCGGTGCGGGCGGCGGGTCGCCGTCGCCGCCGCACGCGGCCAGCACGGGCACGAGCGAGGCCGCGGCCATCCATTGCTTCACATTCATAGGAATCCTCTCGAAATTCGTTTCGCCGGCGGCGACGCATGCGCCGCCGGTATTACGTGTTCAGTACGCCGTTACTGGACGAACGCGCCGACCGTGAAGAACGGGTTGACCTTGCTGTTGTTGACGACCATCGCGTAGACATTGCCGGCCGTCGCGATCCAGCCCGTATCGCCCTTGCTGAAGATCGCCACATTGCCGTTCGCCCCCTTCGCGTTGAAATCTTGCGTGGCCGTGACCTTGATCTTGCCGGGCGTGGCCTGCGTGTAGTCGAGCGCGAACTGCGAGGTCACCGACGACGTCTGCGGATCGATGAACGCTGCAGTGCCGCCCTGGAACAGCGTCGACGTGTAGTTCGCGGCGATCGTCGATACCGCGGTGCCGTCGTTGCAACTGCCCGCCTGCGCCAGGAAGAAGGTGCCGTCGAAGCTGCCGGGCAGATCCGGATGCGGCACGTTGTTGTTGAAGCTCGGGCCCGAAGTCGCGATCGCGAACGTTGCGGTGCTGGGTGCCACGACACCGCACGCGGATGCGCTCGTTGCGCCGATGAAGCCGCCTTTCAGCGAATTTGCCGCGATGGCGGTGGTCCGCGAAAGCATCGAGATCCCCACTTCGGCATCGGCGACCGACGCGAGAAGGTTGCTCGCATCGATATGCGTATAGCCCACGCGAATCACGATCGGTACCAGCACGCCGTTCAGCTTGCCGACAATCATGATGCCCTTCGCCTGGCTGGGCGCCGCAATCACGATCGCCGAGCCCTGCCCCGCGAACGGATACACGACCGTGCCGAACTGATTCGCCACCGCGTTGCTCACGAACACGTTGTCGGCCGATCCATCCGCGTTCTTGCGCAACGTCCACGGCGCCCCGGTGGTCTGGCACGAGTAGTCGCTGCCTGCCGTGATGGTGCACGAGCCGTCGGCGTTGAACGTCTGGTTCCAGTTGACGACATCGGGTTGCCAGCCAACCGGCCCCGTGCTGCTCTGTGCGTTGCCGCCGACGGGCGACAGGTGGATGCCGAGTTCGTTGTAGTTGCCCGCGACCTTCGTGAAGTCGGTTTCCGTGTCGGTGAAGCCGATGAACGGATAGAAATCGAAGGTACGCGACGGCACCACGCCGAGCACGACGCCCGGGAACGGCTCGAGGCCGGCGAACGCGATCGTCGCCCCCGGAATCCCGCCACCCACCACACCGTTGCCGACGAACAGCATCGGCGGATCGGTACGCTTGATGGTCACCGAATACGCGCCGTCGCTCGTCGCGCCGCTGTCGAGCACGAACGCGCAGCGATTCTGCTCGGCGGTCGGAAGATTGGTCGGATGGTGGAATGCGCCGCTGATCGTCAGGCCCGCGCGCGTATTGTTGACCTGCCCTGCCGACGTCGGCACCGACGAATCGATGAACTGCATCTGGTAGGTCAGCCTGGTGGTGTCGAACTTCACCTTCACATATTCGCCGCTGCCGGCGCCGCCCGTGTAGGTCGTCGTGTAATCGAGCGCGTCCGGGCACAGCTTCGTCACCACCGGCGGCGTCGTGATCGCGCCGCTCGGCCCGCATGCGCTGCCCGAACACTGCGGCACGTTGATCGGCCCCGGATCATCACCGCCGCCGCAACCGGCAACGAACGGCAGCGCCAGCACCGCGCATGACAGGATCGCTTTCCGCCATTCAGGAATGCAAATCATCAACCCCTCCTTTTCAGGTACGACAAGTCTCGTCCGGACGGGCTGCATGGCCCGCCGGTTGGTATCGCGCCGTCGCAAAAGTGCGCGGCGCATGACAGTGCGCGCTCATGCGGCCGCCATGCAGCAAATCAGATGCGGCACACGCCGCGGCGGCAGACAAGCGCTATCCCGCGGCGCCGTCATGCGGCACGGCGCCGTCGGAACGATCGAAACGGAAAGTGGTTCGCCGCTACACGGCGATGCGACAACGCAGGCAGGCGACCTGCGTCGCGCCTGCATTCAGCGAAAAACTGGGAAACGGCAGTCCGGTTGGCCCCGCGGATTGGCGTCGCATGAATTGGTCTCCGTACGTACGCTTGATTCGTTATCGTGATGCGTCGTTTGTCGAGACTATGATCGGACGATACGCACAAGTAAATGGATGCAGAGTTCCAAACGGCCGGAACCGCGCAATCCTAGTGCGTGCCGGGGATTTGACAGATTTTCAAACAGCCTTCAATTTCTTTGCTCAGACAAATAGATGACCCACATGGCGGCCCGGTGCGGCAGGCCGTCTCCCGCGCCGGGCGGGCGAGCCGGCTCGCAGGCAGCCTCGCCAACGCGGCCGCGCACCTTACACGTCGATGATGGCGAGCGTGCCGTGGCTGCCGGGCAGCACCGCGTGGCGCTTGCCGGCGAGCGCGAGATACATCTGCCCGGCCTCGACCACGACCGTTTCCGTTTCGACTTCGAGCATCAGCTTGCCGTCGAGCACCAGCAGCCCCTCGTTGTAGTCGTGCACTTCCGCTTCGTACGGCTGCGCATCCATGCGCAACACCTTGATCCTGGCCGGCCCGACTTCGCCGACGATCGTGGATTTCCATGCAACGGCCTGCGCGGCCGCAACGGATTTGAAATCGATCAAAGACATTCGCGCCGCCCCTTGAACCATGAAAGGAACGCATTATCGCGAGCGCGGCGCATGCCGTCCCGGTACGGCGCGACGGCGTTCGGGCAGCACAGTCGGCGCGGCCGGCGGCCCTGCTGCCGCGCCAAAACGCGAGCGGCACCCGATTCGTCGAAAATCGCGCAGATTGTTCGCACAATTCAAATAAAGGGCCGCTCTATCAAACGACATGCATGAATTTCACGCAAATTCGGCACCGGCAACGCACGGCCATTCCATCAGAATGCATTTCCATCTACCGATTGCTAATATGGCGGTCCAGCGATCCCGCACCACAACGCCGTTCGACATGACGCCCGTTCGCCATGCCGTCCCCGATCCCGGCCGCTTCGCAGCGGCGACGACGCCGGGCACGCGCGGCGCACGCCGTCGCACCGGCCGGCCGTACCATCCGTGAGCATGCAACCGATCCTCTCCGTCTCCGACCTCTCCAAAACTTACGCGTCCGGCTTCCAGGCGCTGAAGCACGTAAACCTCGACATCCGCCCCGGCGAGATCTTCGCGCTGCTCGGGCCGAACGGCGCCGGCAAGACCACGCTGATCGGCTCGATCTGCGGCATCGTCACGCCGACCGAAGGCCGCGTGACGGTCGGCGGCCACGACATTCGCGACGCGTATCGCGCGGCCCGCGAAATGATCGGCCTCGTGCCGCAGGAGCTGACGACCGACGCGTTCGAAACCGTCTGGGCGACCGTGTCGTTCAGCCGCGGCCTGTTCGGCAAGGCGCCCGATCCCGCGCATATCGAGAAGACGCTGAAGGCGCTGTCGCTGTGGGACAAGCGCGACAACAAGCTGATGACGCTGTCGGGCGGGATGAAGCGCCGTGTGATGATCGCGAAGGCGCTGTCGCACGAGCCGCGCATCCTGTTCCTCGACGAACCGACGGCCGGCGTCGACGTCGAGCTGCGCCGCGACATGTGGAAACTGGTCGATTCGCTGCGCGAAAGCGGCGTGACGATCCTGCTGACCACGCACTATATCGAGGAAGCCGAAGAGATGGCCGACCGGATCGGCATCATCCTCGGCGGCGAACTCGTGCTCGTCGAGGAAAAGCGCGAGCTGATGCGCAAGCTCGGCAAGAAGCAGCTGACCGTGCAGCTCGAGCACCCGCTCGCGGACATGCCGCCCGCGCTCGCGCCGTTCGGGCTCGAACGCGCGGACGACGGCGCCGCGCTGGTCTACACGTACGACTCGCAGCGCGACGACGCGAGCATCGCGAAACTGATCAACGCGCTCGGCTCGGCCGGCATCGGGTTTCGCGACCTGCACACGACGCAGAGCTCGCTCGAGGATATTTTCGTCAGCCTGATCGACAACCGCCGCAACGGCGCACAAGGAGCCTGACGCGCATGAATCTGCAAGGAATCCGCGCGATCTACCGCGCAGAAATGGCCCGCACGCGCCGCACGCTGATGCAGAGCATCATCGCGCCGGTGATCTCGACGTCGCTGTATTTCGTCGTGTTCGGCTCCGCGATCGGCTCGCGCATCAGCGACGTGAACGGCATCGGCTACGGGTCGTTCATCGTGCCGGGCCTCGTGATGCTGTCGCTGCTGTCGCAAAGCATCTCGAACGCGTCGTTCGGCATCTACTTCCCGCGCTTCACGGGCACGATCTACGAGATCCTGTCCGCGCCCGTGTCGTACTGGGAGATCGTGATCGCGTATGTCGGCGCGGCCGCGTCGAAATCGTTGCTGCTCGGCCTGATCATCCTCGCCACGGCCGGCCTGTTCGTGCCGCTGCATATCCTGCATCCGTTCTGGATGGTGCTGTTCCTCGTGCTGACGTCGATCACGTTCAGCCTGTTCGGCTTCGTGATCGGCATCTGGGCCGACAGCTTCGAGAAGCTGCAGCTCGTGCCGCTCCTGATCATCACGCCGCTCACGTTCCTCGGCGGCAGCTTCTACTCGGTCGACATGCTGCCGCCCGCGTGGCGCATCATCACGCTGTTCAACCCGATCGTCTACCTGATCAGCGGCTTTCGCTGGTCGTTCTACGGGATCGCCGACGTGCACGTGTGGATCAGCCTCGCCGCGACCGGGCTGTTCCTCGTGATCCTGCTCGCGATCGTCGCGTGGATGTTCCGCACCGGATACAAGCTGAAGAACTGACGCATCGCGCGCCGCCCGCCGATGACGCATTTGGGCAAGCAGGCGGCGCTTTTCCTCTGATGCGGCATTTTGTGGTCGCGTCTACTGAAGCATCGGGGCCTTGAAGCAAGCGCGCTTCGAGGCCCCGTTTCATTTCAGAGGACGCCATGCCCGCCGCCACCACTCCCGCTTCCGCTGCCGCCCGGCTCGAACGCCTGCCGTTCTCCGGCTATCACAAGCGGATCTTCTTCATCATCGCGATCGCGTTCTTCTTCGACTCGGTCGACCTCGGCACGATGACGTTCGTGCTCGGCTCGATCCGCAAGGAGTTCGGGTTGTCGACCGCGGCCGCCGGCCTCGTCGCGAGCGCGAGCTTCTTCGGGATGGTGCTCGGCGCGGCCGTCGCCGGCCTGCTCGCCGACCGCTTCGGCCGCCGGCCCGTGTTCCAGTGGAGCATGGTGCTGTGGGGCGCCGCGTCGTACCTGTGCTCGACCGCGCAGAGCGTCGATGCGCTGATCGTCTACCGCGTGCTGCTCGGCATCGGGATGGGGATGGAATTCCCGGTCGCGCAGACGCTGCTGTCCGAATTCGTGCCGGCCGAGAAGCGCGGCCGCCTGATCGCGCTGATGGACGGCTTCTGGCCGCTCGGCTTCATCACGGCCGGCGTCGTCGCGTACTTCGTGCTGCCGCAGTTCGGCTGGCGCACGGTGTTCGCGCTGCTCGCGATTCCCGCCGTGTTCGTGCTCGTCGTGCGCCGCATCGTGCCCGAATCGCCGCGCTGGCTCGAACATGCGGGCCGGCACGCGGAAGCCGACACGGTGATGCACACGATCGAGGCGAAGGTAATGCGCTCGGCCGGCGTCACGACGCTGCCGCCGCCGTCGCGGCTCGCCGAGCCGGTGGCCGCGCGCAGCCAAGGCGCGCTGCGCGAGATCTGGAGCGGCGTGTACCGCCGCCGCACGGTGATGGTGTGGCTGCTGTGGTTCTTCGCGCTGCTCGGCTTCTACGGCCTCACGTCGTGGCTCGGCGCGCTGCTGCAGCAGGCCGGCTTCGAAGTCACGAAATCGGTGTTCTACACGGTGCTGATCTCGCTCGGCGGCGTGCCGGGCTTCCTGTGCGCCGCGTGGCTCGTCGAACGCTGGGGGCGCAAGCCGACCTGCATCGCGTCGCTGATCGGCGGCGGCGCGATGGCCTACGCGTACGGCCAGAGCGCGCTGTACGGCGGCAGCATGACGCTGCTGATCGGCACGGGCCTCGCGATGCAGTTCTTCCTGTTCGGGATGTGGGCCGCGCTGTACACGTACACGCCCGAGCTGTACGGCACCGGCGCGCGCGCGACGGGGTCGGGCTTCGCGTCGGCGATCGGGCGCGTCGGGTCGCTGATCGGGCCTTACGCGGTCGGCGTCGTGCTGCCCGTGTTCGGCCAGGGCGGCGTGTTCACGCTCGGCGCGCTGTCGTTCATCGCGGCCGCGGTCGCCGTGTGGACGCTCGGGATCGAGACGAAGGGCCTCGCGCTGGAACAACTGGCGGCGGGCGACGAAGCCGGTGGCAGCGGCCGGTATCCGGCGGCGGCAGCGGACAAGGCGTCCTGATACCCGAATCGGATGGCGGGTTTCCTTGAGGCCGGGACGGTGTTCAGCGCCGTTTCCGATCGCTGCGTGAACTGACAGGCTTCATGCTCGAATCGACGCTGCTAGACTGCATCGAGGCACCGGTTCGCGCAGCCAGGCGTGCGTCGCGACGCGCGCGACAATGCCGTGCCGCCCCCACTGCCCGCGCGAGGATCGCATCGATGGACAACGCTCGTATCGAAGAAATCCGCAGCGGCCTGTTCCGCGCGACGACCTACATCGACAAGCTGAAGCTCGGCTTCAGCCAGTTCTTCGTCCGTTCGCCGGACGGCGACGTCGTCTGCATCGAAACGGGTACGCGTTCCAATTTTCCGCAACTGAGCGCGAGCCTCGCGACCGTCGGCATCACGCCGTCGATGGTGAGCAGCGTGATCGTCCCGCATTTCGAGGTCGACGAGATGGGTGCGCTGCCCGACTTTCTCGCGGCCAATCCAGCGCTCGTCGCGTACGGCCATCCGATGTGCACGCACGGGCTGGCCGACATCTTCGGTGTGCGCGCAAAGCCGCTGAAGGACGGCGAGCCGACGACGCTCTCCGGCGTCGACATCGTGCCGATCTTCACGAAGCATGTACATCAATGGGATGCGCTGGTGGTCTATCTGCCCGCCTACAAGACGCTGCTGTCGTCGGACATCCTCATGCGCTTCGGCGACGAGGAAACGGACGACCCGCTGCCGGCCATCGTCGAGTCGATCCGGCGCTCGGACTACCTGCCGTCGCTCGCGCACATGGCGAGTGCGCTGCGCCGCATCGAGGCGCTCGATCTCGACCTCATCCTGCCGATGCACGGGCCGGCCATCACACACGACATTCCGCGCGTTTTGGCCGGCGCGATCGCGCATTGCGAGGCCGCCGCCGCGTAGCAAGCGAAAGCGGCCGCGCGGGCCGGTTCGCCCGCGCGGCATGCATGCGATTTCGACAGGAAAGGTTGTTTGCGCGGCCGGCTGCGGCTACGCGCCGGCGACGACGAATTCTTCCGCCGCCTTGCGCTGGACCGCGGCCATCAGCGCCAGCTCGCGCTTGCTGCGCGGCTCGTCGGACACGACGCCCGTCGCGTGCTTCGCCTTCGCGCCCAGCGGAAAGAACACGAATGACGCGTCGACCGGGGCATTCGGCTCGGCGCGCAGGCGCTTGTTCAGAATCTTCAGGTACTTTTTCTTCGAGACTTCCTTGGCGACCATGGCACCCTCCCGCATGAATGTGGTGCTGATCAGGATACCAGTTTTGGCGGCGCGCTCCGGGCGACCGCTCGCCTGCGCGCCGACAATAGATGATCCGCCATCGCTGAACCGGCGCATCGCCTGTCCGCCTTGGTCGGTCGCGGCGCCGGACGCAGCAGCGTTGGCACGCCGGATCGCCAGCCTCGATTCCACGTCGATCGCCCAAACGACACTTTATCCAGGCACGGTGTCGATTTCCGGCCTCCTCGCCCGTCGTACCATCGCAAGCACCTGTCAGCCGCTCATCCGGTCGACAGACCACTCGAATTTTCCCTTCAAGGAGAAACAACTATGCGCGTCATGGTGATCGTCAAGGCAACCGCCCTTTCCGAATCGGGCACGATGCCCGATACCGAACTGCTGGCCGCGATGGGCCAGTACAACGAAGAACTCGTGAAGGCCGGCGTGATGCTCGCCGGCGAAGGGCTGCATCCGAGTTCGCGCGGCAAGCGCGTGCACTTCGCCGGCAAGGACCGGACGGTGATCGACGGCCCGTTCGCCGAAACCAAGGAACTCATCGCCGGGTATTGGCTGTGGGAAGTGAAATCGATGGACGAAGCCGTCGAATGGGTGAAGCGCTGCCCGAACCCCATGCCTGTCGATTCGGACATCGAGATCCGGCAGATATTTTCGCCCGAGGACTTCGGCGCCGAATTCACACCCGAGCTGCAGGAGCAGGAAGCGCGGCTGCGCGCGGACATCGAAGGCCGGAAAAACGCATAAGGCGTGCGCAACCGGCGTCGCGCTGTCATCGGCGCGCCGGTCGACCGAATCCTTAGAACAACCGGATTGACGCAGCCCCATCGAGTAACGTATCGTCTTGATACGTTACTCGATGGGGCCCGTTCGTCATGCATTCCCGTTTCGACCGTTTCCGCACCACCGCGCTCGGCGCCCAACTCGAAGCGCTGATCGCGCAACCCGAGCGTTATCCGGAATTCGCGGCGCTGTCGCGGGTGGGCGTCGCCGCGATCGGCGCGATCCAGGACGAGATCGCGCGCACCTTCCCCGAACTCGAAGCCGACACGACGGCCCGCCAGTTCTGCGGCGCGATGGTCGCGGACGTGATGCGCCAGCGTGGCCACGACGTCGTGCAGGCACGCGGGCGGCTCGGCGGCGTGCTGTTCAGCTATGGCGCGGTGTTCAGCCCGTATCCGCAACGGCTGCCGTTCGCCGACGTCGTCGCCGCGCTGGCCCGCCTGCCCGACCGGCTCGCCGCATATGCCGCGCACGTGCCGGCCGCGCTGTGGACGCGCCGCCCGGCCGGCACGGGCTTCTCGTTCGTCGAACATGCGTGCCACCTGCGCGACCTCGACGCGGTGTTCGCCGAGCGCATCGACGCCGTGCGCACGGTCGAACTGCCGGTGATCGCGTCGGTCGACGGCACCGTGCTCGCCGCGCAACGCGACTATCTCGCCCAGCCGCTCGACCGTGCAGTCGCGGCATTCCGCACCGGCCGTGCGGCGCTGTGCGCAACCGTCGCCGCGCTGGAACCCCCGCAGCTCGCGCGTTGCGGGCTGCGCGACGGCATCCGCCGCATGTCGCTCGACGAACTCGTGCGCGAACTGCTCGATCACGACCGCACCCACGTACTCGAACTCGACGAACTGCTCGCCGAACTCGAATTGCCGCCCCTCCCTTCATCGCCCGCCGAATGACCCAGCCCGCCCCCGTCGTCTTCATTCATGGTTTCATCGGCACGTTCGACGTGCGCGGATGGGACGGCCCGCACCTCGCCCCCGACCTGCTCGGCTACGGTGCGCATCGCGCGGCGCCGTCCGACGCGATCACGCTCGCCGCGCAGGTCGAGCATGTCCGGCAAGCCGTCGACGCGCACTTCGGCCCGCAGCCGGTCGATGTCGTCGGCCACTCGGTCGGCGGCGCGATCGCGATGCTGTTCGCGCATGCACACCCCGAGCGCGTGCGGCGGATCGTCAACGTCGAAGGCAACTTCACGCTCGACGATGCGTTCTGGTCGGCGTCGGTCGGCCGCATGACGCCTGCGCAAGCCGACGCGATGCTCGACGGCCTGCGCGCCGATCCGCTCGCCTGGCTGCGCGGCGCGATCGACGAACCGTCGCCGCGCATGGTCGACGACGCACGCCGCTGGCTCGCGCATCAGCCGGCGTCGACGCTGCGCGCGATGGGCCGCTCGGTGGTCGAGACGACCGGCGAACCCGGCTACCCGCTGGCGCTCGCGCAGGTGTTCGAGCGCCATCCGGTCTGGCTGGTCGAGGGCGAACGCTCGCGCGCGGGCTGGCATGTGCCGGACTGGGCGCTCGCGCGCTGTGCCGGCTTCGACACGATCGAACGCTGCGGGCACCTGATGCCGGCCGAGCGGCCCGACGCGTTTCGCGAGGCAGTCGAGCGCATCGTGTGCGCGCCGCTCGCCTGACAACAGGTAGGGTTCGCCGAAATATGGTTGAAAGGCGCGGTTGCTAGAGTCGCTCGAACAGGGTTTTCCCGGCGCCCGCCGCCGGACGGGATCGACACATGCGAGGATCGATGAACCTGGCACGCGCCTTCTGGCTGCTTCTGCTGCTCGCCGTCTCGGGCCCGGCTCTCGCGTTTCATGCGCGGGTCGTCGCGATTCCCAGCGCCGCGATGAGCGAGACGCTCAGGGCAACCGTCGTGCTGCCTGACGATTACGCACGCGGCAACCGCGGCGTCGAACGCTATCCGGTCGTCTATCTGCTGCACGGCTCGGGCGGCGACCATACCGACTGGACGTCGAACACGCACATCGCCGCGCTGGCCGACCTCTATCACGTGATCCTCGTGATGCCCGACGGCGGACACGAAAGCTGGTACATCGACAGCCCGTTCGATTCGGGCAGCCGCTACGAAACCTTCATCGGCGACGAAGTCGTGTCGTATGTCGACTTGCACTTCCGCACGATCGCGACGCAGCGCGCCCGCGCGATCACCGGGCTCAGCATGGGCGGCTTCGGCGCGCTGCGCATCGCGCTCGACCGGCCCGACACGTTCGGCGCGGTCGGCAGCATCAGCGGCGCGGTCGATCCGCGCTGCTGCGAGGACGAACCGGGCATCGACCACGTGTTCGGCGACCCCGGCCGCCATCCGTCATTCTGGAACCGCAACGTGATCGTCGAAAGCGCGCGCGCGTTCGTGCGCGCGCATCTCGACCTGACGATCGATTGCGGCCGCGACGATGCGTTCGTCGGCTCGAACCGCACGCTGCACGAACGGCTCGTCGCGCTTGGCGTACCGCACGACTACGCGGAGCGGCCGGGCGGCCACACCTGGGATTACTGGGCGAATGCGATCCGCTACCAGATGCGGTTCTTCGCGACATCGTTCCAGCGTGGCGGCTACGCGTCCCATCCCGCGCCCCATGCGCCGGGCATGACGCGCGCGGGGTGACGCGCGCGCCGCGCCGCCACGCGGCCCGGCGAACCCGGTGGTACGATGCGCTGGCACCGACCACCCGACACCCTCCATGCCGCGCGACAACTTTGCGGATCTGCTCGCTTTCATCGCCGTCGCGCGCGAGCGCAGTTTCACGCGTGCGGCCGCCCAGCTCGGCGTCTCGCAATCCGCGCTCAGCCATACGATCCGTTCACTCGAAACGCGCCTCGGCGTGCGGCTGCTCACGCGCACGACGCGCAGCGTCGCACCGACCGAAGCCGGCGATCGCCTGCTGCGCAACCTCGCACCGCGCTTCGACGAAATCGAGGCCGAGCTGTCGGCGCTCGCGGAACTGCGCGACAAGCCGGCCGGCACCGTGCGCATCAACGCGACCGACTACGTGATCCGCACGCTGCTGTGGCCGAAGCTCGCGCCGATGCTGCGCGACTATCGCGACCTGAAGGTCGAGTTCGTGACCGACTACGGGCTGTCCGACATCGTCGCGGAGCGCTTCGATATCGGCGTCCGGCTCGGCGACCAGGTCGCGAAGGACATGATCGCCGTGCGCATCTCGCCCGACCTGAAAATGGCGATCGTCGGCGCGCCCGCGTATTTCGCGGAACGCGCGCGTCCCGCGTCGCCGCAGGATCTCGTCGCGCACGACTGCATCAACCTGCGCCTGCCGACGCACGGTGCGCTGTACGCGTGGGAGCTCGCGCGCGGCGACGACACGCTGCAGGTGCGCGTCGACGGGCAGGTCACGTTCAACGGCACATACGAAATGCTCGACGCGGCGCTCGCGGGCTACGGGCTCGCATACGTGCCCGCCGAACTCGCCGCGCCGCATGTCGCCGCCGGTCGCCTCGACAGCGTGCTCGACGACTGGTGCCCGACGTTCCCCGGCCATCACCTGTACTACGCGAGCCGGCGGCAGTCGTCACGCGCGCTCGCCGTGATCGTCGACGCGCTGCGCTACCGCGCATGAGCCGCGATTCATGAATCAACTCGATAAGTGCATGCGAATGATTGGGGATTATCGATAAGCGCATCGGTGGCTACCATCGTCGGTGTCCCCCAATTCCCCCGGAGCCATCGATGTCCGAACCGACTTCCGCCGCGCGCACAGCGTTCGGCGCCATCGCACCCGCCCTCGCCGACTACACCGACAACGTGCTGTTCGGCGACGTCTGGCAGCGCGCCGGCCTGTCGCCGCGCGATCGCAGCCTGGTCACGGTCGCGAGCCTCGTGTCGCTGTATCGCGTCAACGAACTGCCGTTCCACCTGAAGAAAGCGCTCGACAACGGCCTCACGCGCGACGAGCTGATCGAAGCGATCACGCACCTCGCGTTCTACTCGGGCTGGCCGACTGCGAGTTCGGCGCTGCCGATCGCGCAACGCGTGTTCGACGAAGCCGGCGTCTAAGCGCCGCACCCCTTTCATTCAACCGGCGGGCCCGCGCCCGCATGGAGCCTCCTGATGGATTACCGCTATCTCGGGCGCAGCGCGCTCAAGGTGTCGCCGCTGTGTCTCGGCGCAATGATGTTCGGCGGCGAGACCGACGAAGCGACGTCGGCACGCATCGTCGACAAGGCGTTCGACCAGGGCGTCAATTTCATCGACACAGCCGACGTCTATCACGCCGGACGCTCGGAAGAAATCGTCGGCCGCGCGATCGCGCCGCGTCGCGACAGCTGGGTCGTCGCGACGAAGTTCGGCTATCCGGCCGGACCGGACGCCGGGCCGAACCGGCAGGGCCAGTCGCGCAAATGGATCTTCGAATCGGTCGACGCGAGCCTCAAGCGGCTCGGCACCGATTACATCGACATCCTCTATTTCCATCGTGCGCTGACCGACGCGCCGCTCGACGAAGCCATGCGCGCGGTGGCCGACCTGATCCGGCAAGGCAAGGTGCGCTACTTCGGGCTGTCGAACTTCAAAGGCTGGCGCATCGCCGAGATCGTGCGGCTCGCCGACCAGCTCGGCATCGATCGTCCGGTCGCGAGCGAACCGCTGTACAACCTCGTCGATCGTACGGCCGAGGTCGAACAGCTTCCGGCCGCCGCGCATTACGGGATCGGTGTCGTGCCGTACAGCCCGCTCGCGCGCGGCGTGCTGACCGGCAAATACGCGGTGGATGCGCAGCCGCCCGCCGATTCGCGCGCGGGCCGCGGCGACCGGCGCATCCAGCAGACGGAATGGCGACCCGAATCGCTGCACATCGCGCAACAGGTGGCCGCGCATGCAGCCGCGCGCGGCACGACCTCGGTTGCATTCGCGCTCGCGTGGGTCATGAAGAACCGCATCGTCAGCTCGACGATCGCAGGGCCGCGCACCGAAGCGCACTGGGACAGCTACATCGATGCGCTGACGCTCGAACTCGGCCCCGACGACGAGCGGTTCGTCGATTCGCTCGTGCCGCCCGGGCATGCGTCGACGCACGGCTATACCGATCCCGGCTATCCGGTCGAAGGCCGCAAGGTCTGAAGTCTGGGCGGGGTGAACGAATGACAGGCCGGGCGGCATGCCCGGCAAGAAGATGAACGCGCGTCGCCCGACGCGCGAAACAGCGGAAGCGGCGGAATCAGTTGCCGCGCGCCGCGTCGGCGCTTACCACGCGGTCGAAGAATTCCTGTGCACGCGCCAGCTCGTCGAGCGCGCGATCGAGGCGCGACATCGCGCGTGCGTATTCGGCCGACGAACCATCGTCGTCGCTTTCGCCGCGCACGGCGCGAAAGGCTTGATCGACGTTGCGCGTCGCTTCGACGAAGCGTTGCGCGGCCCGGGCTTCCCGCGAACAGATGTGGGTCGACATCGACACTTCTCCCTCAGGGTTAGGGCCTGTTCCCGCTAATAACGGGCTTGCGCCAGCCCCACAAACGATTTTTTCCAATCAGGGGAACGCGCCTTGCCGGCCGTATTGCGGCGTCGATCGTCGCTTGTCCCCCAAGGGGACTTCCTTCGGGGCGTTTGGCTCGGCCAAACGGCGCTCCTCACTCCTTGCACTACGACCGGCAAGGCACGTTCGCAAGCCCGTTATTAGCGGGAACAGGCCCTAGTGTGAAGCAAGCCGACGCTCAGTGTGCGTGGTGCGCATGTCGGCGGCGTGAACCACGACCCATCGATTGTCGACACATCGGCCGCCGCGCAGCGCGCTTCGTGCCGATTGTCCCTCTGCGCTCGCCGATCCGCTATGGCGAGATTGCAACAAATTCTTGCGCGACCTTTTCCCACGTTTTCATCACGCGCCGCGCATCCGCCGCGCGAATGTCATACGTCACGCTCGCCCGACACGCGGATGCGCCAGACCGCCGAACGCGGTCGCCTCGCCCGGCGACAGGTCGAACAGATCGCCCGTAACGTCACGCGGATGCTCGACCGCCGGCCGGCTGCGCAATCGCGCCCCATGCGCGGGCGCGACATACGCGGCCGCGGTTTCGATCGGCGGCACGTCGAACAGATCGCGCGTGACGCCGCGCACGGCATCCGTCGGCGAACGCCCGCGCAAGCGCGCGACGAGTTCGACGAAGCGATCGAAATCGCCCGCGCGCGTGGCCTTGTTCACTTCGGCGAGATCGCGCGCCTTCAGCACGCACGGCTGCGCGAGCCGCACGAAATACGGTGCTTCGAGCTCGACCGACAGCGCGAGCGGATAGCTCTTGCCCGTCTGCTCCCTCGCGCGCCCGACGCAATCGACCACGGCCGCGCCCTGTGCAGCGCCAAGCGGCTTGCCCGTACTCACGCTGCGCAGGTGATCGGGAAACACGCGCAACTGCGTGCCGACCGTCAGCGCGGTGGATGACACGCACACGAGCGCGTAGTGCTGTTCGCGACGCTGGCCCGACGGCAGCGTCGAACGGCTCGCGATGAACGTGTGCGGCGGAAGCGGCCGCACCTGCCCGCTCGCATCGACCCACGCATTCCACAGCAGCGCGTCCTTGCGCTCGCCCGCGCGCGGGCGCGACGCGACCGGCGAAAACAGCGCGAGCAGCGAACCCGTGCGATGCGCAGCGACTTGCGCGCTGCTGCCGAGCGGCTGATTGATGCCCCACAGAAAACGCCCGCCCCCGAGCCGGCGCTCCCATTCCTTGCGGAGCACGACGGTCGGCAGTTCCTCGCCGGACTCGCTACCGATCTTGGTCCAGCAGAACGTGGGTGGAAGGTGTTTCAGTGTCATCAACTTTCTCGGGATACAGCCTCGCTGGTGACAGCAAGCCCATTCAACAGCCCTAACTGTATAGGTATAATGCATCGCATGGAAGCCCCGGACCAAGATTTTCCCGTTCAAGACCTGTTGCGCCGCTTGATGGCAGATACACGCTCGTCCAGCGAAATCGCGCGACTTTCCGGGGTCAGCCAGCCAACCGTTTCGCGCCTTCGGCTGTCGAACGGGCATCGGCTACGCCGCAGCGTTCCATTCAATAAGCTATGCAGTTTCTATGGTGTCGATACGGAGCCATCGCGCCGCCGGTATAACGACCTGCTGCGCGACGCGATCGTCGACGCGTGGGACGGCTCCGACGAGCACGGGCGCGCGCTGCTGGTCGTGATTCAGGGGTTGAAGGGTTTGCAGGCGAAGGCCGACGACGGGTGATGGCCGCACGCGGCGCGTTGCCTGCGCGCCGACACGACTGGAATCGGGTCGGAGAGGAAGAAAGAAAGGTCCTTCGCGGATTTCCGTGGATGGCGCTTACCGATCCAAAGCGGTAGTTCGCGATGAGCCGATCAAATGACGGCTTTCGTGTGAGAAGCGGACACATTCGCCAGGGACGACCTCGATCGGACGCTCGCTACGCACGATTTCAACGCCCGTTCGGCCCCGAAGTTGGCATGGCTCCTGGATTCGGTGCGCCGTTACCCGCCGACCTGATGCACGCCGAAGCCGCGCCGCTGCCTGCCAGCGGGCCGCAAACCGCCAGCCTGTTCCAGGGCTGGCGTGACTCATCCCAACGGATCAGGGTTGGCGTTTGCCACGGCCACCAGCGGGTTTGCCGGCCGGCTTACGTGAACCCGCAGCTGGCTTGCTGGCGGGTTTGCTGCGTGGCTTTGGCACGCTGAATGGGTTACCGCTGGACAAGCTTGTGCCTTTACCCGCGGCCACAGCGCGCGGCGCCGCAGGCTTGCGTTTGTTTTCGCCACTTTGCGGGCGCGGCTTTTTGCCGGGCACCTGCATGGCGCCCGACGCAGCTTGCGGCGCCTTGGGCTTCTTGGGCTTTTTGGGTTTCTTGATGATCTGGCCCGTCGCGCTGGTTTCCGGCACGCGGTGTTCGGCTTCAAAACCCGGCTCTTCTTCACGGCGCAGCGTTTGCCGGATCTGCGCTTCAATCGCGGCCAGTTGCGGCGCTTCATCGGCACACACAAGGGACACCGCCACGCCGCTGGCGCCCGCGCGGCCGGTGCGGCCAATACGGTGCACATAGTCTTGCGCCACGATCGGCAGATCAACGTTGATCACCAGCGGCAGGTCGTCGATATCCAGCCCGCGCGCAGCCACATCGGTGGCGACCAGCATCTGTACTTCGCGCGTCTTGAAGCGCTCCAGCGCACGCAGGCGCGCGGGTTGCGGTTTGTCGCCGTGGATGGTATCGACCGCATAGCCCGCTTCATCCAGCATGGCCGCCAGGTAATCCACGCCATTGCGGGTTTTGACGAACACCAGCGCGTGCTCCCAGCGGTTCTCGGCCACAAGGTGCATGAAGAGGTCAGGCTTGTTCCTTTTATCCACCGGCACCACCCACTGCTTGATCTTGCTGGCCGTGGCATTGGGCGGGCTGACGCTGATATTGACCGGGCCGCGCAGAATGCCCGCCGCCATGGCGCGGATATCGTCGGTAAACGTGGCGGAGAACAGCAGGGTCTGGCGCTGAACGGGCAACGCAGCAAAGACGGCGTCGAGTTCGCGCGCAAAGCCCAGATCCAGCATGCGGTCGGCTTCATCCAGCACCAGCGTTTGTACTTGATCAAACTGCACTGCGTTCTGGCGATTGAGATCCAGCAAACGGCCCGGCGTGGCAACGAGCACATCCACGCCTTTGCGCAACTTCATCATCTGCGGGTTGATACTCACACCGCCGTAGGCGGCCAGAAATCGTAAGTCGAGGCCCTTGCCGTATTCGATAAAGCTTTGCAGCACTTGTTCGGCCAGCTCACGCGTGGGCACCAGCACCAGAACACGCGCGCGGTTGCTGGACACCGCCGGGCCGTGTTGCACCAGCCGTTGCAACAGCGGCAGCGCAAAACCCGCCGTTTTGCCCGTGCCGGTCTGTGCAGCAGCCATGACGTCCTTGCCACTGAGCACAGCAGGAATCGCCTTGGCCTGCACCGGCGTAGGTGTCTGGTAATTGAGGTCCTGCACATTACGCAGCAAGGGATCGATCAGGCCAAGCGAGGCAAAAGACATTGGCGTATTCCGGGCTAAAGCCGCAATTCTAGCGGTTACCGCCTGGTTGCGCCGCGCAGATCAATGGTCAAGAAGATCGACGTCGATCGCCACTGAAAAACGTAGCGGTGCGGGGTGCCGCGCCGGCCAGCTGTACTACGAGACACCGATGCGCGGCACTGCCGCCGGCGCCTGCCCCGATTGCATCAACTGCAAACGCGCCAGTGGCCGCGCAACCAGCCCAGCACGCACCTGCATCGCCACCCACTGCCCGAAACAAGGCCGGAGTCCTGCCAGGTCATCCACGATCGGATCGGTCGCGGCAACGAAAATCAGGAAAAATCGAGACGGCACGAATAGGAATGCTTATTTCGAAAGATCGTAGAACTGCCAGGCGGCTGAACCATGCCGACTACCTCAATCTGCCATTTCGCTATCATGTGCATGAGTTCGACACCGCCTGCCCGGCAGTTCAGTGTCGAACCTCGGTGGTTGAGACGTGTGTCCCCTCGAATTTCCGGTGCCTGCCCCGCTACTGAGGTTGCAACCTTCCGACTGGCGCATGCGGATCCACACAGAGGCTGAACAGGCGCTGCTAGCTACGCAGTGCCTGGTTGCGCTCTTTCCCCCGCGACGCAAAAAAACATGAGAGCCGCGCTAACGCCTTGTTCGCGCGGTCCAATACGCATGATCACCACAACAACCCGGCTCGAAAACCAGGCGAACGCGATGTCGATTTTCCGCGAGACGCAAATGTCACGGAAGGCGCAAGTGCGTGTAGATTAGGATCTTGTTGCGACCCGCCCCTGTGTCTTCGAATCGGTCGCCATCCGAGTCATTCCTGAAGTTGCACAGGAGCCGGCATGAACACGAAGCACAGCAAGAAAAGCCATCTCGAAGCCGCAGCGTCACACCACGAGCAGGCCGCGCGACATCACCGCGAGGCGTCGCGGCATTTCGAGGACGGTCAAGACTTTGCCCACGCCGCACATCAGGCGATGATGGCCCATGGCCACACGTTGCATGCGATCGATCAGGCACACGACTCTGGTGCGCACAGCGCCAATACGCCAGCGATAACGCCTCCATCGGCCGGCTCGAGCGCAAGTGCCGCGGACGTGGCAAAACATCATGCGGCGGCCGTGGAGCTTCACACGCAGGCAGCGCAGCATATGCGCCATGCCGTCAAGCTCTTCGATCAGGATCGCAGCGCAGCCTCCCACGACGCACAGCTGGCGCTCTCCCTTGCACTGCGCGCTTTGTCCCATGGCAACGAAGCAGCCAGACTATTTGTCAAGCTCGCTGCCAGTGGTGCTGCGTGAGTCAAGGCTGGTTGAATTCAAGCCAGTCGCATCTTGTTTGGTAGGGTATTCGGACTGGTGCGGCACTCGTTTATAGCGCGTATCGAACGCGCCGTATCGCACCAGGTTGTCGCGCGGATCTACGGCCGTGTGCCTGCCGTACCGATCCGCGCATTGCCAGGTATTGCACAATCCAGCGTGCCACTCGCGACTAGGCCGTTCGTTCCAGCAGGTCTGTTGCGAAAGACTTCGCATGCGCTACGGCCTCTTGCGCATCGAGGAATACACCGAGTTGCTCCCAGTGCTCTTCGGCCGCGTACGTTCCTTTCACACCGAGTGCCCTCTGAACGCGCAGTTGCGCTGCGTATCTGCCGTCCTCCAATGGTCGAGCAGTCGCGATTACCTTGTGCGGAAGATCGGATCTTTTTGGCTGAACCAACTCGACAGGGCCGCCAGGTACGCCGATATCTTTCAACTCATTCCTGACTTTGCAGTCCGGGCAGTAGAAACACCACCCCTCGTCCTCGTGACTGGATCTGACCTGCCCACGAGCCAGCACGGCACGACATTCAACGTTTTCGCAGATGAACGGCATTGCAGTCTCCGGAGTTGTTTGAGAGAAATCCTAGCATGTCCGCCGACGGCCAACCATCGGCATCGTTGCCGCTCCTGAGGCTAACGAAACCCTCAAGCGCGAGCCGGCATGGTTGCGTTGCGCGGCCGCAGCGTCGCCATGATCAGGTATAGACCGCCGCCGGTCGCCACAGTGGGTGATCCGGGACGAGCCAAAACGGTCATCAGTGCCCAGAACGGGCCCCGCTCGCCGTCTGACGCCGGCCACCCTGGTTTTGTCGAGCACCTGCTCGTCGGAATGCCGTGGTTGAACGAGCAGCCGTCGGACCGGCTGATCGACCCTGGGCGGCCTGACAGCCTTGCGCTTGCACGACGGCGGCTTCCAGGTTGGTGGGGGCGTTCGAGCGTCCCTTTCAATGTGATGACGAACGTCCGTGCTCTTACGCCAACCGAACGGCTGGCCATGCGGCGACACGTGTCGCACGGGCGGGAAGATGGTAACGGGGCGGGATCGCAAGCCTGCTCTGAACGACGTGAAACCTGGCTAACCGAGCAGTATGAAAAGGGGTATCGTGAAGAAGTCGTCGAACGCCAGGCTCATCCGCACCGCGCTGCACTGCACTGCGCCTGGGCGTGTAACGTCTCCCTAGTCAGGCGGTCCTACCATGATCCAGTATCACACCGAGCCCGATTCCCCTGTCATCGAAATATCCGTCGAAGGCAAGATCACCGACCACGATCTGCGCGAAGCCATCGAGCGCATGCGTGGCGATCTCGAACTGAACGGCAAGACCCGCGTGCTCGAACGCATCGAGCATTTCACCGGCATCGAGCCGAAGGCGCTGTGGACCGATGTCACGCTTGGCGTTTCCGTGGCCCGCAAGATCACGCGCGCCGCCGTCGTGGCCGATGAGGGCTGGATCCGTGCCTCGACGCATCTCGCGCGGTTCTTTACGAAGGCCGAAGTCAAGGCGTTCCACGTCAACGAACTGGAGCAGGCGCGCGTCTGGGTCAAATCCTGAGCGCCGCCTTGCGAATTTCGAAGCAGTCCGGCTGCACGTCGGCGCGCGATTGATCGCGCGATCAGGATGCCATTGGCATTCGCGCGCTTGCTTGACTACTGCTCCAGCCCCACCGCCAGCGGTCGCTGATCACTGCGCCCGTGATCGTCGACCACCCGCACCGTATAGCTGCCGGCCGTCCGCGGCTGCCAGAACAGCGCGTCGCCCGGCGCGCTGCGGCCGGCATACGCATCGTTGACGAACCAGTACAGCGCATGCGCACTCGCGTCGGCCGTCGCGTTGAACGCGATGCGCGTATCGTCCGCGCTCTTTACGCGCATCGCATACGTGCTGCCGCGCAGCGGCGACGTGATGCGCGGCGGGTCGCCTTCGACCTGCCCCGCGTCGCGGCACTCCGCGTTCTGCGGCGGCCGCCGGCGCGGAATGCCGGCCTGCGCGAACACCTGCTGCAGATCCGACGGCCAGAACTCGAAGATCTCCGTATGCGTGCGCTTGCCGTCGTACGGCGGGCACGCAGCCTTCCCCGTCGCGTCGTCGATTACGACGGGCCGGTGCACGGTGCTCACGCGGATCGGCGACGTGCCCGGCATGAACCACGTCCAGCCCTGCTGCGGGCACCACTCGTTCGGCAGGTCGCCGCTCGCGAGGCAGATCCGCACGCGCTTCAGGTGCGGCGGCACCGCGCGCGGCGGCTCGACGAGCGTGCGTTCGGCGTTCAGTGCATCGACGACCTGGAAGAACAGCGGCGCCGCCGCGTCGACGCCGACGAAAGCCGTGTTGGTCGAATTGTCGAAGTTGCCGACCCACACGACCAGCACATAGGGGCCGAACACGCCAGCCGTCCACGCATCGCGGAACGACCATGACGTACCGGTCTTCCAGTAGACGGGCACGCTCGACGGCTGCGCGCCGCTCGTTTCGTCGGGGCGCAGGTGCTGGCGCAGCATGTCCATCGTCATGTAGCTCGCCTCCGCGCTCAGCAGGCGCCGGCCGGGCGCGGCCGGCTCGTCCGCGCGCAGCCGCAGCGGCCGGAACTCGCCGCGATTCGCGAGCATCGCGTAGAGCGCCGCGAGATCCTGCATCGTCACTTCGCCGCCGCCGAGCACGAGCGCGAGCCCGTAGTGCTGCGCGCTCGCGAGCCGGCGCACGCCGGCTTCCTGCAGGAACCGGTAGAGGTCGGGCGACTTGAGCTGCGACGCAACCCACACGGCCGGCACGTTGCGGCTGCGGTTCAGCGCGTCGGTCGCGGTAATCGGCCCGAGGAAATGGCCATCGAAATTCTCCGGCGCATACGGGCCGAACGCGGTCGGCACGTCGCGCAGCACGGTCTGCGGATGCAGCACGCCCTGGTCGAAGCCGAGCGCATAGATGAACGGCTTGAGCGTCGAGCCCGGCGAGCGCCGCGCGAGCGTGCCGTTCACCTGCCCGTCGATCGAGCGGTCGAAGAAGTTCGCGGAGCCGACGAGCGCCTTCACGCCCATGTCGCGCGTATCGACGAGCAGCGCGGCCGCGTTGCGCACGCCGCGCGTATCGTTGCGCGCGACATAGCGCGCGATCTGCCGTTCGAGCGTGCGCTGCAGGTCGAGATCGAGTGTCGTCACGAGCCGCGCGCCGGCGTCGCTCGCGTCATCGGCTTCGCCCGATGTGGTGTGCCATGCGCTGCGCGCGGCGAGCGCCTGGTCGACCGCATGCGGCGCGTCGAACGGCAGCGCGGACAGCGGCCGCATCGAGAGCGGCAACGCGAACAACGGCTTGAACGACGCATCGCCCGGATGGTGCGTCAGCCAGCGCGCGTACAACCGGTTGCGCGACGCGGCCAGCGCGCGGTTGATCTCGTCCTGACCGCCGCGCACGCGTCGCGCCGGGTCCTGCGGAATCACCGCGAGCGCGAGCGCCTCGGGCAGCGTCAACGCATCGGGCATCCGGTCGAAATAGACGACGCTCGCGGTGCCCGCGCCTTCGACGTTGCGGCCGTATGGCGCGTCGTTCAGATAGGCTTCGAGAATCTGCCGCTTCGAGTAGAAGAGTTCGAGCTGCACCGCACGTGCGACCTGCTCGAGCTTGCCGGCCGGCGTGCGCGTATTCAGCCGCCACAGCGAACGCGCAAGCTGCATCGTCAGCGTCGAACCGCCCTGCGGATTGCCGCCGCGCACATACGTGATCCACGCGCCGCGCGCGAGCCCGTACGGGTTGAAGCCCGGATGCCACCAGAACCAGCGGTCCTCGTGCAGCATCACGGCTTCGACGAGTTGCGGCGACATCCGGTCGAGCGGCACCCACAGCCGGTAGCGATCGTCCTTCGCGAGCGTGAGCCGCAGCAGCCGGCCCTGCGCGTCGACCACCGCGACCGACGACGGCTTCCAGTCGCGCAGCGGCGGATGCGGCCACTGCCGGCACGCGGCCAGCGCGCCGAACACGAGCAGCGCGCCGGCGATCCAGTTCTGCCAGCGATGCAGCCAGCGGCCGGCGCCATGCAGCGCGCGCCGGAGCACGGATGCGTCAGCCACGCGCGCGAGCCCCGGTTGCGCGGCGCGGCCTGTACGGCAAAGTCGGCCGCACCGTCATCGCACCCGCTCCACCGTCAGCGTCGTGCCACCGGGCGCCTGCGCCTGCACGCGTCGGTCGTACATCGACTCGCCATACGCGGGCGGCGCGACGAAGCGGCCCGCGTTGCTCGCCTTGATCCGGTAGACGAACTCGCGCACATCGGTCGTCGCGGTGCCGTAGATCACCACGCGATCCTCGCGCACGTCCGCGAACTGCGGTTGCCACGTCGATCCCGTCACGCCGATCGGCGAACGCCACGGCGCATCGGCCGCCGGCGCCGACGCGCCGCCGTCGCCACTGCCGCCGTTGCTGTCGCCGTTGCTGTCGCCGTCCTGCGCGTCAGTCGCGGGCGGCGGCGCGATCACCGGGTCGAAGCCGCCGGGCAGCAGGTCGACGATCGCGATGTTGCCGACGCTCGCCGAGCCCGTCGCGCGGATCTTCAGGTGCACGTCGATCTCCTGGCCGAGCGTGATCTTGTCGAACGGCTTGCCGTTGGTGTCGGTGTAGTCGCGCACGATCTCCAGCCCGTTTTTGATCGCCTTCGTCGACGTGCCGCGGTCGTAGCCCGACTGGCTCGCGACCCACCACGCGGGCAGCGCGCTGCCGTTCACGAAGTCGACGCGCGACGCGCCGGCCGCCCACGTACCCGAGCGCACGAGGTTCGCCTGGATCGCCGACACGTCCTTCGGCGCGACGCCCGCGCGCACCTCGTCGATCGCGAGCTGGTCGAGCTGGCCCGCGTTCGACGCCGCATACGCATCGAGCGCGAGGATCGTCATCGCCGACGACAACGTGTTGTAGCGATTGTCGACGAGCGGCGCGGCGAGGTTGTCCATCGCGCGCGGCGACAGCTTGCGCACGCGCTCGGGGAAGTGCTTCGCGAGCAGGTACAGCACGCTCGCGTCGCGCGTCAGCGGATCGATGTAGTAGCCCGTCGTGTAATCGTCGTCGGACGCGCGCTTGCGTTCGAGCAGCGCCTGCGGGCCCGCGATCAGCGCGGCCGCCTCCTTGTCCTGCTTCAGCAGCTGGTACGACGCGGCGAGCCACGCGGCCGCGAGATCGTTCTTCCAGTCGTTCGGATAGGCCTCCTGCAGCCGCTTCTGCACGGCCGCGAGGCTGTTGGTCGTCACGTTGCCCTGGCGCGTCAGCAGATACACCGCGTATGCGCGCTGCCGCAGCAGGTCGAGCGAGCCGAGCGAATCGTTGGCCGCGAGCTTCTGCAGATACGCGTTGCCCGCATCGAACATGTCCTTCGGCACGGCGATGCCGCGCTCGCGCGCGTCGAGCAGCACGTGCATCGCGTACGCGGACACGAACGGATCGGCGTCGGGCGTCGCGCTCCACAGGCCGAAGCCGCCCTGCGCGTTCTGCCGGCTGCGCAGCACGCCGAGGAACTGCGCGATCGCGCTCGCGTTCGCCGCATCGGCGCCGGCTTCGGGCGCATGCATCGCGCTCGTCAGCGCGCGCACCGACAGCCACTTCGACGCGAACACGCGCGGCACGGACGCGCTCACCATCTGCTCGCTGCAGTAGTGGTCGAAGTTGACCAGATACGACGACAGCCCTTCGGACAGCACGAGCGGCGCGGTCGAGATGCTCGCGTCGCGCGACGCATACGCGTCGTACATCGGCCGCAGGTTCGGCACGCTCGCCTTCTTGCCCGGATCGAGCCGCGCGATGTCGAGCTGCGTGCGGAACGCGGCTGCCGGCCGCACCGACACGTCGACGCGCTGCTGCGCGCCCTTCGCGCCGTAGCGCGCGCCGAACGACAGCATGCCCGAGCCCAGCGTGTCGGTCGCCTTCACGCGAAACAGCGCGACGCCCTCGTGTTGCGGCGCGAGCGCGACGTTCTGCGTCGCCGGCCCGATCACCTGCAACTGCGGGCCGGTCTTCAGCGTGACTGCAACTGGCACCGGCTGGTTGCCGACGCCCGTCAGGTTGTTCGCGACGCCCACGCTGACGTCGGCTTCGTCGCCGGGCGCAAGTGTCGTCGGCACGTTCGGCGACAGCACGAAGTCGCCGCGCACCGTCGTCGCGCCTTCGAACGTGCCGACCAGGTCCGGCGACACCGACACGGCCATCACGCGCAGCTTCCCGTTGAAATAGTCGGGCACGGTGTAGCTCAGGCGCGTGTCGCCGTTCACGTCGACGATCCCCGACCAGTAGACGACCGGCTTGTCGCGCTTGCGCTTGAACGGGTTCAACTGGCGGCCGATCGCGTCGTCGGCGTCGCCGCCGGGCGCGGCCATCGCCATCAGCTTCTCGAAGTCCGGCAGGATCAGGTCGAGAATCTGCGACGTGCCGACTTCCAGCATCCGCTTGCGGAAGAAGAACTTCAGCGGATCGCCGAGCTTGTAGCGCGCGACCTGCAGGATGCCCTCGTCGACCGCGAACACGACGACCTTCGCGGGCTTCGCCGAATGCACGGTGAAGGTGGCGGTGTCGCCCGGCTTCACGAGCGCGGGCGCATCGACTGTCAGCGCGTTGCGGCGCGCGTCGAGGTTCACCGAGAACGGCACGACGCCGTAGCTCAGCGGGCTCATGAAGATTTCGTCCGACGACGGATCGCGGATGTATTGCACGTTGATGTAGCCGTTGCCTTCGAAACCGGCCGGCACCGTGATGTGCTGGATCGAGCTGGTCGTGTCCGCATGGAACCATGCGTGCGCATACACCTTGTCGCGCTCGATCGTGATCAGGCCGCTGCCCGCGTAAGGCGCGCGGATCGCGATCTCGACCTGCTCGCCCGGCTTGTAGTCGTGCTTCGCGAGGCTCACCTGCAGCTCGGCGTTGCGGTCGAGCGAGCGCGTGACGTTCGCGTCGCCCGCGACCGAATACTCGATCCGGTTCACCGCGGTGCCGTCCGCGCGGCGGATCACGAGCGCATAGCTGCCCGGCTTGTCGGTGCGCAGCGTGAAGTCGAGCCCGGCCGCCGGAATCGTCAGCGGCTTCTCGTCGACGGGCACTTCCTTCAGCCGCGAATCGTATTTGTATGCGCCGGAATCCTGCTTGGTCAGCACCGACACGTAGCGTTCCTCGACGAGCTGTGCGCGCAGGTCCTTCACGTCGATCGCCTTCGCGCCCGGATCGATCGCGACGAGCCGCACCGTGCGCGGGCTGCCGCGCTTCACATAGCCGAGATCGTCGACCGACTTGTAGCCGACGAGCCAGTCGTTGTTCGACACGAGCGTCTGCGCGTTCGCGGCGACGTTGCGCCCGCCTTCCGCTTCATACGCCTTCGCCTGGAAGTAGAGCTGGTAGGTCGCGTCCGCGTACTTGTCGAGATCGAGGTCGAACTCGGCGTGCCCCTTGTCGTCGGTCGTGCCGTCCTGCAGCGTCGTCGTATAACCTTCCTTCGCGCGCCGTGCGTCGAAGAAGCGATAGCCCTGCCAGCTGCGGAACGACGGCCATACGGGGCGCAGCGTCAGCGTTGCCGCCACGCGGCGCTTCTCGGCCGGTGTGCCGAACAGGTTCTGCGCATCGACGATGCCCTTCAGCCCCTTCGGCTTCACCCACCCTTCGACGACCTGCTGCGACAGCTTCGCGTCGACCTTCATCCGGTCGGGCAGGAACTCCTTCACCTGCACCGTCGTGCTGCCGATCGGCTCGGCGCCGGGCTGGCCGTCCTTGACGATGTAGAGGTTGACCGTCCACGTGCCGGTCGGCGCCGTTTCGGCCGTCGTATAGCCGAGCTCGGTGAAGCCCGTCGCGTCGACGGTCACCGGCTTGCGCTCGACGGTGATCCCGCGCGGGTCGACGATCTCCGCCTGTAGCGGCACGCCGGCCGGGCTGCGCGCCCAGCTCGCCGCGCGCACGATCAGGCCGATGTGGAACGGGTCGCCCGGCCGGTACAGGCCGCGATCCGAGAACAGGTACGCGGACAGCTGCCCCTGGCCCGTCGCATTGCGTTCGCCGTCGACGTCGAAGCGCGAGAAGTCGAGTTGACGATCGCGGCCGGCCACCGGCAGGAACGACAGGTCGGTGTCCTTCTTCACGACATACAGCTGCGGACGCTTCTCGCGGTCGAGCCCCTTGAACGCGGGGAAATGCACGATGCCGTCGGCGCTGGTCGTCTGCGTGAACAGCGCCTGGCCGTTCACCGCGAGCACCGACACGGTTGCGCCCGCAACCGGGCGGCCGGTGCGGATCGACTGGATGAATACGTCCTGGCTGCCGTCCAGCGCGCGCTTGACCAGCATCCCGAGATCGGTCACGACGATCAGGCGCGTGTCGCCGAGCGCATTGTCGCTGTCGTCGCCGTTGCCGTTGTTGTCGCCCGAATCGGCGTTGTCGGACTGATCCTGGCTGCCGCCGTCGGACGATGCATCGCCGTCCTTCGCGTCGTCGGCTTTCTTCTTCTCGGCGGCAGGATCGTACTTCGACAGGTGCAGCAGGAACACGCCGCGCTTGCCGTCCTTCAGATACTGGCCGAGATCGATGCCTTCATAGTGCGCCTTGCCGGGGTCGCCGGCCGGGAACGCGCGCGTCTGCACAAAGCGCTCGACGATGTGATCCTCGCTGAACGAATACGACAGCTCGGGGCGCGCGTACGTGCCGTTGTTGAAGCTGACGAGATGCTGGAGCTGGTCGGGCCGCACGCGGCCGATCTCGACCTTCATCCCCGGCAGGTTGCGCGACACGACCGACAGCCGCTTGCTGCCGCTCATCGACAGCAGCGAGCCGTCGGCCATGAAGCGCAGCAGCTTCGGATAATCGGGCACCGTGAACGCGGTCGTGACGGCCTTGCCGAGCAAGTACCCGCCGACCGATTTCAGCCCGTCGTCGAAACGCACGACAACGCGCTCGCCCGGCGTCGCGTGATACTTGAAGCTCTGCAGCGTCGCGAAATCGTCCTCGGTCGGGATCGCTTGGAGCGGCAGCGGCTTCGACTGCTTCAGCACCGCATCGCTGATGTCGGCCACGTTCCATTCGTACGGCGGATCGTCGTCCGACTGATCGACGCCCGGCTTGCGCTTCGGCAGCACCCACGCCTTCGCGCGCGCGGCGAGATCGGCGCTGCGTACGCCGTCGGACGTTTCCGCGACGAGCACCTGCTCGGGCTCGTAGCGCGCGTTGTCGACGAGCGTCGGCGCGACGTTGTCGATCGACAGGCTGTACAGGCCCGGCACGGCGACCGACGCGTGCAGCACGTCCTTCGTGCCGTCGCCGCCGCGCGAACTGCGCACGCCCTTGTCGACGTCGAGCCGCACCGACAGCGGATCCTTCGGAATCTCGAGCGGCTGCGAGTAGACCCACGCGCTCAGTTTCGTCTTGTCGTAGTTGACCGTGTAGCGCAGCGGCGACACGGTCTTGCCGTCGCGGCCGACCAGCACGAGGCCGATGCGCTTCTCGAACTCGGCCGGATCGACCGGATAGTTGAAGCGGAGCTGCAGCAGCGCCTGCTTCTCCGCCGGATTGTCGGGGTTCTGATAGAACTCGTTGCTGCCCGACTGCGCGGTGAACGCCGGCACGTCGAACGCGAGATGATCGTCGGCCATCACCACCTGCGGCGCGAACGCCTGGTGCACGGCGAAGTGCACCTCGACGTGCGCGCCGACCGGCCAGTCGGCCGCCGGCGTGAAGCGCAGCGTCTTGTCGTCGGCCCACTGCCACGCGCCCTTCAGCGCGGGCGTCATCTCGATGCCCTTCTCGGCGGGCTTGCCGACGAGTTCGATCGGCGCGGCCGAGCGCGAGAACGCCAGTTCGAGCGGATGCACGGTGATCTTCGGCTTGCCGCTGTCGTCGACCTCGTAGGTCGTGACGGCGGGCGCCTTCACGGTGAAGCTGACGGTCTCGGGCTCCGGCGGCTTCGGCCGGTGCTTGTACCAGTGCCAGCCGTACCCGAGCGCGGCCGCGAGCAGCACGATGCCGCCGGCATGCCACGGGCGGCGGCGCACCGCCGCTGTGGTGACGCCCGCCCACGCGGGCGCCGTCCACGACACGTCGCCGACCAGCGGCCGCAGCACGCGGCCGAGCAGGCGCCAGACGAAGCCCGCCGCGCGAATCGGCAGGAGCAGCAGGAAGCGCAGCAAATCCATTTGTTATTTCCTTGTCAAGGACATGCTGCCCGATGCGGCAACGCTCCCCGAATTGTTATGGGTCTGTGACGGCGCGGCCCGGTTGCGCCGTGAATGCTTGGTATGTTCGACCGGATGCTGGGCGCCATTATCAGCCAGAGCCGAAACGATGGAAATATCGGTGTGCGGGCGCGCAACGCTGGCCGATGACCGGCCGGTCGGGCGGCGTTCCGCCCGCCGCCCGACCTCCGCACGCGGTCCCGCCGGAATCGCTAGAATGCGCGGCTCGACGTGGTTCGTATCGAATTGAAAGGAAATCGCTTGAAACTCCCGTTCGAATGGCAGATCGGGCTGCGCTACGCGCGCGGCGGCCGGCGCTCGGCCGGCGACGGCTTCGTGTCGTTCATTGCCGGCGCCGCGATGGCCGGCATCGCGCTCGGCGTCGCCGCGCTGATCGTCGTGCTGTCGGTGATGAACGGTTTTCGCACCGAGGTGCGCGACCGGATGCTGTCGGTGCTCGCGCATGTGGAAATCTTCTCGCCGTCCGGCGCGATGCCCGACTGGCGGCTCACCGCGCACGAATCGCTGCAGAACCCGGCGGTGCGCGCCGTCGCGCCCTATGTCGATGCGCAGGCGCTGCTGACGAACGCGGGCAGCGTGACGGGCGTCGCGCTGCGCGGCATCGATCCCGTGCTCGAGCCGCGCGTGTCCGAGATCGCGCGCAAGCTGAAGACCGGGCGCCTCGACGCGCTAGTGCCGGGCGAGATGGGCATCGTGCTCGGCGCCGCGCTGGCCGACGCGCTGCACGTGAAGATCGGCGACCGCATCACGTTCTTCGCGCCCGGCAACACCGCGCGCATCGGCAGCGCGCTGCCGCAATTCCGTCAGTTCAACGTGGTCGGCACGTTCGAGTCGGGCCACTATCAGTACGACAGCGCGCTCGCGTACATCCACATCCGCGACGCGCAGAAGCTGTTCAACGTGCCCGCGCCGACCGGCATCCGGCTGCGCCTCGACGATCTGCAGCGCGCGCCGGAAATCGCGCTGGCGCTGTCCCGCTCGCTGTCGGGCAACCTCTATATCCGCGACTGGACGCGGCAGAACCGCACCTGGTTCGAAGCCGAGCGGCTGCAAAAACGCATGCTGTCGCTGATCCTGATGCTGATCGTCGCGGTCGCCGCGTTCAATCTGGTGTCGTCGCTCGTGATGACCGTCACGCAGAAGCAAGGCGACATCGCGATCCTGCGCACGCTCGGCGCGCCGCCCGGGTCGATCACGAAGATCTTCGCGATCCAGGGGATGACGATCGGCCTCGCCGGCACGGTGGCGGGCGTCGCGCTCGGCTGCGCGATCGCGGTGAGCATCCCGTGGGTGCTGCCGGCCATCGAGCAGTTGCTCGGCATCCGCTTCCTGACGCCGTCCGTGTATTTCCTCAGTTCGCTGCCGTCGAAGCTCGCGGCGATCGACGTGATCGAGATCGCCACGGCCGCGTTCCTGATGTCGTGCGTCGCGACGCTCTACCCGAGCTGGCGCGCCGCGCGAGTGCGGCCGGCCGAAGCGCTGCGCGACGAATAGGCGCAGCGTCTGGCGCCGGCGTTGCCGAGTTCCGCGCGCGTGCCGACGGTCTTCTGCCCTCACGGATTGGCGGCCGCATGCCGCGCGCACGTCGAAACTTTGTTTGACCAAAACTAAAAAAGTTTGACACGGAGATTTCACTGAGATAAGTTTTGCGCAAGCTTCCGGAAAGAAATCCGGCAAGCCATGCCGACACGCGTCGCGCTTTCCTGCCGTTGCAGCACCGCCGTTCGCAACATCCCCGCCTCATCGCATCGTGCCGTTCCGTTTCATCCGAAACTTGAAGGAAGGTCGGGCATACCCGCATTTGATTCGCACTCCTGCATTCGAAGCGTACCGTTGGTGTCGCGTCCACCGCACAACCCGAACCGGCCGCTGCGTTGACGATTTTCGAGCGGGGCGATGCCATCGCCCCGCTCGCCGGGTTGCGCGCCGCGTGACGCGCGTCAACACCGGCCGTGACACCCGGGCGGTTCGCCCGGCGCTTTCGAAGGTGCAGTTCCGCTTCATCCGATGCAGCACCCGGCCGGGCCGCAGGGGGCATATCGCGGATCGGCCGGTTCCGGACAATCACAACAAGAGGTCTGCAATGAACATTCATCGAACCGGATCGCGGCGCGCATGGCTTCCCGCGCTCGTTGCGGCCACGACGCTCGCCGCCTGCGGCGGCGACGACGGCGGCAGCGTGGCCGGCGCATCTGCGCTCGCGCAGGGCCAACAGGAGGGGGCCGCCGCATCGGCGGCCGGTACGCAGTCGCTGGCGTCACGCTTTTCGCCGTCCGGCGTCCCGTACGCCAATCCGGCCAGCGGCGGGCGCTACCGGCCCGTGATCGCGAACGGCCAGGTGCAGCCGTCGCTGTCGGGCGGCACGATCGAGGAAAACGCGTGGGTCGACACGCCGGTCGATTCCGACGGCGACGGCACACGCGACCGCATCCACGTGCGCATCGTGCGCCCGGCCGAAACCGCGAACGGCGCGCGCACGCCCGTCATCGTGCTCGCGAGCCCGTACTACGCGGGGCTCGCCGACAGCCCCGACCACAACGTCGACGTCGAGCTCGACGGCACGCCGCATCCGGCCGCCAACGCATCCGCATCCGCGGCCGCATCGACGTCAGCGCGCATCATGGCCGCCGCACCGCAGACGCGGATGCTGCAACAGGTCGAAGCGGCCGCCGCCGGCCGCTCGTGGATCGAAAGCTACTTCGTGCCGCGCGGCTTCACGATCGTCTATGCGGATTCGCTCGGCACCGCCGGCTCGGACGGCTGCCCGACGATCCTGACGCGCGACGAATCGGTCGCGATGGCGTCGGTGATCCGCTGGCTCGGCCGCGACGCGACCGCGAAGGACGCGAACGGCAAGACGGTCGTCGCGAACTGGTCGACGGGCCACGTCGGCATGTACGGCGTGTCGTACGACGGCACGCTGCCGAAGATGGTGGCAAGCCTGCGCACGCGCGGGCTCGACGCGATCGTGCCGGTCGCCGGGCTGTCGAACATGTACGGCTACTACCGCTCCGGCGGGCTGGTGCGCGCGCCGGAAGGCTATCAGGGCGAGGACGTCGACGTGTACATCAAGGCGCTGCTGACGAACGCGCGCCCGGAGCGCTGCACGCACCTGATCGACGAAGCGCTGCAGCAGGAGGATCGCAAGACTGGCGACTATTCGCCGTTCTGGGCCGCGCGCAACATCCCGACCGCGTTCGCGGTCGCGCCGGCGCTCGTCGCGCAGGGGCTGACCGACGACAACGTGCGCGTCGACCAGTCGACGTCGTGGTATCTCGCGATGCGGCGCCAGGGCGTGCCGACCCAGCTGTGGCTGCACCGCCTGAAGCACACCGACCCGACCCGCGTGCCGGCGATGGCCGATGCGTGGACCGCGGAGGTGAACCGCTGGTTCACGCGCTACCTGATCGGCTTCGACAACGGCGTCGAGCGCGATCCGCGCGCGGTGATCGAGCAGGCGGACGGCACGCTGCTGAAGGAAGCCGACTGGGCCGCACGCCACACCGCAGCGGTCACGTATTTCGCGGGCGGCGACGGCGCGGGCACCGGCACGCTGCTGCGGATGCCGACCGGCGGCCCGCTCGCCCGCTTCACCGACGATGCGCGCATTACCGCGCTCACGCTGGCGAACGCGCCGACCGGCGAAAATCGCAGCCGTTTCGAAACCGCGCCGCTCACGGCCGCGACGCGCCTGTCCGGCGCCGCGACCGCACGCGTCAGGCTGACCTTCACGGCGGTGGCCAACGTGACAGCGTTGCTCGTCGATCGCGCGCCGGACGGCACGGCCACGATCGTCACGCGCGCGTGGACCGACCCGCGCAACCGGTTGTCGGACTGGCTGACGGAACCCGTGCTGCCCGGGATGCCGTACGACCTGAAGCTGACGTTCATGCCGCGCGACTACAAGCTGGAAGCCGGCCACCGGCTGAGCCTCGTCGTTCTGTCGAGCGACAACGAGGCAACCTTGCGGCCGACGCCCGGCACCGGGCTGACGCTCGATCCGGCCGGCACGTCGGTCACGGTGCCGCTGGTTTCGTCGTGAGCGCAAGCGTGTGAATCAAAGCGGACGGCGACCGATGTCTCCTTGACGTCGGTCGCCGTCCGCACCGCTTGATCGCCGCGAAACCTGATTCAAACGTGCGTTAAACAGGCGTCAGCACCGGTTGCCCCGCGAAATGCCGCGCCGCGTTGTCGAGAAACTGCTGCACCGAGCGATCGAGCGCCTCCGGCGACCAGCCGCCCATGTGCGGCGTCAGCACGACGCTGTCGAGATCCGTCAGCGCGCGCGGCGGCTCCGGTTCGCCTTCATACACATCGAGCCCCGCGCCCGCGATGCGCCCTTCGCGCAACGCGTCCGCCAAAGCAGCGGTATCGACAACGCTGCCGCGCGATACGTTGACGAGAAAACCGCCGGGGCCGAGCGCATCGAGCACCGCCTGGTCGATCAGGTGCCGCGTGCCCGCGCCGCCCGGCGTCGCGACGATCAGGAAATCGGCCCACTGCGCAAGCGCGTCGAGCCGGTCGAAATAGCGATAGGGAACCGGCTTCGGCGACCGGTTGTGATAACCGATCTCGATGTCGAAGCCGGCCGCGCGGCGCGCGCACTTCTCGCCGATCTTGCCGAGCCCGACGATGCCGAGCTTCTTGCCCGACACGTTCGGCGGCATCGGCAGCCCGTCGCGCCACACGCCCGCGCGGGTTTTCGCATCGAGCCGCACGACGCCGCGCACCGCCGCGAGCAGCAGCGCAAACGCGTGGTCGGCGACGCAATCGTCGTTGGTGCCCGCACCCGTGACGACCGTGATGCCGCGTGCCTTTGCATGCGCGACATCGATATGCTCGTAGCCGGCGCCGAGCGCGCTGACGAACGCGAGTTGCGGAAGCCGGTCGATCTCGGCGGCGGCGAGACCCATGCTGCCGTTGGTCAGCACCGCGCGAATCGCGCCGCCGTATTCGGCGATCGCGCGTTCGCGCTCTTCGGGAGTCGGGGCATAGCGCACGTCGAACGACGCGGCGATCTTGCGATGCGCGTCGCCGCGCAATGCGATGAGGACCAGCAGCTCGGGCTTCATGTCAGCAATTGTCCGCAGGCGGGAATGGATTTCAGTGTAGCAAGCCCGCATGACGGATGCGGGTTATCCCCACACGGGCTGTGGACACGCCGCCGCACGCGGTTTGCCAAAGCCGGCTCAGTCAAGTAACTTTCGGCGTACGCCCCCGTCCTGGAGATTGGCCCGATGAAGTTCGCCCTGCCCGCCCGGATCCTGGGCCTCGCGTTCGCCGCCGCCATTGTTGCGCCCGGCGCGCACGCCGACACACCCGTCGTGGTGTCGTCGAAAATCGACACCGAAGGCAACCTGCTCGGCAACCTCATCGCGCAGGTGCTGAAGGCCCACGGCATCCCCGTCACCGAAAAGATCGCGCTCGGCACGACGCCGATCGTGCGCAAGGCGCTCACGAGCGGCGAGATCGACATCTACCCCGAATACACGGGCAACGCCGCGTTCTTCTTCAACAAGGCCGACGATCCCGTGTGGAAGAACGCGAGCCAGGGCTACGACACCGCGAAGAAGCTCGACTACGCGGCGAACCATCTCGTGTGGCTCGCGCCGGCGCCCGCGAACAACACGTGGGGCGTCGCCGTGCTCGCGCCCGTCGCGCAGTCGCAGCACCTGAAGACCTTCTCCGATTTCGGCAAGTGGGTCGCGGGCGGCGGCAAGCTGAAGCTCGCGGCGTCGGCCGAATTCGTGAACAGCGCGTCCGCGCTGCCGTCGTTCGAGAAAGCGTACGGCTTCAAGCTGAAGCCCGACCAGCTCGTCGTGCTGTCCGGCGGCGACACGGCCGCGACGATCAAGGCCGCCGCGAACCAGACCGACGGCGTGAACGCCGCGATGGTCTACGGCACCGATGGCGGGATTGCATCGAGCGGCCTCGCGGTGCTCGACGACGACAAGCACGTGCAGCCCGTCTACGCACCGACGCCCGTGATCCGCGAAGCCGTGCTGAAAGCGCATCCGCAGATCGCCGACTACCTGAAACCCGTATTTGCGAGCCTCGACCTGAAGACGCTGCAGACGCTGAACGCACGCATCCAGATCAACGGCGAGCCGGCAGCCGGCGTCGCGAAAAGCTATCTGAAATCGAAGGGTTTCGTTAAATGACGGATCGCGCGGCAGCGTCCGCGCGGCGCGTGACCGCCGACAAGGTCGGCATCCTGATCGGTGTCCTGACGATCGTCGCCGTGCTCGGCCTGCCGTTCGCGGTGCTGCGGCCGAACCGGATCGCGGCCGGCACGGGGCTGTCGGTGTTCGCCGCTCTGCCGGCGATGCAGGGTGCCGCGCTCGCCGCACTGTGGATCGTCGGCGCGCTGTGGGCGATGACGGCAAGCCGCCCCGCGTGGCGGCTCGCGGCCGGCTGTGCGTGGCTCGCGACGCTCGCGTATGCGGTCGGCGCGGCCGCGACGCATGTCGTCGCGCCCGACGACATGCTTGCGCGCGTATCGCCCGCCGCGGGTGTCTGGCTGCTGCTGTTCGCATGGGCCGTGCTGGTCGCCGATGCGCTCGCGCGGCTCGCATTCGGCCCGTGGCGGCGCCTCGTCGCGCTCGTCGTCGCGATTGCAGCGATATCGGTGCCGCTCGCGAGCGGCTGGTGGGACGGCCTCTCCGTGATGCGCGAATACGCGGTGCGCAGCGACGATTTCTGGCGCGAAGCGAGCCGGCACGTGTCGCTCGCGGGCGGCTCGGTGGCCGCCGCGCTCGTCGCGGGCCTGCCGCTCGGCATCGCGTGCGCACGCGTGGCGGCGGTGCGCACTGTCGCGATGCCCGTGCTCAATATCGTGCAGACGATCCCGAGCATCGCGATGTACGGGCTGATGATGGCGCCACTCGGCCTGCTCGCCGCGCACGTGCCGCTCGCGGCCGCGCTCGGCATCCGCGGGATCGGCGTCGCGCCGGCGGTGCTCGCGCTGTTCCTGTATTCGCTGCTGCCGATCGCATCGAGCGTCGTGGTCGGGCTCGCGCAGGTGCCGCCGCACGTGACCGAAGCGGCACGCGCGATGGGCATGACGCGCGCGCAGCGTTTGTTGCACGTCGATCTCGTGCTCGCGCTGCCGGTGATCCTGAGCGGCGTGCGCATCGTGCTCGTGCAGAACATCGGCCTGACCGCGGTCGCCGCGCTGATCGGCGGCGGCGGGTTCGGCACCTTCATCTTCCAGGGGATCGGGCAATCGGCCGCCGATCTCGTGCTGCTCGGCGCGATCCCGACGATCGCGCTCGCGCTGGCGGCCGCCGTCGTGTTCGAAGCCGCGACCTCGCTCGCGAAGGGGCGTGCAGGATGATCGAGATCGAACGTGTCGGCAAACGCTTCGGCGACGTCCCCGCCGTCGACGACGTATCGCTGACGATGAAGCGCGGCACGATCACCGCGCTCGTCGGCGCATCGGGCAGCGGCAAGTCGACACTGCTGCGCATGATCAACCGGCTGATCGCGCCGACCAGCGGCACGATCCGCATCGACGGCGTCGATACGGCCACCGTCGCGCCCGAGCAGCTTCGGCGCGGGATCGGCTATGCGATCCAGGGGCATGGCCTGTTTCCGCACTGGAGCGTCGCGCGCAACATCTCGACCGTGCCGCGCCTGCTCGGCTGGCCGTCCGATCGCATCGACGCGCGCGTGAACGAACTGCTCGACCTGTTCCATCTCGCGCCGGCCGAGTTCGCGGGCAAGCTGCCGCACGAACTGTCGGGCGGCCAGCAGCAGCGCGTCGGCGTCGCGCGCGCGCTCGCGGCCGAGCCTGCGATGCTGCTGATGGACGAACCGTTCGGCGCGCTCGATCCGATCATTCGCGGCAAGGCGCAGGACGACCTGTTCGCGTTGCAGCGCCGCCTCGGCATCACGGTCGTGATCGTCACGCACGATATCGAGGAAGCGCTGAAGCTCGGCGACACGATCGCGGTAATGGACGGCGGCCGGCTGCTGCAGGTCGCGCCGCCGGCCGAGATTCTCGGCAAGCCGGCGGCCGGCGTCGTCGAGCAACTCGTCGCAGGCGTCGATCGGCCGCTGCGCCTGCTCGCGCTGACGCCGATCGACGCGGTGGCCGAACCCGGTCATGCCGACGGCGAACCGATCGCCGCGACGCGCACGCTGCGCGACGCGGTCTCCGAGCTACTGTGGCGCGGTGTCGATGCACTGCCCATCGATGATGGCAACGGGCGCGACGGACACGGTGCGCGCCGCATCACGCTCGATGCGATCCGCGCGCACGCGAGGAAGCCCGCATGACGGCGCACCGCGCGCGGCCCGCGCGTTCGGCATTTCCCGCCCATGCGGCCCGCGCGGCCGCGCTCGCGCTGCTGCTCGTGCTGCTGTTGCGCCCGATGTGGCTGCAGGGGGTGTTCGCGCCGTTCGCGGACAACGGTGCGCCGGTGATCTACGACCGCGCGAGCCTGCTCGACCTCACGCTCGCGCATCTCGGCACGGTTGCGCTGTCGAGCCTGATCGGCACGCTGGTCGCCGTCGCGGCCGGCATTGCGGTCACGCGGCCGTCCGGCGCGGATTTCCTGCCGGTCGCGCGCAGCGTCGTCGATATCGGCCAGACCTTCCCGCCGGTCGCGGTGCTCGCGCTCGCGGTGCCGGCCGTCGGTTTCGGGCTGAAACCCGTGCTGATCGCGCTCGTTCTGTACGGGCTCCTGCCGATTTTCGAAAGTACGATCGCGGGGCTCGAAGACGTGCCGCGCGATGTTGTCGACGCCGCGCGCGGGATGGGGATGAGCGGCTGGCAGCAGTTGATCTCGATCGAGCTGCCGCTTGCGTTCCCGGTGATCGTCAACGGAATCCGGCTCGCGGTCGTGATCAACCTCGGCACCGCGACGATCGGCTCGACGGTCGCCGCGCGCGGGCTCGGCGACGTGATCATCGCGGGCCTGCAGACATCGAACACTGCGTTCGTGCTGCAGGGCGGCGTAATCGTCGGGCTGCTCGCGGTACTCGTCAGCGACGCGATCGGCGCGCTTGCACGGGTGGCGACCGCGCGGCGCGCGTAGGCGGATCGCCCCCGCCCCCGCATGCGCATGCGGGAAAATGGGGACGCAATCCGGTACAAGCAACGATATTCGTCCGGACTCCGATGCGTGTCCGCGCAACGATACAAGCCTACACGACGCTTTCATTCGAGCCCGTGATCGAACATCCGCCGCGATTGGCCGATATACTATGCGCCTCTCATTTCCCCGCACTCGACCATGCGACGGTTTCTCTGGCTGATCGTGCTTTCGCTCGGCATCGCGCAACAGGCATCGGCGCAGCAGGCGCCTGCACTGCCTGCTTCCGCGCCCGAAGCGGCCGCATCGGCACCGTCCGCGGCATCCGCGCCGCTCGCCAACGCCAACGATCAGCCGAACGAAGCAAACCGCCGCATCACGTCCTACCTGACGAAGAAATTCGGCGTCGCGAAGGAAAGGGCCGCGAAGCTCGCCGATATCGTGAGCGTCACTGCGACGAAATATTCGCTGCCGCCTGCACTCGTTTACGCCATTATCTCGATCGAATCGCGCTTCCAGGAAAAGGCGCGCGGCCAGCGTGGCGCGACCGGGCTGATGCAGGTCGTGCCGACCGCGCACCGCGGCCTGCTGCGCAACGTGAAGGATCTGACGGAGCCGAACGCGAATGTCGAAGCCGGGTCCGCGATCCTGTCGGGCTACGTGAGAGCCGCCGGCGGCAACGTGCAGGCCGGACTGAAGAGCTATGGCGGTTCCAACGCGTATGCGGCGAAGGTGATGCAACGGGTCGATTCGTTCCGGTTCGTGCTCGAACCCGACGATGAAGCGAAAGCCGCGAACGATACGAAGGCGCGGATGGTGCCGGTCAGCGAATCGTCGACGTCGACATCCACTCCGGCCGCGAACCGCAACACCCGATAAGCGCACTCCGCGCGTACGCCCGACACTTTCAATCTGCCACGTACATGCGTTACGCGATCCAGCACGCTGCCCGCCTCCTCGCCGTCGCTGCTCTCGCGGCTGCCGGCCCGGCATCCGCATTCGCATTCGCCGCCGTCGATTGCGAACAGCAGGGGCCGACGATGGAAACGGTGCGGCGCTGCATGCTCGACAACAACAACCGGGAAGTCGACAGCGCGTACCGGTCGCTCGAACGCAAGCTCAAGCAACGCAATCCCGACGCCGCAGGCCTGCTCGCGAAATCGCAGGCGAGCTGGACGCGCTTCGCCAGCGACACCTGCAACTACGTGAAAACCGCCAATCCGCAGCAGATGATTCCGAACGACGCGTGGATGAACTGCTGGGTCGATTTCAGCCAGGCGCGCGTGCGCATCCTGAAGAAATGGGAAGCACAAGCGGACGCGCCGCAACCGGCGCAAAAGTGACCGACGGACGGCCGCCGCGTCATGCCTGCGCGAAATGCGCGCGCAGAAACTCGATGAAATGCTGCGTTTTCGCAGGCAGCAGGCGCGTTTCGGTCATCGCGTAGACGGGAACGGGCGCCCCCTCCCATTCAGGCAGTATGCGGCGCAACCGGCCGGCGGCCACGTCGTCGGCCACCACTTCCTCCGGCATCTGGATGATCCCCGCGTCGTGCACAGCCAGTTGCCGGTTCATGCCGACGCTGTTCACGACAAACCGCCCGCTCACCGGCACCTCGACGGCCCGCGCGCTGTCGTGCAGCGCCCACGCATCGACCCGCTGCACGCTCAGGCACTGATGCCGCGTCAGGTCGTCCGGTTCGAGCGGCTCGCCCGCGCGCTCGAGATAGCGCGGCGACGCATACAGGTAATTGCGGAACGTGGCGAGCCGCCGCGCGACGAGTTGCGAATCCGCGGATTCGCCGATGCGGATCGCGACATCGAACGGCTCGCTCACCAGATCGACGCGTCGTGACGTCAGCTCGAAATCGAAGGTCAGCTTCGGGTAACGGTTCGCGAATTCGACGATCAGCGGCGTGAGGTAGATCACCGCGAAATCGACCGGAAACGACGCGCGCAGCACGCCCGCGGGTTCGGCCAGCAACCCGCCGAGCTGCTCGTGCGCGAGCCGCGCCTCGTCGACGATGCGCTTGCAGCGCTCGAAGTACAGTTGCCCGGCCTCCGTGAGCTCGATCCGGCGCGTCGTGCGATGCAGCAGCCGCAATCCGATCGCCTTTTCCAGCGCGCCGATCCGCCGCGACAGCGTCGAATTCGGCATCCCCAGCGCCTGCGCGGCGCTGCGAAAGCCGCGCGCCTTCACGACCTCCACGAACAGCGCCATGTCGTTCAGCAGTTCCATGCCCACTGCTCCATCAATGGATCAATCTTATCCAAAATACCCTATTTATCTCGAAAAGGAAGCAATAGATGATGCAGGCGTGGAGGCGAGGTCGGCGCAACATGCGCGACCGTCGCCCGATGCGGCATCGCCCCGATGCCGCATCCCGAACTTCAAGGAGTCACGCATCATGGACGCACTGTTCACCCCGGCCCGTGTCGGCCGTTACACGCTGCAGAACCGCCTGGTCATGGCGCCGATGACGCGCAGCCGCGCCGCCTTCGACGGCACGCCCGGCGAACTGGCCGCCGAATACTATGCGCAGCGCGCGGGCCTCGGCCTGATCGTCACCGAAGGCACGCAACCGTCGGACGACGGGCAAGGCTACCTGACGACGCCCGGCATCTATACCGACGCGCACGTCGCCGGCTGGAAGGCGGTCAGCGACCGCGTGCACGCACGCGGCAGCCGCCTGTTCATCCAGCTGATGCACGCGGGGCGCATGTCGCACCCCGACAACACGCCGCATCATCGCCAGGGCGTCGCGCCGTCGGCGATCGCGCCGGGTACGGGAATGTTCACGATGAAGGGCATGCAGGACATCCCGGTGCCGCGTGCGCTGACGACCGCCGAAGTGCGCGACACCGTGAACGACTTCCGCTTCGCCGCGCGCCGCGCGATCGAGGCCGGCGCCGACGGCGTCGAGATCCACGGCGCGAACGCGTACCTGGTCCAGCAGTTCTTCGCGCCGAGCGCGAACACCCGCACCGACGAATACGGCGGGTCGATCAAAAACCGCGCGCGCTTCGCGATCGAGGTCGCCACGGCGATCGCCGACGAAATCGGCGCGGATCGCACGGCGATCCGCCTGTCGCCCGGCAACACGATGGGGGGGATCGACGAAGGTGCGGAAGGGCCGGACCTGTACCGTTATCTGGCCGAGCAACTCGACCCGCTCGGCCTCGCCTACGTGCACGTGATGCATCATGGCGACGAAGCGCTGCTGGCCGACCTGCGCACGCGCTGGAACGGCACGCTGATCCTGAACCGGCCGGGCCGCGCCCGCGACGCGATCGGCACGGACGTGACTGCGGGGCTGGCCGATCTCGAAGCCTACGGCCAGATGGTGCTCGCCAATCCGGATTTCGTGACGCGGTTGAAGACGGGTGCGCCGATGAACGATGTGCAACATGCGACGTTCTTCGGCGGCGATGCGCGCGGGTATGTCGACTATCCGGCGTTGGGTGGCGTGGCTGCGGCGTAACGCATTCGTGTGGACGCAATAGTCGCGACACGCCGGAACGGGTGTCGCGGCATCGGCCTGCGCGATGAAGGAGTATCGATCGGTTCAACAGGCACCGGCCACAGCAGCCGGTGCACCGCGAGTACGGCAAAAGCAAAACGACCTGTTGTTCCGATATTTCAGGAACAAAGCCGCCCGCCTCCGCCGCACGCCGATTGTTCTCATATTTCAGGAACAATGCTCGACGGCAAGCCCCGACACGGGCCCGCCGTCGAGCAGCATCAAAACTGCCCCGCTGCCCCCGTCCACCGCAAATAATCGCCGCGCGTCCAGTCGAGCGACACGCCGACGCGCTTCGTCCCCGGCCGGATCTTCGGCTTGTGCACCGACAGCGTCAGCGACTCCAGCGCCGGCCATTCGCGGAACGACAGCACCGCGATATCGGCGACGAGCGTCTCCAGCAGCCGCGTATGCGGCTTGTGCGACAGAAACGACGCGACGCGCGCGCAATAGCCGTCGTAATCGATCCACTCGCCCTGCTCGCTCGGCTCGCAGCGATACCCGAGCCGCGCGTCGATCACGATCGGCTGCGGCGCTTCATGCTCGTGCGGGTGAATGCCGATCCGCACGGGCACCTTCAGTTCGTCGACGAACACGCTCCAGCCGCGCCCGCGCAGGCGCGGCGCGTCGATCGCCACGAACGGTTCGTCGAACGGCTTCATGATGCGAGCGGCGCGGCTGCGTCGAGCATGATGCGCACGAAATAGTCGGCGAAGCTGCGGCGCAGGACGATCTCGAACGCATCGTCGCCGGTCGGGATCAGCACGATCGACGACTTGAAGTAGTGCGACTGCGCGCACTGGCCCGGCTTGAACGCACGCGGATGGAGATCGAGCGGGCAGCCGCGCGCGAGCACGTCGCGCACGCGTTCGCCGCTGATCTCGACGATCGTGTAGCCGCTGCCGACGTCGACGGCCGCCGCATACGAACCCTGCACGGCCTCCGCCAGCTTGGCCTCGAGCACACCGGCCGGCACGGGCCCGTTCGAGCGCACGAGCCACTCGTCGGGGCCGAGCCACAGCACGTCGTACTCGGCGCCGCGCACGATCGTGTTCGGCTCCGCGGGCGGCCGGCAGCCGACCACGCGCTCGAACGCGCTCACGAACGCCGGATCGCTCGACTCGCCGCGCACGTTGACGAGATCGAGGAACGGCCGCTCGCGCAGCGTGAACTTCTTCGATGCGCGCGCCTGGTGCGTCTTCAGCACGTCGGTCGCGCCGACGAACGGCGATTCAAGCGTCACGCCGCCCGCGCCCGCCACCTGCGTCTGGTTTCTGGTTTCATTCCACATGCTGGCGCACCCCTTCGGTATCGTAGAAAACCGGGCTCGAGATCTTCGCGGTGATGCGCTTGCCGTTGGCCAGCGGAATCACGACGCTCTCGCCCATCTTGTTCAGGCCGCCCTTCACCACCGCGAGCGCGATCGAGCGCTTCAGGATCGGGCTGTAGTAGCTCGACGTCACGTGGCCGATCATCGGCGTCGGATCGACCGCCGACACCTGCGTGTCCTTCGCGACGATCTGCGCGCCTTCCGGCAGCACGACCTGCTCGTCCTCGGTCAGCAGGCCGACGAACTGCTTGCGGCCTTCCTTCGCGGTGTCCGAGCGCGCCAGCGAGCGCTTGCCGAGGAAGTCCTTCGACTTCGCGATGAGCCCGCCCATCCCGAGGTCGTACGGCGTGACCGAGCCGTCGGTATCCTGGCCGACGATGATGTAGCCCTTCTCCGCGCGCAGCACGTGCATCGTCTCGGTGCCGTACGGCGTGATGTCGAACTCGGCGCCCGCGGCCATCAGCGCTTCCCACACCGCGCGCCCCGCATTCGCCGGCACGTTCACTTCGTAGGCCAGCTCGCCCGAGAAGCTGATCCGCATCACGCGCGCCTTCGCGCCCGCGACGGTGCCGTTCCGGTAGCTCATGAAAGGGAACGCTTCGTTGCCGAAGTCGATGTCCTGGCACACCTTCTGCACGACCTTGCGGCTCTTCGGGCCGACCACCGCGAACGTCGCCCAGTGATCGGTGACGGACGACAGCCGGACCTTCATGTCGGGCCATTCGGTCTGCAGCCAGCGTTCGAGCCACGTGAGCACGCGCGCCGCGCCGCCCGTCGTGGTCGTCATCATGAAATGCTGGTCGGCGAGGCGCACCGTCACGCCGTCGTCGAACACCATCCCGTTCTCGTCGAGCATCAGCCCGTAGCGGCACTTGCCGATCTCGAGCTTGTTCCACGGGTTCGTGTACATCCAGTTCAGCAGCTTCACCGCGTCGGGGCCCTGGATGTCGATCTTGCCGAGCGTCGATGCATCGAGGATGCCGACGCTGTTGCGCACTGCGAGGCATTCGCGCTTCACGGCCGCATGCAGGTCCTCGCCGTTCTTCGGGAAATACCACGGCCGCTTCCAGTTGCCGACGTCCTCGAACAGCGCGCCGTGCTCGACGTGCCACTCATGGACGCAGGTCTTGCGGATCGGGTCGAGGAAATCGCCGAGCTCGCGGCCTGCGATCGTGCCGAACGTCACGGGCGTGTAGTTCGGGCGGAACGTCGTGGTGCCCGTTTCCGGAATCGTCTTGCCGAGCGCCTGCGCGAGAATCGCCATCCCGTTGATATTGCCGAGCTTGCCCTGGTCGGTGCCGAAGCCCATCGCCGTATAGCGCTTCACGTGCTCGACCGACTCGAAGCCTTCGCGCGCGGCGAGCAGGATGTCGGCGGCCGACACGTCGTTCTGGAAATCGACGAACTGCTTCGGCCCACGCGCCGCGGCCTCGCGGCTGCCGACGAGCCACAGCGGCTGCAGTGCGCCTTCGACGGCTTCCGCGACCTGCGGCGCGACGGAGCGCTGCGCGGCCGTGAAGCCCGCTGCCTTCGCCGCTTCCGCACCCGCATCGACCGCGAGCCGCAGCGCGCGCGCCAGGCCGAATTCGCCGGCCGCCGCACCGATGCTCGCTTCCGCCTGCACGGGCTTGCCCGGCAGGAAGCACGCCTTTTCGTCGTTCCAGCAGGCCTTGCCGCCCGATTGCGCGAACAGGTGCAGCACCGGGCTGAAGCCGCCCGACATCGCGACGAGATCGCACGGCAGCGTCTGCAGCTTGCCGCCCACCTGGCCGTTCGTGCTGGACGCGACGTCGACCGACGATACGCGCCACTTGCCCGAAGCGACCGTCACGACCGCACCGCTCATTACCGTCACGCCCTGCCGCTTCGCGGCGGCCGGCAGCGCGCCGTTCGACGACGCGCGCGAATCGACGACCGTCACCTTCGCGCCGCACGCCTTCAGGTCGAGGGCAGTCTGGTACGCGCGGTCGTTGTTCGTGAACACGACCGCGTTGCGGCCCGGCAGCACGCCGAAGCGATGCACGTACGTGGACACGGCCGACGCCAGCATCACGCCCGGCAGGTCGTTGTTGCCGAACACGATCGGGCGCTCGTGCGCACCGGTCGCGAGGATCACGCGCTTCGCGCGGACCTTCCACAGCAGTTCGCGCGTGCCCTTGCGCATCGACACGGGCAAGTGATCGGTCAGGCGCTGCGTGACCGTCACGAGGTTGTGGTCCTGGTAGCCGAACGCGGTGCTGCGCGACAGGATCGTCACGTCGGGCAACTTGCGCAACTCGGCCTCGATTTTCTCGACCCACTGCAGCGCGGGCTTCGCGTCGAACTCGGCGCGGCACGACAGCAGGCTGCCGCCGAGCTCGCGCTGGTCGTCGACGAGGATCACGCGCGCGCCGGCCGTGGCCGCCGCGTGTGCCGCCGCGAGGCCCGACGGCCCACCGCCGACGACGAGCACGTCGCAGTGCGCGTAGCACTTGTCGTAGCGATCGGCGTCGAGCGCCTCGGGCGCCTTGCCGAGGCCGGCCGCCTCGCGGATCTTCTCTTCGTACTTCGGCCACATCTTGCGCGGCCACATGAAGGTCTTGTAGTAGAAGCCGGCCGGCAGGAAGCGCGAGAACTTCTGGTTGATCGCGTAGCGATCGTTCTCGAGCGTCGGCTCGGCGTTCACGCTCGTCGCGACGAGGCCCTGGTACAGCTCGATTTCGGTCGCGCGCGCGTTCGGCACGGTGTACGGGCCCGATTCGAGCTGCACGACGGCATTCGGTTCCGCGACGTCCGCCGTCACGATCCCGCGCGGACGGTGGTACTTGAAGCTGCGCGCGACGAAGTGCACGCCGTTCGCGAGCAGTGCGGACGCGAGCGTGTCGCCCTGGAAGCCCTGATACGTGCGGCCGTTGAACGTGAACGTCAACGGAATCGCGCGATTGATGCGGCCACCGGTGCCGAGACGGTCTTTCTGGCTCATTTGCTCGTGCCCTCTTCGTGTGCGTTGCCGGCGGCTGCGCCGCTGAACTTTTCGTAGCCCTTGATATCGTAGGTCACCGTGTCGCGCGTGGCCTTGAACCAGCGGCGGCAGCCCTGCGTGTGCAGCCATTGCTCCTTGTGCAGCCCGCGCTTGTTCTCGCGCATGAACACGTATTCGCCCCATTCGCGGTCGGTCATGTTCTCGTTGGCTACCGGGCGCACGATGTCGGCTTCGCCGCCGCATGAGAACTCGGATTCGGCGCGCGGCCCGCACCACGGACATTCGATCAGCAACATGTTTCTTTCTCCAGTGTGTCGACCAGAGTTGGCGCTTCAGCGCCTTACTCCGGTCCCATGCACTTCAGTGCGGGGGGGTCAGTGCGCGACGGCGGCAGCGCCGTGCTCGTCGATCAGGTGGCCCGTGTAGAAGCGGTCGAGCGCGAACGGCGCGTTCAGCGGATGCGGTTCGTCGCGGGCGATCGTGTGCGCGAACACCCAGCCCGAGCCGGGCGTCGCCTTGAAGCCGCCGGTGCCCCAGCCGCAGTTGAAATAGAGGCCCTTCACGTCGGTCTTGGTGATGATCGGGCACGCGTCCGGTGACACGTCGACGATGCCGCCCCACTGGCGGTTCATCCGCACGCGCGAGAACACCGGGAACATCTCGACGATCGCCTGCAGTGTGCTTTCGATGATGTGGAAGCTGCCGCGCTGGCCGAAACCCGTGTACTGGTCGATGCCCGCGCCGATCACGAGGTCGCCCTTGTCGGACTGGCTGATATACGCGTGCACCGCGTTCGACATGATCACCGAGTTGACGACCGGCTTGATCGGCTCGGATACCAGCGCCTGCAACGGGTGGCTTTCGATCGGCAGGCGTACGCCGGCCATGTCGGCGAGCGTCGTCGTGTTGCCGGCCGCGACCACCGCGACCTTCTTCGCCTTGATGAAGCCCTTCACCGTATCGACGCCGACCACCGCGCCGCCTTCGCGGCGAATGCCCGTCACCTGGCAGTTCTGGATGATGTCGACACCGGCGCGGTCCGCGCCGCGTGCGAAGCCCCAGGCCACCGCGTCGTGACGCGCGACGCCCGCACGGCGCTGGATCGATGCGCCGAGCACCGGGTAGCGGCTGTTCAGGTTGATCGTCGGCTCGATTTCCTTGATCTGCGCGGGCGTCAGGAATTCGGCATCGACGCCGTTCAGCCGGTTCGCGTTCACGCGGCGCTCGGTGTCACGCACGTCCTGCAGCGTGTGCGCGAGGTTCATCACGCCGCGCTGGCTGAACATCACGTTGTAGTTGAGGTCCTGCGACAGCCCTTCCCACAGCTTCATCGCCTTCTCGTACAGCGCGGCCGATTCGTCCCACAGATAGTTCGAGCGCACGATCGTCGTGTTGCGCGCGGTGTTGCCGCCGCCGATCCAGCCCTTCTCGAGGATCGCGACGTTCGTGATCCCGTGCTCCTTCGCGAGGTAGTACGCGGTCGCGAGGCCGTGGCCGCCGCCGCCGACGATCACGACGTCGTATTCCTTCTTCGGTTCCGGGCTCTTCCACTGCTTTTCCCAGTTCTCGTGATACGAGAGGCCGTTGCGGAACAGGCTGAATATCGAGTAGCGGCTCATGTTGATTGACCCTTCGTTAGCATTCGATGACGTTCACGGCAAGACCGCCGCGCGACGTTTCCTTGTATTTCGTCTTCATGTCGGCACCGGTCTCGCGCATCGTCTTGATCACGGAATCGAGCGACACGTAGTGCTGGCCGTTGCCCTTGAGCGCCATGCGCGACGCGTTCAGCGCCTTGATCGCGCCCATCGCGTTGCGCTCGATGCACGGGATCTGCACGAGCCCGCCTACGGGATCGCAGGTCATCCCGAGGTTGTGCTCCATGCCGATCTCGGCCGCGTTCTCGACCTGGTCGGGCGTGCCGCCCATCACGGCGGCGAGCGCCGCGGCGGCCATCGAGCACGCGACGCCCACTTCGCCCTGGCAACCGACTTCCGCACCGGAGATCGACGCGGTTTCCTTGTAGATGATCCCGATCGCCGCGGCCGTCAGCAGGAATTCGACGATGCCGGCTTCGTTCGAACCCGGCACGAATTTCACGTAGTAGTGCAGCACCGCGGGAATCACGCCGGCCGCGCCGTTGGTCGGCGCGGTGACGACGCGCCCGCCCGCCGCGTTCTCCTCGTTGACGGCCATCGCGTACAGGTTGACCCAGTCGAGCATCGACAGCGGGTCGCGCAGCGATTCCTCCGAGCGTGCACGCAGGCCCGCGTTCAGTTCAGCCGCGCGGCGCTTCACGCGCATCGGGCCCGGCAGGTCGCCCTCGACCTTGCAGCCGCGCTCGACGCACGCGGCCATCGTGCGCCAGATCGCGAGCAGCCCGACGCGCACCTCGTCGGCGGGGCGCAGCGCGGATTCGTTGCGCAGCATCAGCTCGGCGATCGACAGCCCGTGTTCGCGGCACTGCCGCATCAGGTCGTCGCCGGTGCGGAACGGATAGGGCACCTCGACCGCCGCGCGCACGCCGTTCACGCGATCGCCGTCGCGGTTCACGACGAAGCCGCCGCCGACCGAGTAATACTCTTTCTCGACGAGCAGCTGGCCGTGTTCGTCGAATGCCTGGAAGCGCATCCCGTTCGGGTGCACGATGCTCGTGCCGCTCATCAGCTTGCGATAGAAGCCGATGTGCTCCTTTTCCTCGAAGCGGACCGTCTGCTTGCCGAGCAGCGACAGCGACTTCTCCGCACGGATCGCGGCGAGCCGCGGCTCGATCAGGTCGGGATCGATCGTGTCGGGCAGGTGGCCCTCGAGGCCGAGCAGCACGGCCTTGTCCGTGCCGTGGCCCTTGCCGGTCGCGCCGAGCGAGCCGTACAGCTCGATCCGCACGCGGCGCACGAAGCCGAGCAGGTTCGCGTCCTCGACGTGCGACGCGAAGCGGCACGCGGCGATCATCGGGCCGACCGTATGCGAACTGGACGGGCCGATGCCGATCTTGAACAGGTCGAACGCGCTGACGTTCATTGGCTTCCTCTGGGTGGCATTACATTGAATGACGTTGGGCATCAGTACATCAAAGCGTAAAATTGGCCGATAGAACAAAAACGGCATCGGCGTGGGATACCGCCGCCAAGCACCGTGCCGGTGGGCCCGAAAGTGCGTTTTGGCGATGGTTCCCGACGGAAAACCACAAGTCCGGCCGGAGCCGATCGGCGACGCTGGCTTCATCCGCGCCGCCCCGGCAGCCGTACCCGCAAACAGAGTGAAACGAGTGAGACCGCCTGCCCGGCGTGACGAGATTGGCCGCGATGACACCCGACGTACCCGCTTCCCCCCTCGCAGAACCCGCGCCGCGGCGCATCCGCTTCGGCATCGTGCTGCTGCCGAACTTCACGCTGACGGCCTTCTCGGGTTTCGTCGACATGCTGCGGCTGTCGGCCGACGACGGCGACTACAGCAAGCCCGTGCGCTGCGCGTGGAGCGTGATCGGCGAAACCCTCGCACCGGTGCGCGCGAGTTGCGGGATCCAGATCACGCCGTGGGAGACGTTCGACGCGGCCGAGCCGTTCGACTATGTGGTCGTGGTCGGCGGGCTGCTGCATTCGGGCCCGCAGGCCGGGCCACAGACGCTCGACGTCATTCGCCGCGCGGCGGCCGGCGGCGCGACCGTCGTCGGAATCTGCACCGGCGTGTTCACGCTGATGCGCGCCGGCGTGCTCGACGGCTACCGCACCTGCGTGAGCTGGTTCCACTACTGGGATTTCATCGAACGCTTCCCGGCCGCCGATCCCGACCTGCTGATCGCCGACCGGCTGTTCGTGATCGATCGCCGCCGGATCACGTGTTCGGGCGGCCGCGCGTCGATCGACGTCGCCGCCGCGATCCTGCTGCGCCATTTCGACCATGCCACCGTGCAGAAGGCGCTGCGCATCCTGCTGGTCGGCGAGATGCAGAAAGGCAATGCGCCGCAGCCGCATCCGCCGGGCCTCGAGCCGGCGACGCACCCGAAGGTCAAGCGCGCGATTCTCCTGATGGAACAGCATGTCGGGCGCGCGCTGCCGCTCGAGGAGCTCGCGTGCAAGCTCGACATGTCGACGCGGCAGCTCGAACGGCTGTTCAAGGCCGAGACGGGCAAGAGCCCGCAGGCCTTCGCCAAACAGGTGCGGCTGCGCACCGCGGCGTGGCTGCTGACGAGCTCCGACCGGACAGTCGCCGATATCGCGTCGAGCTGCGGATTCGCCGATGCGTCGCACCTCGGGCGCGAGTTCCGCAAGCAGTTCGGCATGCCGCCAGCGACGTATCGCGAGCGCGGCGGCGAAGCGGTGGAAGCCGATGCGGCGATAGAGGCCGACCCCATCGAGGACATCGCCGACTGACGGCCACGGGCACCCGCTCCCCTTCCTGACCGACCGTAGAACGACACACGATCGCTTCGAGTTCAGCTCAATTGGAACCGGTTCCAGTTAAATTGACCGACGTTGCCCGCCGTTAACCGAGGGTTATTCCGGATGCTTGCCCATGCTCAAATTTGTATGATGACCACATCACCTTACAAACCAGAGCGCCATGTTCGAGAAAATTCCCGCCCGCGCGATGAGCGACCATGTCGCGCAGCAATTGCTCAAGCAGATCGAAGTCGGCAGCTTCTCGGCCAGCGGCAAGCTGCCGACGGAAGCCGTGCTCGCGCAGGAATTCGGCGTGAGCCGCACTGTGATCCGCGAGGCGATCTCGCGGCTGAAGAACGAAGGCGTGGTCGAGCCGCGCCAGGGCAGCGGCGTGTACGTGAACCAGCACGGCGCGATCCGGCCGCTGCGGATCGACTACGCGGAAGCGGTCGAGGCGAGCTCGCTGCCGCACCTGCTCGCGGTGCGCCGCGCGATCGAGGCTGAAGTCGCGGCCGAAGCCGCGCAGCGTCACACCGATGAAGACATGGCCGACATCGACGACGCGCTGCGCAAGATCGACGATGCGGTGGCCGTTGGGCGCGACGGCGTCGCGGAAGACGTCGCGTTCCACCGCACGATCGCGGCCGTCACCGGCAACCCGTATTTCCTGAAGACGCTGCAGTTCCTGAACCAGTACCTCGAAGCCGGCGTGAAGGTCACGCGTGGCAACGAAGCGACGCGCGACGATTTCTCGCGCCAGGTACGCGAGGAACACGCGGCGATCGCCGACGCGATCCGCGCGCGCGACCCGATGGCGGCCCGCAACGCGGCGCGCACGCACATGTACAACGCCGCCCGCCGTCTCGCGGAAGCCGGCATCTGCTGAAGCCGGCGGCATCTGTCAAACCAGGCGCCGCCGTTGTCCCGAACCTCCCCCCGAATCGATCAAGGTTGACCATGTCACGAAATATTGGAGTCATCGGCCTCGGCGCGATGGGCCTCGGCGTCGCCCGCTCGCTGCTGCGCGCCGGCTTGCGCGTGCACGCGTGCGACGTGCGCGAAAACGTGCTGGCCGCGTTCGCGGCCGAAGGCGGCATGGCCTGCGCGACGCCGGCCGAACTCGGCGCGCAATGCGACGTCGTCGTCACGCTCGTCGTCAATGCCGCGCAAACGGAAACGGTGCTGTTCGGCGAGCACGGCGCGGTCGCGGCGATGAAGCCGGGCGGCGTGGTGATCGCAAGCGCGACCGTCGCGCCCGAATTCGCGGTCGCGCTCGGCCAGCGCATCGAGGCCGCCGGCCTGCAGATGCTCGATGCGCCCGTGTCGGGCGGCGCCGCGCGCGCGGCATCCGGTGAAATGACGATGATGACGTCGGGCCCGGCCGCCGCGTACGCGGGCTGCGAGGACGTGCTCGCCGCGATCGCCGGCAAGGTCTATCGCCTCGGCGACGCGCACGGCATCGGCTCGAAGGTGAAGATCATCAACCAGTTGCTGGCCGGCGTGCACATCGCGGCAGCGGCCGAGGCCATGGCGCTGGGCCTGCGCGAAGGCGTCGATGCCGATGCGCTGTACGACGTGATCACGCACAGCGCCGGCAATTCGTGGATGTTCGAGAACCGCGTGCCGCACATCCTGAACGGCGACTACACGCCGCTGTCGGCCGTCGACATCTTCGTGAAGGATCTGGGCCTCGTGCTCGATACCGCACGCCGCAGCAAGTTCCCGCTGCCGCTGTCGGCCACCGCGCACCAGATGTTCATGAGCGCGTCGAGCGCCGGCCACGGCGGCGAAGACGATTCCGCCGTGATCAAGACCTTCCCCGGCATCACGCTGCCGCCCGCCCGCTGATTCGAACGACGTTCCTGCCATGACCGCTTCCGCTTCCCGTCCCCTGCTCGGCTGCATCGCCGACGATTTCACCGGCGCGACCGATCTCGCGAACATGCTCGTCAAGAGCGGCATGCGCACCGTGCAGACGATCGGCGTGCCCGCCGACGGCGCATCGCTCGACGCCGACGCGATCGTCGTCGCGCTGAAGTCGCGCACGATCCCCGCGGCCGACGCCGTCGCGCAATCGCTCGCCGCATACGAATGGCTGCGCGCGCAAGGCTGCCGCCAGTTTTTCTTCAAGTACTGCTCGACGTTCGACTCGACCGACGCGGGCAATATCGGGCCCGTGGCCGACGCGCTGCTCGATGCGGCCGGCGGCGGTTTCTCGATCGCGTGCCCGGCATTCCCGGAGAACGGCCGCACGATCTATCGCGGCCACCTGTTCGTCGGCGACGTGCTGCTGAACGAATCGGGGATGGAGAACCATCCGCTCACGCCGATGAAGGACGCGAACCTCGTGCGCGTGCTGCAGCGGCAGACGAAGTCGCCGGTCGGACTGATCCGCTACGACACGATCGCGCTGGGCGCGGCCGCCGTGCGCACGCGGATCGACCAGCTGCGCGCGGACGGCGCGCGCTTCGCGATCGCCGACGCGCTGTCGGACCGCGACCTCTACGTGCTCGGCGAAGCGTGCGCGGGCCTGCCGCTCGTCACCGGCGGCTCGGGCATCGCGCTCGGCCTGCCTGCGAATTTCCGCCGCGCGGAATTGCTGCCCGAGCGCGACAACGCGGCGTCGCTGCCGCGCATCGACGGGCTGTCGGCCGTGCTCGCCGGCAGCGCGTCGAAGGCTACCAACGCGCAGGTCGCCGCGTGGCGCGCCACGCGGCCGGGCTTCCGCATCGATCCGCTCGCGGCGGCACGCGGCGAGCCCGTCGTCGACCAGGCGCTCGCCTTCGCGCGCGCGCACCTGCCGCAGCCCGTGCTGATCTACGCGACCGCGACGCCCGACGAAGTGAAGGCCGTGCAGCAGGCGCTCGGCGTCGAGGCGGCCGGCCATCTCGTCGAAAACACGCTCGCGGCGATCGCGCGCGGCCTGCGCGAACTCGGTGTGCGCAAGTTCGTCGTCGCCGGCGGCGAAACGTCCGGCGCGGTCGTGCAGGCGCTCGACGTGAAGTCGCTGCAGATCGGCGCGCAGATCGATCCGGGCGTGCCGGCGACGGCCACCATCGACGCGCAGCCGCTCGGCCTCGCGCTGAAATCCGGCAACTTCGGCGCGACGGACTTTTTCGACAAGGCGCTGCGCGCGCTGGACGGAGCTGCATGATGCGCGACGAAGCGAAACTGCGTGAAGAGATCTGCGTCGTCGGCGCGAGCCTGTATGCGCGCGGCCATGCGGTCGGCAGCGCCGGCAACATCAGCGCACGCCTGCCCGACGGCTGGCTGATCACGCCGACCGATGCGTGCCTCGGCCGGCTCGACCCGAACGACATCGCAAAGGTGGGCGTCGACGGCCAGCCCGTATCGGGCGGCAAGCCGTCGAAGACGCTCGCGCTGCATCGCGGGATTTACGCGCGCAATGCCGAAGCGAATGGCGTCGTCCACACGCATTCGACGCACCTCGTCGCGCTGACGCTCGCGGGCGTGTGGCGTGATGCCGACGTGCTGCCACCGATCACGCCGTACTACGTGATGAAGGTCGGCCACATTCCGCTGATCCGCTATCGCCGCCCCGGCGACCCCGGCGTCGCGGCCGAAATCGCGGCGCTCGCCGACCAGGTGCGCGGCGTGCTGCTCGACCGCCTCGGCCCCGTGATGTGGGGGCCGTCGGTGTCGCACGCGTCGTATGCGCTCGAGGAGCTCGAGGAAACGGCACGGCTATGGCTGATGACGAACCCGAAACCCGAGCCGCTTTCCGACGCGGCGCTCGACGAGCTGCGCCAGACCTTCGGCGCGTGCTGGTAACGCCGCGCATCACGCACCGATTACGTACCGATTCCCAATGCCCGCCGTGTGCGCGGGCCCTTCCGTCAGCACACACACATGATCCGGCGGCGTACGCGCAGCCGGCACACACCATCCCTGGAGACGACGATGACTGCTCTCGACGCGGCCGCTGGCCGCTCGCCCGCCGCGCCCGCCCATTCGGTCGAACTGGACCGAACCTACAAGAAAGTGTTCTGGCGCATCGTGCCGTTCCTGATGCTCTGCTACGTGGTCGCGTATCTCGACCGCGTGAACGTCGGCTTCGCGAAGCTGCAGATGTCGCAGGATCTCGCGTTCAGCGAAACCGTGTTCGGGCTCGGCGCGGGCATCTTCTTCCTCGGCTATTTTCTGTTCGAACTGCCAAGCAACATGCTGATGCACCGCCTCGGCGCGCGCATCTGGATCGCGCGGATCATGATCACGTGGGGCCTGCTGTCCGCGCTGTTCGCGTTCGTGAAGACGCCGACGCAGTTCTACGTGCTGCGCTTCCTGCTCGGCCTCGCGGAAGCCGGTTTCTATCCCGGCGTGATCCTGTACCTCACGTACTGGTTCCCGTCGCACCGCCGCGCGAAGATCATCGCGGTGTTCATGTCCGCGATTCCGGTATCGGGCATCTTCGGCAACCCGCTGTCGGGCTGGATCATGGAACGCTTCCACGGCGGCTCGGGCTTCCACGGCTGGCAATGGATGTTCATGATCGAGGCCGTGCCGGCCGTGCTGGTCGGCATCGCGACGATCCTGTATCTCGACAACAGCATCCGCAGCGCGAAGTGGCTCGACGAGCGCGAGAAGCAACTGCTCGAGGACGAGATCGCCGCGCAGCCGCAGGAACAGCAGAAGCACGGCCATCCGCTGAAGGCCGTGTTCTCGGACCCGCGCATGTGGTGGATGTCGCTGATCTACTTCGCGTTCGTCACGGGCCAGTACGGCCTCACGTTCTGGATGCCGACGCTCGTGAAATCGACCGGCATCAGCGATACGTTCCAGATCGGCCTGCTGTCCGCGATCCCGTTCGTCGTCGCGATCGTCGTGATGAACCTGTTCGGCCACAGCGCGGACAAGCGCCGCGAACGCCGCTGGCACCTGATCGTGCCGGCGCTGATGGGCGCGGTCGGGTTTGCGGTCGCCGCGTCGTACTCGCACAATACGGTGGTGTCGATCGTGTTCCTGTCGCTCGCGGCGGGCGGCGTGCTGACCTGCGCCCCGCTGTTCTGGTCGCTGCCGACCGCGTTCCTCGCGGGCTCCGCGGCCGCTGCCGGGATCGCGATCATCAACTCGGTCGGCAACCTCGCCGGTTTCGCGAGCCCGTACGTGATCGGCTACCTGAAGGACGCCACGCACAGCACGTCGTCCGGCATGTACATGCTGGCGGCCATGCTCGTGATCGGCGCGATCGCCGTGTGGCTCACGCCCGCGAAACTCGTGAACCGCTGAGCCTGCCGCCATTCGACGCGGGGCGCGCTGCGCCCCGCCCCATTCATTCACAGGACCCGCTGCCATGCCACGCTTCGCCGCCAACCTCTCGATGATGTACAACGAGCACGCGTTCCTCGAACGCTTCGCCGCTGCCGCGTACGACGGCTTCAAGGCCGTCGAGTACCTGTTCCCGTATGACTTCGCCGCCGAGGACATTCGCGCGCGCCTCGACGCGCACAACCTCGAGCAGGCATTGTTCAACGCGCCGCCCGGCGACTGGGCCGCGGGCGAACGCGGCATCGCATCGCTGCCGGGCCGCGAGGACGAATTCCGCCGCGGCATCGACCAGGCGCTCGACTACGCGCGCGTGCTCCGCAACAAGAAACTGCACGTGATGGCCGGCATGGTCGCGCCGGGCGCCGACCGCGCGCGCCATCGCGACACCTACCTGTCGAACCTGCGGCATGCGGCGCAGGCCGCCGCCGCGCACGGCGTCACGATCCTGATCGAGCCGATCAACCAGCGCGACATGCCCGGTTATTTCCTGAGCCGCCAGGACGACGCGCAGGCAATCTGCGCGGAAGTCGGCGCGCCGAACCTGAAGGTGCAGTTCGACTGCTATCACTGCCAGATCGTCGAAGGCGATCTCGCGATGAAACTCAAGCGCGATTTCGCGGGCATCGGCCATATCCAGATCGCAGGCGTGCCCGAGCGCCACGAGCCGGATATCGGCGAACTCAACTACCCGTATCTGTTCGAGCTGATCGACGCGCTCGGCTACGACGGCTGGATCGGCTGCGAATACCGTCCGAAGGCCGGCACGTCGGACGGCCTCGGCTGGCTCAAGCCGTACCTGACATCCAAGCATTCCTGAGAGGGCAAAGAACATGAAAGTACTGATCACCGGCGGCGCCGGCTTTCTCGGCCAGCGTCTCGCGCGCAAGCTGCTCGAGCGCGGCGAACTGACCGGCCCCGACGGCCGGACGGAGAAGATCGACGAACTGGTGCTGCTCGACGTCGTCAAGGGCAGCGATTTCGGCGACGCACGCGTGACGTCGATCGTCGGCGACATCGCCGATCGCGCGGTGCTCGACAGCGCGATCGACACGCGCACGGGCGCGATCTTCCACCTCGCGGCGATCGTCAGCGGGCAGGCCGAAGCCGATTTCGATCTCGGCATGCGGATCAACCTCGACGCATCGCGCACGCTGCTCGACGTGTGCCGCGCGCGCGGGCACCAGCCGCGCGTCGTGTTCACGAGCTCCGTCGCGGTCTACGGCGGCACGCTGCCCGACGTCGTGCAGGACGACACCGCGCTGAACCCGCAATCGTCGTACGGCGCCGAGAAGGCGATCGCCGAACTGCTGCTGTGCGACTACGCGCGGCGCGGCTTCGTCGACGGCCGCGTGCTGCGGCTGCCGACGATCAGCGTGCGGCCCGGCCGCCCGAACGCGGCCGCGTCGTCGTTCGCGAGCGGCATCATCCGCGAGCCGCTGAACGGCGAGGAAAGCGTGTGCCCGGTGCCGGGTTCGACGCGACTGTGGCTGCTGTCGCCGCGCGGCGCGATCGAAGCGCTCGTCGCGGGCTGCGAGATCGACAGCGCGAAACTCGGCAACAAGCGCGTGATCAACCTGCCTGGCCTGTCGGTGTCGGTCGACGAGATGATCGCGGCGCTGCGCGAAGTCGCGGGCGACGACGTCGTGAAGCTGATCCGCCATGCGCCCGACGAGCGCGTCGAGAAGATCGTCGGCAGCTGGCCGGGCCGCTGGGACACGACGCGCGCGGAAGCGCTCGGGCTGAAGGGCGATACGTCGTTCGCGGACGTGATCCGCAGCCATATCGCCGACGAACGGCGCTGATTCGCGCGTCGCCGGGCCGCGTCAGTGCGGCCGGGCGGATTCCCCGATGTGCAGCGGCGCGCGTTTCGTGCCGCCCGGCCGGTTCGCCGAACCGGCCGCCCACTGCCACGCCAGCAAGCCCGGCAGATAGAACAGCAGATCGCGCACGCGGCGGGCGCCGGCCAGCGCGAGACACGTGGGCGGGTCGAACCCGAGCAGCCCGCCGATCAGCACGAACCCGCCCTCCTGCACGCCCAGCCCACCCGGCATCAAGAACGCGATGCTGCTCACGAGCTGGATCAGCGCCTCGATCGCGAGCGCCTGCGCGAAAGTCGGATCGGCGCCGAGGAAATACAGCGCGAGCCAGATTTCCAGCGCGTAGCCCGCGAACTGCAGCGTCTGCCAGATCCCCAGATAACGCACGACGATGCCGGTCTTTCTCCAGATCATCCGGATCGACTGATCGGTGCGCGCCGATTCGCCGACCAGCGCATAGACCTTGCCGCTCGTGATGCGGTTGAGCGCGCGCATCGCGCGTTCGAACGGCCGCGCATGCTGCACCAGCGCGAACAGCAGCAGCACCGGCACCAGCGCGGCCATGCCGATGGCGAGGTTCGCGGCCACCCGCGCGGCATCGGACGATACGCGCTCGAGCACATACCAGATCGCAATCAGCGCGAACACGAGCTGGCTGATCAGCGTGAGCTGCATGTCGGCGACGAGGCTGGCCACGACCGTCGCCGGCCGCACGCCCGCCTTCCGCAACAGGCCGAACGACACGATCTCGCCGCCGATCCGTGCCACCGGCAACAACCCGTTGATCGATTCGCGAATCCAGACCAGCTTCAGCATCGTCGCGAACGACGGGCGGCGCGGACCGCGGATCAGCATCCGCCAGTCCCACGCATTCGCGAGCATCGGCAGGATGTGGGCCAGCGCGGCGAGCAGCAGCCCGGCGCCGGCGATCTGCAGGCGGTGCAGGATCTCCAGCGGATGCTCGCGCCAGATCAGCCACACGGCGAGCGCCAGCCCGCCCAGCGCCGCCGCGCGCCCCGCATGCCGGAGCCGCGCCTCGTGACGCGCGGACAGCCGGTCCGCGTCGGCGGCAGCGGTGTTCGTCTCGGTCGTCATGATTCGCTCGCCGGCGACAGCAAGCCTTCCCGGTCGACGTGAAAGCGCGTGCCGCGCCAGACGACATGCGACGAGAAGAAGCTCGACACGAAGACCACGAACTGCAGGAGATCGACGAACGGCAGCCAGATTGCGCCGCGCAGGCCGGCGCCGGTCGCACGGCTCGTTTTCAACATCAGCAGCACCCGCGCGGCGAGCGCCGCGACCGTCAGCCCGCAAGCAACGGCCGAGCCGCCGGAGAACAGCAGCGCCAACAGCGCGAGCGGCACCGGGTGCATCAGTACCGAACCGGCATGACCGGCGCGGTCGGCCGCTCGGATCGTGCAACTCCAGCGCAATTCATGCGCGTACAGCGTGGCGAACGTCGCTTCGACACAGGCATGCCCGACGACGAACGGCGGGATCACGACCTGCGCGCCCACCTGCCGCACCGCTTCGCCCAGCGCGTGATCCTCGGCCAGGTGATGCGCGAAACGCGTGAGCCCGCCGATGCGTTCGAGCGTCGCGCGCGTAAACGCGATCGTCTGGCCAAAGCACGGCCGCGCGCGCCCGATGAAGAGCCCGGTGATCACGCCCGGCAGGAAATGGTAGTTCGTCATCGCGACGGCGACACCGGGCCAGAAGCCCGGCGACGGGACGCCGCGATACACGCTCGTCACGATGCCGACATCCGGCTGCTGTAGCGCGCCGACGACGGCGCGCAAATAACCGCGCTCGACCAGCACGTCGCTGTCGGCAAGACAGAGCACTGAATACTCAGCGTGTTCGAGCATGTTCACGAGATTGGCGATCTTGCGGTTCGGCCCGTACATCCGCGCATCGGCGACGACCTTGATGTTCGCGTCCGGGTAGCGCGCACGCAGCGTTTCGACAGCCGCGAGCGCCGCGTCGCCCGCATCGTGCACGCCGAACAGGTGCTGGACCGGCCCCGGATAATTCTGCACGAAGAAGCTTTCGAGATGCTGTACGAGATCCCATTCGTCGCCGTGCAGCGGCTTCGCGACGGTCACGCCCGGGTAATCGCGCGGCTCCGCCGCCGCCCGGGAAAAGAACCTGCCGACCAGCACGCTGGCCGTGACCGTGTAGGCAATGCCCAGCAACACGCCCAGCCCGCAGATGATCGACATTACCCCGCCCAGCGCGCGCAGCACATGCAGCAAAACCATGCTTCTCCCCAGTGGTGACCCGTATGACCGCGACGCCGGGAACCGGCGGCGCGCACGCGGGCTCACCCGTACACGCCGCCGTATTGGCTCCCGTTGAGCCGGATGTGAAGAACGACCAGCAGACGATACGCGCAATCAGATGACACGACTACCGTGCGGCGATCGATTCCGGTCACGCGCACGTATCCGCACGCGAGCGCGGCCCTGAACGCCGCACCGGCAAGCTTACGGGCCGAAAGGATGGCAGTTGCGACCGCGACGACGATCCAGACGCGAAACGTCATCGTGGTGAAAAACGCTTCGGGTACGCGCAATGCAAGCAACGAAACCAGCACGAAACACTGAATGAACATGCCGGCCAGCGCGGCGATCAGCAGGTGGGCTCGCCATCGCTCGATCGTCGAGGGTGCCATGAAGACTGAACCTCCCGTGCGGACGACTCGCTTCGATCCGGGATCGATCGGCAGGGTCGCGGATTGACGGGCAAGCACGTTCGGCGCGTGCCGGACGCACCCGACCCGATTCGGGATCAGGGGAAGCGGAGGAGAACAACCCGAGAAATGCAGTGGCCGATGGTAGCGGGATTGCCGGCGGCAAACCTTAAGCGTTCTTCAGAATCGGGCGGCATGCGAAGCGGCTCAATTACAATCCGTTGCACGGCGCGCGCAGTCCGGCTCATACAATCGCAGACGCCCGCACACGAATCGACCATGCGACTCCTCCTTGTTGAAGACGACGACCTGATCGGCAGCGGCCTCGAGATCAGCCTGAGTCAGGCCGGCTATCACGTCGACTGGTTGCGCGACGGTCACGCGGCCGCCGCGGCGCTCGCGACCACGCGCTTCGCGCTCGTCGTGCTCGATCTCGGCCTGCCCGGGAAATCGGGAACGGAACTGCTGCGTGCGTTGCGCGATGCGGGCGATACGGTCCCCGTGCTGGTGCTGACCGCGCGCGGCACCGTGGCCGACCGGGTCCGCGGCCTCGACGACGGCGCGGACGACTATCTCGCGAAACCGTTCGAGCTGACCGAGGTGCTCGCCCGCTGTCGCGCGCTCGTGCGACGCTCGCAGGGCCGCGCCGGCGACGAGATCGCGTGGCGCGACATCACGATCGACCTGGCCACCCACACAGTGACACGCGATGCAGCGCGCATCGCGCTCACGTCGCGCGAGTGGGCCATCCTGGTTCAGCTCGTCAGCCACCCGGGCGCGCCGCAGTCGCGAGCGCGCCTCGAGGACGGCCTGTACGGCTGGCAGGAAGGCATCGAAAGCAATGCGATCGAGGTCCATATTTCGAACCTGCGCAAGAAGCTCGGCGCGGATTTGATCCGCACCGTTCGTGGCATCGGCTACGTTGTCGACCTCCAATGATTTCCCGTTCGATACGACGCCGCGTTTCGCTGATGGCGCTCGGCTGCGTGACGCTCGTCTGGCTCGTCGCCGTGTTCGGCAGCTTCCGGCACGCGACGCGCGAGATCGGCGAATGGGAAGATGCACGCCTCGTCGAATACGCATCGCTGCTGGTCAATCTCGCACCGGCCGACCTCGGTCACCTTGCCCGCTTTCCGCCGGACGCACGGGTCGAACTGGCGTCCGGCAATTCGGGATCCGGCCCCGACAACGACGGCGATCGCCTGCCGCGCGACGTGCTGTTCGAGGTGCGCGACGCGCAGGGCAACGTGGTCGCGTCGAGCCTTCCGGCCGCCGCTGGCGGTTTGCCTGATGCACGCGACCCGCGCGGCGCGCCCCGGACGATTGTCATAGGCGACACGCAATGGCGCACGCACACGCTGCGCGACCATGCGTCGGGCCGCTGGGTGCGCGTGATGGAGACCGCCAATACGCGCAGCGATCTGGCGACCGGAATCGCGCGCGGCATCGTCTGGCCGCTGATCGTCGCGCTCCCGGTGCTGGCGCTCCTCCTCTGGTACCTGATCGGCCGCAGTCTCGCGCCGTTGAAGACGCTGTCGACGCTGATCGGCGCGCGCGATGCGCGATCGCTCGAACCGCTCGGCATCGCCACCGTGCCGGACGAAGTGCACACGCTGGTCGATGCGATCGACCGCCTGCTGGCCCGGCTGCGGCAATCGATCGTGCGCGAGCGCGCGTTCACGTCCGACGCGGCGCACGAACTCAAGACGCCGCTGGCCGCGATCAAGGTTCAGGCCCAGGTGGCGATCGCGACCGACGATCCGGCGCGCAAGCAGTTGGCGATGCAGCGCGTGGTACAAGGCGTCGACCGCAGCGCGCGGCTCGCCGAACAGTTGCTGCTGCTCGCGCGGCTCGACGAATACGAACGCATTCCGACGCGCGCCGTCGTCGTCCGCGAACTCGTCGACGCCGCCATCGATCGTCATCTCGCGAAGGCGTCGGACAAGGCCATCGACATCGTGGCCGGCGACGCATCCCGGCGGGCGATCGAGGCCGATCCGATCCTGATCGGCATCCTGCTCGACAATCTCGTCGACAACGCCGTCAAATACGGCCGCCGGGGCGGCCGCATCGAGCTCGGCGTGCACGACGACGGCGCACTGCAACGCATCGTCGTGCGCGACGACGGGCCGGGTGTCGCCCCCGGCGAGCACGAGCGGCTCGGCGACCGCTTCTATCGCGGCAGCGGCGCGCAGTCGCCCGGCAGCGGGCTCGGGCTGTCGATCGTCACACGCATCGCGCAATACTTCGGCGGCACCGTGCAGTTCGAGACCGGCATCGGCGGCCAGGGCCTCGGCGTCGCGATTACGCTGCCGTCGGCGGACGCGGGTGGAGCGATGCCGCGTGCTTAACGTTTCGTTAAGGATTCGGCCGTAGAATCCGCTCGACCGATACCGTCCCGGTCGCTCGTTCATCAGGAGTCTTCATGCCCACGCCCGCCCGATATGGCGCCGTTGCGCGCTTGCTTCACTGGCTGATCATGGCGCTGGTCGTCGCGCAATATGCGATCGGCTGGACAATGCCCGACGTGCATCGCGACACGCAGCCGATCGGCCTGATCGCCGCGCACCTGATCGTCGGCACCGCGTTGCTCGCGGCGATGGCGTGCCGCGTGCTGTGGCGCGCAACGCATCGCCCGCCCGCGAGCGATCTGTCGCCCGCGATGCGCGCGCTGTCGGGCGCGACGCATGTCGCGCTCTACGCGCTGCTGATCGCGGTGCCGCTGCTCGGCTGGATCAACGCATCGTCGCGCGCCTGGGCCGTGACGCTGTTCGGGATCGTTCCGTTGCCGGCGCTGTCGGCGGCCGGCTCCGGATTCGGTCACGCGATGGGCGACGTGCACGGCATCCTCGCGTGGGTGCTGTTCGGCGGCATCTGCCTGCACGTGGCAGCCGCGCTGGCGCACCGCTTCGTACTGCGCGATCACGTCGCGCAGCGCATGATGCCCTGGTAGTCGCCCGCCCATATTTCAGCGCACCATCGCGTGCATGAGCCGGGCTGCTTCGGTTCGCGATATCGTCTGCATTCCTGTTCATCGTGCGATCGACCTGCCCGCCACTCGGGATCGGTTGGCGAGATGATCGCGACGCCGCGCGAAGCGGCGTGCGATGACAGGCATGGCAGCCGGCGCCCTTCGGCGAGGTCGAGCGGCGCGAAGGGCATGCGTACTGCCGCACCGCGAACACGACGGCCTGAAGCCACACACGACCATGTCGACACCTAGTTGCTGGTCTGCGCCGGCATGCCGGAGGCCGGCGCATGCGCAGCGGAGGCCGCCATCCTGGCCCGATCCTGCTCGGCGAGCTTCGCCTCCGCGGCCTGGATGTCCGCCGGATACTCGCCTTCGTCGCCCTTCGCCGGGTCGTACCCGGCCGCTTCCAGCCGCATCAATTCGTCGCGAACCTGTGCGCGCGTCAGCGGCGCGGCCGATTGCGCGAATGCCGACTGACCGACGATCACCCCGATCATCGTCAGTACTGCGATATATGATTTCATCATGAACTCCTTCAATGTTCCGTATCGATCAACCTGTGTGAATGCCTGACCTGCAAACGCAGGCGACTGCGTCAGCTTCCGAAATAGATCGTGCAGAAGCTCGCAGGGCCGACGCATGCGGCGGCGCGTTGGCGCGGCGACATCGTCGCCCGCTTGCCCGCTTCGGATGAAACGGCCGGATCGCTGCCGACCGCCGTGCTGGCCTGACGCCGCGGCATCTGTTCGACCTGCCGCTGGAACAGCGGGCTCACGTCCGGATACGACGTATCGGTCACGAAGCGCAGCCCGTTGTTTTCGGCGTCGATCAGTTGCTGCCTGACCTGCGCGCGCGTCAGTTCCTGTGCCGACGCTTGCGCCGCGACACCCGCGAGAGATATCGCCGCCACGGTAGCGGCCACCAGCCAATGCGTGTTCATGCTCCACTCCTTCAGAAGTCAACGAGACGACGTGCTACATCCCGTATGACGACGGAGGGTGTGCGTTTATTCCCGCTTATCGCGGCTCGAACCACGCGATCTCCCGGTTTCCGGGGCCGCTCGTGTCGGCCGTTCAACGAACTGTCATTCTTTCGTCAGCCGGCGTAACCTGACGTAACGCAGCGCCCATTGCGCCTCGGGCAGACTGACGACACCCGTTACGGATCGCTCCTCGATCGACCATGTCCGTCGTTTACGACTATGCAGCCGGCCTGCTCCGCACGCTGTACGACCGCCATCTCGACGGCGGCGCGGTGCTCGACACGGCCGCATTCCCGGACGCCAAGCGTTTCGTGCACGCATGGCCCGCCATCCGGGCGGAAGCGCTCGCCGTGGCGCGCGACCTGCCGCACATCCCGCGCTTCCACGAGATCATGCGCGAGCAGTACGACATCTCGGCCAACGACGCACGCGACTGGCGGATGTTCATCATGCAGGCGTACGGTCAGCCGTTCCCGCGCAACCTGTCGCGCTGCCCGACCGTCGCATCGATCGTCGCGGCGTCACCGGACGTGCTGTCCGCATCGCTGTCGTTTCTCGCGCCCGGCAAGCACATTCCACCGCATCGCGGGCCGTTTCGCGGCATCCTGCGCGGCTATCTCGTGCTGTCGATGCCGAAGCGCGCGGACGGCACGCCGGCCGCCGTGCTGAAGGTCGACGGCCGCGAATACCGGCTCGACGAAGGCCGCTTCCTGCTGTGGGACGACACGTTCATGCACGAGGTGTGGAACGACAGCGATGAAGTGCGGATCGTGCTGCTGCTCGATATCCGCCGGCGCGGGATGCCGCGTTTGCTCACGTGGCTGTCGAATGCGGTGATCGGCGTCGTGCGGCTCGGGATCCGGATTCGGGGGCGGTCGATTCCGGTTTAGCGCACCACCGGCCCGCGCACGCCGGATCGCGCCGGGCCGCTCCGTCCCACCTTTCAGCCTTCGCCGGATCGCCTACACTAAAAACCGTCCCCTCCGCGCGGCTCCTGCCAGCCACTGCCATGGCGCACCTTTTCTTCGCCGCTTCGATCCAGCGGCATATCGAAACGCCCGAGCGCGAAATCGACGCGCGGACGCTCGGCGAAGCGTTCGAAACCGTCTTCGGCGAGCAGCCACGACTGCGCGGCTACATCCTCGACGACCAGGGCGCGCTGCGAAAACACCTGTCAGTATTCATCGACGGCCAGCGGATACACGACCGGCAGCACCTGTCCGATGCGCTCGGCGACGCCAGCCGGGTTTATGTCGTCCAGGCGCTGACGGGCGGATAAGGGGACTGATGCGTGGGCTTCGACCAGGCGCGAAAGCGCCCAATCGGATCATCAGGAGACACCCAACATGAACGATCGATTGCTCGTCGCCACCCGCAAGGGCCTGTTCGTTCTGCAGGCCGACGGCAACGGCGGCTGGACGCTCGGCGAGCCGCATTTCGCCGGCGAGCCGGTCAGCATGGCGCTGGCCGACCCGCGCGACGGCACGCTATATGCCGCGCTCAACCTCGGCCATTTCGGCGTGAAGCTGCACCGCAGGCCGGCCGGCGCCGCCGACTGGGAGGAATGCGCCGTCCCCGTTTATCCGCCGCAGCCTGCCGACGAACCGCCCGCCAGCACCAGCGCGCATGCCAGCACGAGCGATGCGGACGACGAGCCCCCCGCCCCGAAGCCGCCCTGGACGCTTCAGCAGATCTGGGCGCTCGAAGCCGGCGGCGCCGACGAGCCGGGCGTACTGTGGGCCGGCACGATTCCCGGCGGGCTGTTCCGCTCCGACGACGGCGGCGACTCGTGGGCGCTCAACCGCCCATTGTGGGATCGCCCTGAACGCACCGAGTGGGGCGGCGGCGGGTACGACGCGCCGGGCATCCATTCGGTGATGGTCGATCCGCGCGACAGCCGGCACGTGACGGTCGGCATCTCGTGCGGCGGCGTCTGGCAAACCGCCGACGGCGGCGCCACCTGGCGCGTGACCGCCGACGGCATGGAAGCCGACTACATGCCGCCCGAACGGCGCGGCGAGCCCAACATGCAGGACCCGCATCGCGTCGTGCAGTGCGCGGCCAACCCGGACGTGCTGTGGACGCAGCATCACTGCGCGATCTTCCGCTCGACCGACGGCGCCGAGCACTGGCGGCGGATCGAAGCGCAGCCTTCGAGCTTCGGCTTCGCCGTTGCCGTGCATCCGAACGAACCTGACACAGCGTGGTTCGTACCGGCCGTGAAGGATGCATGCCGGATTCCGGTGAACGGCCGGTTCGTCGTCACGCGCACGCGCGACGGCGGCCGCAGTTTCGAGAGTTTCTCGAACGGGTTGCCGGCCGCGCCCGCATATGACCTCGTGTATCGGCACGGGCTCGCGGTGGACGATTCCGGCACGCGTCTCGCGATGGCGTCGACGACCGGCGGGTTATGGACGTCCGGCGATGGCGGTGAAAACTGGCAGATGGTGTCGGCGCATTTGCCGCCGGTGTATTGCGTCCGGTTCGGGTGACGGCACCCGGCGCCATCCGCGCAACCGGCTCGTGCTCCCTCCCGGGCAAGACGGCCTGCAGCGCGTACTGCTCGTCGTCGTCATGCCGTAACACCGCGCGTTCGGGCGCCCAGAAGCGGCGCGGCCCGCCCGCACGATGCGGGAGGGCCGCGTTTCATCACACCGGTGCGCCGTCCTTTTCAGTCGGCGCGCCGATCGCGTCGACGCTCAATGCACGCCGAGATACGCTTTCACCGCCGGCAGCCCCGGCTTGCCGTCGAGCGTCGTCACGCCCGCGAGCCACTTGTCGAGCGCCTGCGGGTTCGCCTTCAGCCACTCCGTCGCTGCCTTGTTCGGATCTTCCTTGTTCATGATCGGCATCATCACGTGGTTCTCGATGGTCGTCGTGAACTGCAGGTTCGACACGAACTTCGCGACGTTCGGGCAGCGCTGCGAGTAATCGGGCGGCGTCGCCGTCAGCACCTTCGCTTCGCCGTAGTTCGGGCCGAACACGTCGTCGCCGCCGGTCAGGTAGTCGATCTTCATCTGCACGTTCATCGGGTGCGGTTCCCAGCCCAGGAACACGATCCACTGCTTGTCGCGGATCGCGCGGTTCACCTCGACCAGCATCCCGGCCTCGCTCGACTCGACCATCTTGAACTTGCCGAGCCCGAACTTGTTGCCGTCGATCATCTTCTTGATCAGCAGGTTGCCGTCGTTGCCCGGCTCGATCCCGTAGATCTTGCCGTTGAGCTTGTCGGCGTACTTCTGGATGTCCGCGAACGACTTCAGGCCGCCCTGGTACACGTAGTCGGGCACTGCGAGCGTGTATTTCGCGCCGGTCAGGTTAGGCGTCGCGAGTACCTTGATCGTGCCGGCCTTCGTGAACGGCTGGATGATCGGGTCCATCGTCGGCGACCAGTAGCCGAGGAACACGTCGATCTGCTTGCTCTTGATCCCCGCGAACGTGATCGGCACCGACGCGATCGTCTTCGTCGGGCTGTAGCCGAGCCCCTGCAGCATCGTCGATGCGAGGCCCGTGGTCGCCGCGATGTCGGACCAGCCGACATCCGCGAAGCGCACGTTCTTGCATACGGGCGGATCGGCCGCATAAACGGCCGACATCGGCGCGGTTACCCCGATCCCGCATACCGCTGCGATCAATAGGCGCTTCATCTTTCTTCTCCTCAACGTGATGTCGTTTGCTTGAATGCGGGATCGTTTGTTAAAGCCGCGCGCCGCGATCCCGGCGACGTTGCGGACCATCTGTAAGCAGGGTTCGCGCCGGTCAGCGCCCCGGCAACCGGCGCTCGTAGCTTGGCGCATGGCCGAACTGCGCGCGGTATGCCTTGCTGAAATGACACGGCGAATGAAAGCCGCAGACCGTCGTCACGCGCGCGATCGACGCATCGGTCGTGCGCAGCAGGTCACGCGCGCGTTTCAGGCGCATCGTCAGGTAATAGTGGGTCGGCGACACGTTCAGGTACACCTTGAACATCCGCTGCAGGTGCCGCTGCGACAGCCGCACGAGCCGCGCGAGTTCCTCGAGCGACAGCGGCTCCTCGATGTTCGCCTCCATCAGGCGCACGACCTCGATCAGCTCCGCGCGCGAGAAGCCGACGCGCGCATCGACCGGAATCGGCTGCGTGTCGGTCGAGCTGCGGATGCGCTCCAGGATGAATTGCTCCGATACTTGCGCGGCAAGCTGCTGGCCGAACCGCATGCCGACGAGGTTCAGCATCAGGTCGAGCGGCGCGGTGCCGCCCGTGCAGGTCAGCCGGTCGCGGTCGACGACGAACAACTCGTCGGCGAAGCCGACCTGCGGAAACTCGGCATGCAGCGCGGACAGGTTCTCCCAGTGCACGGTGCAGCGATAGCCGTCGAGCAGCCCGCTCGACATCAGCGCATACGCGCCCGTGCAGATGCCGCCGAGCGGCAGCCCGCGTTCGGCGAGCGCCGCGAGCGTATCGCGCGCGCCCTCGTCGACCACGTCGCGGATGCGGATGCCGCCGCACACGATCATCACGTCGGGCAGGTTCGTGTAGTCGAGCGCCTGCGTGGGCCGCACCGCGATGCCGTTGCTGGCATGCGCGGGGGCGCCGTCGAGCGAGTAGATCGACCACCGATAATGGTCGGCGCGCCCGACGTAGTTCGCCATCCGAAGCACTTCGACCGCACTCGAGAACGCGATCATCGAGAAGTTCGGCAGCGTCAGGAAGCCGAAATGGGCGAGGGACGAAACCGGTGAAACGCAGGCGGCGGGCGCGACAGCGACGGCGGACGTCACATCGGTCTCCTAGGGTCTGTTTCCAGATGGAACGCACATGCGTTGCCACGAGAACGGCCGCTCGCGAGGCGCGCGACGCCGCGAATACTGGACGTATTCGCAAGGAGCGCAACGCGGCGAGCGGCCGTTCTCGTGGCAACCCCAAATTTAAAAACCATTCCACGGGAATGCCCGAAATCGCCCGCATGGCGGCGTCGCTCGTCGCTTGTTTGGCGCGGCCAAACGGCGCTCCTCACTTCTTGCCCTCCGAGCGATTTCGGGCATTCGCATGTGCGTTCCATCTGGAAACAGACCCTCGGGAGGTTGCGGGTGGGCAGCCCCGCGACGAAAGCCGCGGAAGCCGTTATCGAATCAGGGAAGGCGGCCGGAGAGTATTCCGGCCGCCAGTCGGTCAGGCCTGCGCGGGCGAACCCTTCACGCGAAAGAGCTGCTTGAGGCCCGAGAACAGCGGCGCCTTCACGGTGCCCGGCGCGCGGCCGAAGCTTTCGGTGATGCGGTCGAGAATGATCGCGAGCAGCACGACCGACAAACCGCTTTCGAAACCGAGGCCGATGTCGAGGCGCTGGATACTGGCGAGCACGTCGTTGCCGAGGCCGCCCGCGCCGACCATCGACGCGATGATCACCATCGACAGCGCCATCATGATCGTCTGGTTCACGCCCTGCATGATCGACGGCAGCGCGTTCGGGAACTGCACCTTGTACAGCAACTGCCACGGCGTGCAGCCGAATGCCTGGCCGGCTTCGACGATCTCGCGGTTCACGTGGCGAATGCCGAGGCTCGTCAGGCGCACCGCGGGCGGCATCGCGAAGATCACCGTCGACAGGATCCCCGGCACGCGGCCGAGACCGAACAGCATCGCGGCCGGAATCAGGTAAACGAATGCCGGCATCGTCTGCATCAGGTCGAGGATCGGGCGCACGATCGCGGCGACCCACTTGCTCTTCGCGGCCCAGATGCCGAGCGGGATGCCGAGCACGAGGCTGATGATCGTCGACGACAGCGTGAGACCGAGCGTGATGACCGTCTGGTCCCAGAAGCCCGTCGCGAAGATCAGCAGCAGCGACGCGGTGGCGAACAGCGCGAAACGCCAGCCCACCCGCCACAGCCCGATGCCGATGAAGATCGCCATCAGCATCCACATCGGGATCGCCTGCAGGCCGTGTTCGACGAGCGCCGCGAGGCCCTCGATCGCCTGGCCGATCGCGTCGAATGTCTTGGCGTCGTGGTCGAGCAGGTAATGGACGCCTTGGTCGACCCAAGTACCGAGCGGAATCATTTCAGACATGGGAACCTCGCGAACGCGTGATGGCTTTCAGGATAAGTGCGCGGTCGACCGAGCCACAGTAGCAGCCGTCGTCGTCGACGACGGGCAGCGCGTTCGGGCTCGCCACCACGCGGGCGACAACGTGATCGAGCGTCGCGTCGCGCCGGATGCTTTCGATCGGGCGGAGGGCCGGCGATGCGTTGCCGATCGCGTCGCGCGTGACGAAGCCGCGGATCTTGCGTTGTGCGTCGAGCACGAATGCGTATTCGGCGCTGCCGTTCAGCGACGCGGCGACATTCGCGGCGTCGAGCTTCGACACGAGGGGCACCGCGCCCGTCTGCATCAGGTCGCCGGCGGTCAGGTAGCGGCTCGTGTCGATACCGTCGAAGAACGCGCGCACGTAGTCGTCGGCCGGGTTCGCGATGATGTCCTGCGGCGTGCCGACCTGCACGAGCCGGCCGCCCTCCATGATCGCGATGCGGTTGCCGATGCGCAGCGCTTCCTCGAGATCGTGCGACACGAACATGATCGTGCGGCGCTGCTCCTTCTGGAGCTGCAACAACACATCCTGCATTTCCCTGCGCTTCAGTGGATCGAGCGCGGAGAACGCCTCGTCCATGATCATCAGCGACGGATTCACGGCCAGCGCGCGCGCGAGGCCGACGCGCTGCTGCATGCCACCCGACAACTCGGACGGCACCTTGTGCGAAAACGGTGCAAGGCCAACCTGCTCGAGCACGTCCATCGCGCGCCGTTCGCGTTCCTTCTTGCCCACGCCCGCGACCTCGAGGCCGAACGCGGCGTTCGACAGCACGGTGCGATGCGGCATCAGCGCGAACGACTGGAACACCATGCTCATGTCCTTGCGGCGCAGCGCGGTCAGCGCCGAGCGGCGCGCCGACGCGACGTCGAGGCCATCGATCATCACCTTGCCCGCGCTCGGATCGACCAGCCGGTTCACGAGGCGGATCAGCGTGGATTTGCCGGAGCCGGACAGGCCCATCAGCACGAAAATTTCGCCTTCCTGCACATCGAAGGAGACGTTGTGCACGCCGACGACCTGACCGGTGCGCTTGAGCACCTCGTCCTTCGTCGAGCCTGCGGCGAGCATGTCGAGCGCCTGCTGCGGGTTGCTTCCAAACACCTTGCACAGACCTTCGACCACGACCTTGGGGGCATCCATCGAAACCTTCTCCTCGTGTAGCGGGGACTCACGTGAGTCGTAGCGTGCCTACATAGTTGCCAGAAAAAACCCCGACCTGCCGACGAATTACGACAAACGCTTGCGCAAATACGACACGGCCTCCAGCCCCGCCAGGCGGGCCGCGGCACGCGGCGACACCCGATTGCGGCGGCGCAATACGCGCACGGCCAGCAACGACGGGCATCGCACGCCGGACTTGTGCGCAGCAGCGCGATGCGTATCGCTTGGCGTTTTGCGCCAATCCGCATCGGGCGCACGTCGCTTTGCGACAATTTCACGTCCGATCAGACTGTGTCGCGATGTTGTCCGATCAATGCGCGCCAACCGGCCGTCCCGCCGTGCAGGTCGGCTGCCTGCAAAAAGCATGACCGTACAAAAAAAGCCGCGCCGCACGATCGTCATGAACGGAAATCAGCCACGCATCGCGGCCCGTGCGCAACCCAGAAAATCCCGCATGGCCGCTGTGATACATTGCCGGCAAACACGCCGATCGCGACGTTGCCGCGGGCTTTTCGCATGAAGGTTCGCCAGCGGCGCGCGCATGCCGGTTCGCCTGCCGGCCGTGCTGAAACCGCCTCGATCCGGTGCGATCCGCGATCGAAGGACGATAACGATACGAGAGAGGGAGCAAGGCGTTGAACTGGGCATTCGCCGTAATCGGCTTCATCGTGGGCGGCATCGCCGCATTGATCGGGGATTTCTCGGGCGCGAACGGCGCGCTGCTCGGCGCCGCCGTCGGGTTCTGCCTCGGTCACGCGCTGCAGCAACACAAGCTCAAGAACAAGCGCGCCACACCCGACGCGTTCGCGATGCCCGCGACGCCGCAGCAGCCGCCCGCGCCGCTGGCCGATCGCGTCGCGCGCCTCGAAGCGACCGTCGAAACGCTCACGCGCGAACTCGACTCGCTGCGCGGCCAGCTGGCCGGCGCGAAGGCCGGTGCGGCCGCAGCCGGCATCGCCACGCAAACGCCTTCGTCCAGCGCGGCCGGCACCCCATCCGCGCCGCTATCGCCACCCACCTCGGCAACGCCGCCGGCTCCGCCCACGCAACCCGCGGCCGCACGCGCGGGCATGCCGGCATCCACATCGGCGCCGGTTCCTGCCGCGGCGCCCACACCGGCAACCGCTGCGCCCGACGCCGTGCCCGCTACCGCCAACGCCACGGCGAACGCACCCGCCACCCCCATCCGCCCTGCCCCGCCCGTGCCGCGCGAGCCCGACTTCGTCGAGCGTGCGTTCCGCGCCGCGCGCGACTGGCTGCTCGGCGGCAACACGGTCGTGCGCGTCGGGATCATCGTGCTGTTCTTCGGCGTCGCGTTCCTGCTCAAGTACGCAGCCGACAACAACATGCTGCCGATCGAATTCCGCCTCGCGGGCACGGCGCTCGGCGCGGCCGCGCTGCTAGCGATCGGCTGGCGCGTGCGTGCGCGCCGCGCGGCGTACGGCCTCGTGCTGCAGGGCGGCGGCGTCGGCATCCTGTACCTGACGATCTTCGCCGCGACCAAGCTTTACGCGCTGCTGCCCGTCGGCGCCGCGTTTCCGCTGATGGTCGCGGTCTGCGCATTGAGCGCGTTCCTCGCGGTGAGGCAGAACGCGCTGCCGCTCGCGTTCATGGGCAGCGCGGGCGGCTTTCTCGCGCCGGTGCTGCTGTCGACCGGCCAGGGCAACCATGTCGCGCTGTTCAGCTACTACGCGCTGCTGAACGCAGGCATCTTCGCGATCGCGTGGTTCAAGGCATGGCGCCCGCTGAACCTGCTCGGCTTCGTGTTCACGTTCACGATCGGCTCGGCATGGGGCGTGACCGCCTATCGCCCCACGCTGTTCGCGAGCACCGAGCCGTTCCTCATCCTGTTCTTCCTGATGTATGTCGGCATCGCGCTGCTGTATGCGGTGAAACGCGAGCTGGCGCTGCGGCACTACGTGGACGGCACGCTCGTGTTCGGCACGCCGATCGTCGCGACCGCGCTGCAGGCGTCGCTCGTGAAGGACATGCCGTTCGGGCTCGCGTGGAGCGCCGTCGCGCTGTCGGCGTTCTATGTCGCGGTCGCCGCATGGCTCGCGCGGCGCCGCGACCGCCTCGCGCTGCTGTTCGAAGCCATGCTCGCGCTCGCGGTGATCTTCGCGACGCTGGCGGTGCCGCTCGCGTTCTCGGGCCCGACTACCAGCGCCGCCTGGGCGATCGAAGGCGCGGCCATCGTCTGGCTCGGCGTGCGCGAGAAGCGCCTGCTGCCGTTCGGTTTCGGCCTGCTGATGCAGGTCGCCGCGGCCGGCGCGTTCTTCACGAGCCTGCTCGGGCCGGCCGACGCAACCGCGCTGCCCGTGCTCAACAGCCCCTATATCGCGATGCTGCTGATCGCGCTCGCCGGCCTGTTCACCGGCTGGTGGCTGCACGGGCGCGGCGAAGCGCGCGCGTGGCACGCATGGATGCCCGAGATCGGCGCCGCGGCCGCGGCGTGGGGGCTGCTGTGGTGGGTCAGCGGCGGGCTGCACGAGATCCTCGTCTACGCGAGCCGTCACGTCGACCTGCATGCCGACCGCTTCGTCGTCGATGCGACCGCGCTGTTCGCGGCCGGCACCGCGTGGCTTGCGCACGTCGCGCGCCGCCGGCTTGCGTGGCCGCTCGCCGAATGGCCCGCGCTCGCGCTGACGCCGGTGCTTGCGCTGCTCGCGTTGCGCGCGTTCGATGCGCATGAAGCGCCGCTGTCGGGCATGGGCACGTTCGCATGGCCCGTCGCCGTCGGCGCAGGCCTTGCGCTGCTGTGGCGCCAGTCGCGCGGCGCGGCAAGCGCCGAACCCGCGCCGGGCGCGGTGCCCGGCATCGGGCAAGCCATCGCCGCAGGCGTGATCGCGCCGCTGCATACGCTGATGTTCTGGACCCTGTGCGGGCTGCTGTCTCTCGAAGGCTTCTGGCGCCTGCGCGCCTTCGTGCCCGAAGGCGCATGGAGCTGGAGCGCGTGGGCCTACGGCTTCGGCGCGCTGCTCCTGCTGGTGTCGGGCCCCGGCTCGCGCCTGCGCTGGCCCGTCGCGGCATTCCCGCGCGCGTACCAGGTGTGGGGCGCGGCGCCGCTCGCCGCGCTGCTGTGGCTGTGGAGCATCGCCAGCGTCACCAGCGACGGCGATGCATCGCCGCTCTTCTGGCTGCCGTTGCTCAATCCGCTCGACATCGCACAGTGCCTGGTCTTCGTCGCGTTCGCCGCATGGCTGCGTCGCCTGAGGACGCTCGGCATCGCATGGCATCCGCAAGTCGTCGACTACGCGGCGATCGCGACCGTGTTCCTGTGGTTCAACGCGCTGATGCTGCGCACGCTGCATCACCGCTTCCACATGGCCTATGACATCGACACCGTGCTGTCGTCGTTCGGCATCCAGCAGGTGTTCATGGTCGGCTGGAGCCTGTTCGCGTTCGCCGGGATGTGGCTGACGCGCCGCGACGGCATCGCCCGCGTGTGCGCGCTCGCGTCGCTGCCGCTGATCGTCGTGATGTGGGTGTGGACCTTCTACGCGAACTTCACGCAGGACGGCGGAAGCTGGGCGCGCGTGCCGCTCTTCAACCCGCTCGATCTCGTGCTGGTGGTCGTCTATGCGCTCGCCGCGTCGTGGTTCGTGCGCGCGCGCAAGCTCGGCTGGTCGTTCGGCAACTATCGCGTCGAACTGCTGAGTGCGGCCGGCGCGACCGTGTTCCTGTGGCTGAACGCGATCCTGCTGCGCACGCTGCATCACTGGGCCGGCGTGCCGTACGAATTCGGCGCGATGGCGGAATCGACGCTCGTGCAGGCTTCGGTGTCCGTGTACTGGACGGTCTGCGCGCTCGCGACGACGATCTGGGCCACGCGCCGAGGGCTGCGTCCGCTGTGGTTCGTCGGCGCCGCGCTGCTTGCGCTCACGGTCGTCAAGCTGTTCCTGTTCGACCTGTCGCACGTGACCGGCATCGAACGCATCGTGTCGTTCATCGGCATCGGCGTGCTGCTGCTGTTGATCGGCTATTTCTCGCCGCTGCCGCCGAAGGCCGCGGCCCCACGGGACGACGCGCCATGAAGCGACTCGCAGCCCTGCTCGGACTGAGCCTGCTCGCGTCGTTCGCGGCGGCCGACGGCACGCCGGGCGCCGAGCGCGTCGCCCAGCGTTTCTCGCTCGACCTCGACGGCAGCGCCGCGTATTACCAGCTCACCGTGCCGCAGCCGGTGTATGCGGCGAGCCGGCGCGACGATCTCGGCGACGTGCGCATCTTCAACGGCGCGGACGAGCCCGTTCCGTATTCGCTCGACGCGCCCGCGGCGGCCACGCCCGCCATGCCGCCATCGCGCACGCCGGTGCACTGGTTTCCGCTACCGCCTGCACGCGCCGATCACGGCAACGCGCCGCTCGGCGTGACGGTCAGCCCGGACGGCTCGCTGCGCGCGGCCGTCGCCGCGCCGCCGCGCGCGAAGCGCGACGCGGATCTCGTCGACCTGTCGCGTGCGGACGGCGACATCGACGCGCTGCTCGTGCACGTGGGCGACGACAGCTACCAGGGGCGTGTCGCCGTCGAAGCCAGCGACGACCTGCGCAGCTGGCGGTCGCTCGGCAGCACGCAACTGCTGAAGGTCGGCCACGGCGACGACATGCTGGTGCAGGAACGCATCGCGCTCGAAGGCGCCGCGCCGCGCTACCTGCGGCTGGACTGGCTCGACGGCGCGCCCGCGATCGCGTCGATCGACGTCGAGACGCATCCGCGCGACGCGCGCGGAACCGACACCGCGTCCGTGCCGCGCCAATGGCGCGACGCCGCGCGCGTGCGGGCCGGCGGCACGCCCGGCGAGTATCTGTTCGACACCGACGGCGCGTATCCGGTCGACCGCGTGCGCATCGACCTGCCGCAACCGAACACCGTCGCGCGTGCGACGCTGCAGAGCCGCGCCGACGCACAGGCGCCGTGGCGCGACGTTGTGAGCGCCGTGCTGTTCCGGCTGCAGGGCAAGGCCGGCGAGCAGCGCAATCCGCCGCTCGCGTTCGCTGCGAATACGGATCGCGCGTGGCGGATCGTCGTCGACATGCGCAACGGCGGATTCGGCGGCGGCCAGCCGGTCGTCGCGATCGGCTGGCATCCTGCCGCGCTGACCTTCGTCGCGCGCGGCGCGCCGCCGTTCACGCTCGGCGTCGGCGACGCGTTGCTCGTATCGTCGGCCGTGAGCCGCGACGCGCTGCTGGTCGGCATGGTGCCCGAAGTGCGGCCCGCGCGTGTCGGCGCGATGTTGCCGGTATCGGCTATCGCGCCGGCGGCGGCCGCCGATACGGACGCGACGCGCCGCTACGTGCTGTGGGGTGCGCTGGTCGTCGCGGTCGGCGTGCTCGGCACGATTGCGTGGCGCCTCGCGAAAGGCGGCGGCGATACGCGCGACCGCGACGAGTAACGCCACGCGTTCGCACCCGTGTTTACGCGGCGTTTATCGGGCGCGCCGGTTTCTTTCGACGGTCGCAACGCGTCACTGCGTACAGTCGTTGCATCGGAGATCGAACATCGAGATGCTGGCGACACGCCGCGGGCGCAGTGCGCGACTGGCCGCTTGCAGAGGATCGCGCTGTCGTAGCACTTGCCGGTGAAGCGCATCACGAAATGTCGCAGAAGTTCGGGGAGGTGCCTGCTGAAGAGACAGTGGCGACGGCGTGTGCCGCCGCTCCGCTCGCGTCGTTGCGAACGCAGGAAAGGACGCCAATCGTTGTGTGCGCAAGCAACGCATCCAGCGACGGCATCGAACGCCGGCGCGCGCTCCGTTGACACAGGCGGCGGCGCAATCCAGACTCGCTGCTCCCTCACCACATCGCGAGCGCTCATGGTCACCTGCTTCCTTCGCTACGTCATCGATCCGTACAAGCTCGACCAGTTCGAAACCTACGGCAAGATGTGGATTCCGCTCGTCGAGCAGTTCGGCGGCACGCATCACGGCTACTTCCTGCCGTCGGAAGGCGCGAACGACATCGCGCTCGCGATGTTCTCGTTCCCGAGCCTCGCGGAATACGAGCGCTATCGCGAACGCTCGATGGACGATCCGGCCTGCCAGGCCGCGTTCCGCTACGCCGAGGAAACGCGCTGCATCGTCAGCTACGAGCGCAGCTTCTTCCGGCCGGTGTTCGAGTAACGGGCAACGGCCCAGGGCATCGCCCCCTTTTCCTGACCGGGACGAAAAAAAGCCCCGCCTGCATCCGCGCGGCGGGGCTAACCCATGTCAGTAGAGACATCATGGAGGAGACGAGCCCATCTTATCGACCGCGGTGCACCGCCCCAACCAAGCATTTCTGCTATCGATCTGCGCCGCCGCGCACACGATTGCCCCCGCTGCGCGGTATATCGATAGAACGAAAAGTCGTTTTCAGAGTGGCGACGGGGTCGTTACCATCTGGTTTTAAGCCTGTGCTTAGCCGGGCAAGCCATTCCCCAGGAGCGCCCCTTGACTGCATTCGATCAACACCGCCGCCCGTTCGTCGTCGGCATCGGCGGCACCACCCGCGCAGCGTCGTCGACCGAACGCGCGCTGTCGTTCGCGCTGCGCGGCGCGCAGGCCGCCGGCGCGCGCACGCGCCTGTTCGACGGCCCGTTCTTGCATACGCTGCCGCACTACGCACCCGAACACAAAACGCTGACCGACGCGCAGCGCGAGCTGATCGACGCCGTGCGCCAGGCCGACGCGATCATCATCGCGACGCCCGGCTATCACGGCGGCGTCTCCGGTCTCGTGAAGAATGCGCTCGACACGCTCGAGGAACTGCGCGCGGACGATCGCCCCTATCTCGACGGCCGCGCAGTCGGCCTGATCGTCACCGCATACGGCTGGCAGGCGGCCGGCACCGTGCTGACCTCGCTGCGTTCGATCGTCCATGCGCTGCGCGGCTGGCCGACGCCGTTCGGCGCGACCGTGAACACACTCGAAACGCGTTTCGACAGCGCCGATAGCTGCTCGGATCCGAAGGTCGTCGCGCAACTCGAGACGGTCGGCGGGCAAGCGGCCGAGTTCGCGCTCGCGTTCGCATCGCATCGCGCGACCACGCATGCGGCATCGGTCGACGCGCTCGCGCCCGTGCTGAAGATCGCCAACCAGTAACACCCCCGCATTCCGCCGCCCACGCCCGGCCGACAAGGTTCGCCGCGCGGGCGGCGCGCTTTCGGACACGCGGCGATGTGCCGTGCGCGCCGTCGCTTCGTCACCGATGCCCCTCCCCTGCGTACCGCCCCGATAACGATTCGGCCCGCCGCGTGATTTGCATTGGCCGAAAGATTGGTTCACGCAGCCGGCAGGTTTTCGTACGCTGAAAGTCCGAACTTTCTCCGCGCACGCCATGAACCGTACGATCCGCTACAAGGGCTATGAAGTCGCCCCCGCTGCCGCCCGGTTGCCGAACGGGCTGTTCGCCGCCAACCTGACAATCGAGAAGGCGAGCAGCGGCCCGTCGCCGCGTTCCGTTTCGTTCGACGCGATCGATTTCTTCTTCGAGGAAGAGCACGCGCTCGCCTACGCGTCACGCTGGGGCCGCCTCTGGGTCGACACGCACGCGTGACGCACGCGTGGCCGGCGTGCGCATGGCCGCTCGAAAATACGCGTTTACGGAAGCTATGCAAAAATCTTTCGGCCCGTAAACGCATAACAACAGCCATGACTGACACGCTGCAGGAAGAGCACGCAGCCGCAGATCACGCCATGCGCAACTGGACCTTCTCGAGGCAAGGTCCGGTCAGGATCGGTTCCGATGCGCACAAGCAGATGTTCTGCCGCATGCTGCTCGACACACACAATCCGTACAAGCCGGCCGTGATCGACTGGCCGGCGCTCAAGCCCGACGAACTCAGGCGGCTCACGTCGCTGCCGATCTGGGACATCGCGGTGCAAACCGAAGGCCGCGCGTCGATCCGCGTTGCAACGTATGCAGAGACGATCGGCGATCCGCTGCTGCGCCGCGCACTCGAGATGGACGGCGGCGAGGAAGCACGCCACAAGGTCGTGCTGTCGAAGCTCGTCGCGGCGTACGGCATCCGGCTCGCGCCCGAGCCGGCCTACCCGGCGCCGAAGGACCCCGAGTGGTCGTGGATGATCACCGGTTTCAGCGAATGCATCGACAGCTTCTTCGCGTTCGGGCTGTTCCGCTCCGCGCAGCGCTCCGGCTATTTCCCGCCCAAACTCGTCGACACCTTCGAGCCCGTGATCCAGGAAGAAGGCCGCCACATCCTGTTCTTCGCGAACTGGTACGCGTGGTACTGGCGCACGATGCCGTGGTGGCGACGGCCGTGGTTCTTCGCGCGCGTCGCGACCGTGTGGGTGCACCTGGTGCGCGACCGCATCGGCATCGCGCGCGGCATCGATGCCGATGGCGCCGCGCGCGACGCGAACTTCCCGGCGACCAGCACCGCCGATATCGGCGACGCGCTGAACCCGCGCGAGCTGATCGAACTGTGTCTCGCGGAGAACGATCGGCGGATGGCCGGCTACGACAAGCGCCTGCTGCGCCCGATGTTCGTGCCGCGCATGGCGCGGTTCGCGTTGCGGTTTCTCAAGAAGTAAGGTCGGGCCCGCTGCCGCGAGATGCGCGAGCCGACGCGCGTTGCACGCTCGTCGATTCCGCTCGCGCCGTTGCGCGCCCCGTCGCCTTCGATGCGATGTGGGACCGCGCCGACCTGCATCCGCCGGCCGGATGTTGCGCGCCCGACACATTTACTCCCGCCCTCTTTCCTCAGACGCTTCGGCGCGCGCGCCGCGTGCCGGACACGTTGTCGCACCCGTGATCTGACCATTCGGGCGTGTCGCCGCCGACGCTTGCCAGCGTCCTTGACAACCCGTCGCCCCGGGGACGGGCGACCGCCGCAGGTACTCCCTCCCTGGGCGGTTCGACACGCGCCCGAATCCCGCCCGAATACCTACATCGCCGATATC